>NZ_JANDBC010000001.1:900000-1057500 GCF_024320785.1 Gracilimonas sediminicola
GAAGGACAATATCTACCACGGCTTTAAATCCACCTGGTGAAAGGTCCTCCGAAGCGGAAAGGAAATTCCCGGCTGCATTGTTCACTAAACCGGTAATAGCTCCAAAATTGTCTATGATTTGTTCAAACATCGTTGTTACACCATCATAATCTCGTACATCACATTGATAATAACGTGCTACAATCCCTTCCCCTTCTTTTTCTATTTCCTTGACGGCCTTTTCCAGCTTCTTTTCCGTACGCCCACAGATGGCAATATTTGCTCCGCATCGGGCAAAACCCTTAGCCATAGAAAGCCCCAAGCCACTGCCCCCACCTGTAATTAAGATTGTTTGTCCTGATAGCGTGTCTTCTTTGAACATAATTTCCTGTATTGAAGAGTGACCATTGACAACAGACTATCGACGAGTGTCGGCCGTAGTTTGTCGGTGGTCCTCCTTATTAAAGATTTTCAAAAATACCGGCAGCACCCATTCCGCCGCCTATACACATGGTAACCAATCCATATTTTGAATTGCGTTCTTTCATCTCGTAGAGAATCTGTGTGGTCAACTTAGCCCCGGTACAACCAAGCGGGTGCCCCATGGCTATAGCTCCGCCATTTACGTTTGTGATTTCCTGATCTAACCCAAGCTCACTAATTACCGCCAGCGACTGTGAAGCAAAAGCTTCATTAAGTTCTATCAAATCAATGTCCGATAATTTCAATCCGGTTTTGTTCAGTACTTTTGGAACAGCTTCAATCGGTCCTATGCCCATGATTTCCGGGGCCACACCGGCAACCTGAAATCCAACGTACCTGGCCATAGGTTCCAGGCCAAGCTTCTCAACCATCTCTCCACTCATAACGACTACACCGGCAGCGGCATCATTCATTTGTGATGAATTACCAGCCGTAACACTTCCTCCATTTTTAAACACAGGCCGCAGTCCCGATAGTGCCTCAACCGAAGTATCTTTTCTGGGGCCTTCATCCTGTTTAAAGGTGAATGATTCCTCTACTACTTCCCCATCAGCCGTTACTTTCTTTTCATGGACTTCTACAGGAGTGATTTGGCTGTCAAATTTTCCATCTTCCCAGGCTTTTATCGCCCGCTGATGACTTCGGTAGGCAAATTGATCCTGATCTTCCCGGCTGACTTCGTACTTATCGGCTACATTTTCAGCCGTGATACCCATGCTTACATACACGCCCGGCTTATCATCAACCAACTCCGGGTTGGGTTGAACCGACATGCCTCCCATAGGAACCAGGCTCATGGATTCTACTCCTCCGGCAATGATCACATCAGCGCCACCGGCCATGATACGTTCTGCTGCCATAGCAATGGTTTGCAACCCCGAGGAACAAAACCGGTTTACGGTAACACCCGGAACTGAGTCTGGCAATCCACCCAACAAAGCGATCTGTCGGGCCACATTTAGTCCCTGTGACGCCTCCGGAAAGGCACAACCCATTATAACATCTTCAACCTGTTCAGCTTTGAGTCCTTTGGTTCGATTAAGTAAATCTTTAACAACTGCCCCTCCCATTGAATCTGGCCGGGTAAACCGCAGGGATCCCTTATTGGCTTTCCCACAAGCTGTTCGAGCTGCTGCAACGATATATGCTTCTCTCATATTAGTAGTGAGTTTTGAGAAACGAGTATTGAGATACTCATTTATTATTAAGTTTATTTGCAAATACGTAAATCATTTTCTGAATTTCATCGATCTCTGCTGATAGCTTAGAATGATCTTCATCTTTTAGATAACCAAGATTATTAGCAATCAGTAACTGTGTTTCTAACTCATAGATGGATCCATATGCGATGTGTAAAAAATATTTAAACTCTTTTTTACCTTCTCTACCAGCACCCTCTGCAATGTTGGAAGGTACTGACACAGCACACCTCCTCATCTGAGATGTAATACCATACTTCTCTTCCTTTGGGAATGACTTTGTAGCTGAGTAAACCTCTGTAGCCAGATCTACCGACCTTTTCCAAATCTCTAAGTTCTTATATTTGTTCATTCCAAAGTTGTTACTCAGCACTCATTTCTCAAGACTCACCACTCAAAAATCTAATTCCTTAATGGTTTTCCCTTCTTCAGCATGTGTTCCATTCGGGCTAGTGTTCGATCATCCTGCAGGCATTCAAGGATTGCTTCCCTTTCCAGCTTCAAGAGATAAGATTCCGGGACTTCCTGCGCTTCACTTAAATCTCTACCAGCCAATACATAGGCCACCCGTTCAGCTACCACTTTGTCGTAATCAGTGATATACTTTCCTTCATGCATAACATGGAGCATGAGTTTCATGGCAGCAAGAGCAGTCTTTCCCAACACTTTAATCGGAGTTTCAGCCGGCGACTGATAACCCGCGTGAACTAAGTTCAGAGCTTCTTCTTTGGCTCTTTTGATTAAAAGATCACGATTCATAACAATTGTATCGGAATCCCTCATATACCCGAGTTCACGAGCCCGGTGAGCGCTTTCCGATACTTTTGCCATCCCGATAGTCTTGAATACCTCCCGAATAAAAGGCAATGGATCTGCATCTCCCTCCAGCTTTTCCATAGCCCTTCGGAGCAGCTCCGTGGTTCCTCCACCGGCCGGAATTAACCCGACTCCTACTTCTACCAAACCCATATACAATTCATGATGGGCCACTACTTTATCCGAATACAGGCAAAATTCTACGCCTCCGCCCAAGGTTTTGCCAAAAGGAGCAACTACTACCGGAAATGGAGCATACCTGAGAGCAACGGCTGTTTTCTGGAAGTTTTCAACAGCTTCCACCACGCTGTCCCAATCGTTATTCTGCTTGGCAACCAGGGCCTCTTTCAGGTTGGCTCCAAAAGCGAAGTTGTCGGCATCATGACTGATAACCAGTGCACCAAATTGATCTTTGACCGTATCCAGCGAATTATACAGGGACTGAACCAGCTCGCTACCCAGTGTGGAATTTGGAGTGTGGAATTCAAACAGTGCAACTCCATCACCCATATCGTGAAGGGACACACTGTTGTTCTCCATCACCGGAGATTTCTGCTTACGAAGATGATGGACCTTGACTTCTTTTTTAGCCTCCGGCGGAATATCTACCATGGACTTAGATTGAGGATCATACACCTTTCCATCTTCATAAAAAGATGATATTCCGGCATCCAGCATTTCACTAATTAACTCAGGAATTTCAGCTCCTTCCTTCTCAAGCCGCTCTACCATGTTGTTAAGTCCTAAGGCATCCCAGCGCTCGAAAGGCCCCATTTCCCAGTTAAACCCCCATTGCATGGCACGGTCGATGGAAAGAGGGGAGTCGGTAATTTCAGGAATTCGATTGGCCGCATACAGCAGTAAGTCCCGGTGCACATTCCAGAGAAAATCGCCGATTTTATCCTCAGAGAAAACCAAGAACTTCAATCGTTCTGCTGTGTCTTTTATTTTTTTTGCCTCATCCAGAATCGGGTCTTCCAATTGTTGCTGAGACTCATATTCAAACGTCTCCGGATTGATAACCAGGTATTCTCCATCCTGCTTCGAGTAAAACCCTTTCCCGGCTTTATTACCGATCATACCATCTTCCACCATTTTTTCGAATTCTTCCGGCAGGTTGAAAGTCTCCCGCATTTCATCATCCGGGATGGATGGATACAGGTTTTTGGCTACATGATTGGTAACATCCAGTCCGGCCATATCTGCCGTTCGGAAGGTGGCTGCTTTGGAATACCCGGTGAGTGTTCCGGTTAGCAAGTCAATTTCTTCAGCCCGGAAGTCACCATCAAAGAAATAAGGCATGATATTAGCGATGGAGAAAATCCCAATCCGATTGGCGATAAAGTTGGGCGTGTCTTTACAAATCACGACCCCTTTGCCGAGTGTTTTCTCACAGAAGCGGTGCATGAATTCAGTTACATCTTCGGAAGTGGTTGCAGTTGGAATTACTTCCAGAAGCTTCATATACCGGGGTGGATTAAAGAAGTGCGTTCCCAGGAAATGAGCTTTAAAATCATCACTGCATTCTTCGGAAATCTCACTTATTGGAAGCCCGGATGTATTGGAACTAACAATAGTTTCCGGCTTTCGAATCTTTTCAATGCGAGACATCATATCCTTTTTGATGTCCATCTTCTCTACGATCACTTCACAAATCCAATCGGCCTCTTTTAGCTTATCAAAATCATCCTCGAAATTTCCCACTTCGATTCGTTGGGCAAAATCCGGTTTTCCGAAGGGCGCCGGCTTCATCTTCGAAGCTTTTTGAAGACTTTCTTCCACCGTTTTATTTGGGCGATTGGGGTCATCACTTTTAAGATCCAGTAACACCACGTCCAGTCCGGCATTTACGCAATGCGCTGCAATCTGTCTCCCCATCACTCCTGACCCTAATACAGCTACTTTCCTGATCGAATATTTCTTTGTACTCATAAATTTAGATCCTAAGATTCTTCCTCTTCTTCTGCGTAGATACTGTCGATTTGTTCTTTGTATTTCTCGTTGATCACATTTCGTTTAATTTTAAGCGTGGGTGTGATTTCTCCGTCATCAATGGTAAACTGATCTTTCAACAGCTTGAACTTTTTCACTTTCTCCCACTTGGAAAGCTCCTCGTTCACTTTGTCTATTTCCTTCTGAATTCGCTTGATCACATACTTATTCTCAGTAGGATTATCTTCCGGGAAGTCGTGTCCGGTTGACTTAAACCGTTTCTTCATGTTCTCCCAGTTCGGGACGATCAATGCACCACAAAATTTATGCTCACTTCCCACAACCACAGCTTGCTCAATAAACCCGCTGTTTACCAATGCATTCTCTATGGGTTGCGGAGCTACATATTTACCCGTTGAAAGTTTAAAAAGCGATTTCTTCCGGTCGGTTACAAACAACCAGCCATCTTCATCAATATGCCCGATGTCTCCGGTATGAAACCAGCCGTCTTTATCTATTGCCTCCTCGGTTTTTTCCGGCATTTTGTAATAGCCTTTCATGATGTTCGGACCTTTAGCCAGAATTTCTCCATCTTCGGCAATTTTGAGCTCCACATCCACCAGCGGCTTTCCGGATGAACCGATTCTGAGTTCCCCCACAGGTGGCCCGGTTAGTACCGGGGAAGTTTCCGTAAGACCATACCCCAGTCCGCAATAAATCCCGATTCCGTTCATAAAGCGTGCGATATTCGGTGAAAGCGCGGCTCCCCCCACATTAAGCCCCACCAGGTTTCCACCAAACATTTCCCGGATTTTAGCATACACCAGCTTGTCGGCAATTTTCCATTTCCAGGAAGCCGGCGGATCTTCCGGATCATATTCTTCAGCTAAATTAACCGCCCAATAGTACAGCTGTTTCTTCAACCCGCTAAATTCCTGACCCTTTACTTTTATGCCGGTTACAATCTTCTCCAAAAGCCGTGGGACGGTAACCATATAGATTGGCTTCACGGTTTGAAAATCATCCCGTATCTCCTCCACCTCATCGATGTAATAAGGAGGAACCCCCACATAGGCATAGATATAAGATGCCGTTCGTTCAAACATATGCGCCAGCGGCAGGTAGGAAAGCACCTTTGGTTCATCGTGCTCTTTAGGGTCGAAAGGAAAAATTTCGTGCGAGGCCAGGGCGTTCCCGGCAATATTGTTGTGGGTCAGCATCACTCCTTTCGGTACACCGGTGGTCCCTGATGTATAGATCAGTGTGGCAAGGTCATCGGGTTGCACATCACTGCGAAGCTTATCAAACAAATTCGGATCTTCCTCCCCCTTCTTATGCCCTATTTCCAGGATATCATCAAAAGTCTTGAGCTTGTTATGGTTTGAACCGAGAATGGAAATGATCGCCTTTACGTTTTCGACACCCTTAATCAGCGGCTTGGTTTCCGCAAACACTTCATCGTTAGATACAAAATGAACCTTAGCCTCCGAATTCTCCAGGATGTACTTGATCTGCTCGCCGGGCTGAGTGGTATAAATAGGCACTACAACCGCGCCCAAGGATAAAATGGCCTGGTCTATTACCAACCACTCGGTACTGTTTTCAGCATGCAGAGAAACCTTATCTCCTTTCCGAACGCCCAGCTCATACAAGCCCATAGCCAGGTCGTGTACCATTTGGTTAAAATCATCGATGGTTGTTTCAATCCATTTTCCATCCCGCTTTACAGCCGAATATATCCCTGTTTCATTTTTTTCAATTCCTTCAGAGACGACAGACAAAATCGTGGTAGGTTCGTATTTCATATTATTTTCCTATCATGTTTGCGTGTATTTTCTAATATACACTTTCACTATTCATTTGAAAGCGGTTCCACTCTTTATTTTAATAACTTAACACTGTTAATCAAATTCAAATTTCATGTTCATCCAAGAGGATCTAAAAAAGAAAGCCGAAATTTATTTCAACTTTTCCCATAAGCATATGGGGCATGCTTTGGGGATGGAGTTTGAGCACGTGGCCAAAGACAAAATGGTAGCCACCATGCCGGTAAATGAAAATTCGGTGCAACCATTCGGGGTATTACATGGTGGAGCTTCTGTTGCCCTCGCCGAAACGTTGTGTTCGGTAGGCGGCTGGTTTCAATTGGAAGATTCCAGCCAAACAGTGGTAGGGGTGGAGATAAACGCCAATCATATCCGGTCCGTGAAGATGGGAGGCAAAGTAACAGGAACTGCAAAGCCTGTTCATATTGGTAGAAAAATTCAGGTCTGGGAATGTGAGCTACGGGATGAACGGGAAAAGCTGGTGTGTTCTTCGCGCTGTACCCTGGCTGTGATTAATCGACCTGATAGTTGATATTTCAGTGGTTCGTAAATTCGTTATTCGCAAATCTTTAATCGGGTTATCGCAATTCTGCTAATTTGATTGGTGATGGATTGAGCTACCGGTTTTCGATGAACTATTTATTTTTCACCCTGAGCAAATATCACCATTGGTAACTTAACTCCCCTTCAATCCACTGCCATATCTTTGCTATCTTCCGACTCAATGAATGAATCGTTTAAAACTTTCATCTTAGAATGCACCGGTGCTACCTCCATCAGCGATGAGGTAGTTATACAGGAGCTTTGGAGTGGTTACGGAAAGATCCTCCGCATACATCTCGAAGGAGCGCAGGTTTCCAGTGTGGTGGTAAAGCACGTTCAAACGGAAAAGTCCCAACAGCATCCCCGGGGTTGGAACACCGATATCGGCCATCAGCGCAAGCTCAAGTCTTATGAAGTGGAAACCACCTGGTACGAGCAGTACAGTCATCAATCCAAAGCCCGGCTACCCCGCTGTTTGGCCATTAATCATAAGGAGCATGAAGTACTTATGGTCCTGGAAGACCTCAATGCCTCCGGTTACCCGCTCCGAAAAACGTCGGTAAGCTGGCAAGAAATCACCCCAATTCTAAAATGGCTGGCGGATTTTCATGGCAGTTTCTTGGGTATGGTCCCGGAGGGATTATGGGATCAGGGCACCTACTGGCATTTAGAAACTCGCCCTCAGGAACTTGAGGCATTAAGCGACGAGCGCCTGAAAAAGGCCGCCTCCATTATTGATCAAAAACTGAAAGCCTGCAGGTTTAAGACTTTTGTGCACGGAGACGCAAAGCTGGCAAATTTTTGTTTTTCGGAGCGGGGAGAAGTTGCAGCCGTAGACTTTCAGTATGTGGGAGGAGGCTGTGGCATGAAAGATCTGGCCTATTTTATCGGAAGCTGCCTGGATGAGGAAGACTGTGAAGCCCTCGAGGAACAGATTCTGGACACCTATTTCAGCTATTTACAACAGTCAACGGGCGAGCAAAACCCAGACCTTGAAAAGGAATGGCGGCCTTTATACCGGGTAGCCTGGGCAGATTTCCACCGTTTTCTGAAGGGATGGAGCCCGGAGCACTGGAAAATCAACAGCTATAGTGAGCGTGTAACCAACGAAGTGATAAACACCCTATTGGATGAACCTGTTACCTCTTAAAGAAACTGCTATGGAAGCCGCATTAGCTGCCGGCCGCATCATAAAATCTTATTTGGATACTACCATTGATGTGAAGGTAAAGCCTGATGGCGGAAGTAATTATGCCTCTCAAATCGTCACTAAAGTGGACAAGGAATGTGAAGATGAGATTCTTTCATACTTGCTTCCCACTTGTGAAGAACATGATATAGCCCTGCTAACAGAAGAAACCGAAGACGATGGCAGCCGGTTTGAAAAAGATTATTTCTGGTGTGTTGACCCCATCGACGGCACCCTGGCCTTAAGCCGTAAAATACCAGATTTCTCGGTATCTATAGCCCTTGTTTCCCGGGGTGGAACACCTGTCATCGGTGTCATTTACGACCCCAGCACTGAAACCATGTATCATGCTGCCAAAGGCCACAGGGTTTTTAAAAATGATAAACTCTGGAAACGGCCCAAACCAAATAATTACCTGACCCATATTACCGACAAACCGTTGACCAAGACTCCCCGGCCGGATGAGCTGATGAGGCATCTTTATCATAAAGTGGGTGAACTAAATTTATCAGGCTTAAAAGTAATTCAGGGCGGCGGCTCGGTTCTGAACGCCATCAAAGTAGTACAACATACTCCCGCCAATATGATTAAGCACCCCAAGAAAGAAATTGGCGGAGGCAGTCTTTGGGATTTCGCGGCCACTGCCTGCATATTTCACGAACTTGGATTCCGAGCCACAAACTTTAATGGCGACCCGCTGGACCTGAACAGAAAAGACAGCACCTTTATGCACCATGAGGGAATTTATTATGAATGCGTAGAGTATTTAGCCGGGTTGTAAATGTTTCGGTGATTCGTAAATTCGTTATTCGTAAATTCGTTATTCGTTATTCGTTATTCGTTATTCGGAAATCGTTAATCGGTTAATCGCTGTTCGCATTGATTTGCGATGGACGATTTTGCTGTTATAATCCTTGCGCTCGTAACGAAGATTCGTTATTCGCTGTTCTCCCACTTTCAAAAGAAAGTCACATTAGCTATTATCGGGCATGGAAAATAAACCGACCTCAGAACCCAAGTGGCTCAAAGACTACACCATCGTACTGGTATTGGGCGTTGCCTACATCTTGTTATTTCTGATCTTCACCACAACCTTCAATCTGCCCTGATTTATGAGCTGGATTGACTGGTCGGTTTTAATCGCTTTTCTTGGATATACCGTTTGGGATGGAACCCGTCAGGGTAAAGACGCCTCTACCATTGAAGGCTACCTGCTTGCCAACCGCTCGATGCCCTGGTGGGCGGCCGGACTTTCGGTCATGGCAACCCAGGCCTCGGCCATCACCTTTATCGGAACAACCGGAATTGCCTATGTAGAAGACATGCGCTTTGTGCAAACCTACCTGGCTATTCCATTTGCCATGATTTTCATCTGCATGTTTCTGGTTCCTTTCTTCAACAAAATGCAGAATTTTACGGCTTATGAAGTGCTTGAAGAACGATTTGGGTTGAAAACAAGGCTAACTACAGCCGGACTTTTTCTGATCTCCCGAGGCCTGGCACTGGGCGTTGTGATTGCGGCTCCTTCTTATGTTTTATCATTGCTGCTGGGGCTTCCTCTGAATGTCACCATCATAATTATTGGAGTAATCGCTACGGCATATACTACAGTTGGGGGAATTGCCGGCGTTATCAATACCGATGTGAAACAAATGGCCATTATGATGTTCGGGCTCATTTTTTCTTTTGGGTTGATTTGGGTCAACCTCCCGGAAGAAGTCAATTTTAATGATGCTCTGTATCTTGCCGGAAGCCTGGATAAGCTGACCGCCCTCGATCTGAATTTTGACCTTTCTGAGAAGTACAATGTATGGAGCGGAGTTATTGCCGCTTTCTTTCTGATGGCCTCCTATTTCGGGACCGACCAAACGCAGGTTCAGCGTTACCTCACAACCGATTCGGTCAAAAATGCACGAAAATCATTACTTCTAACAGCTTATGCTAAAGTCCCCATGCAGTTCTTTATCCTGCTTCTTGGGGTGATGCTGTACGTATTTTTCATTTTTAACCCTGCACCTGCTTCTTTCCGTGCTACCGAACCGGTGGCCGAAACGCAGGAATACCAACTGGCGGAAGAACGAATCCTGAAAGAGTATCAGCTGGCTCATATTGCCCGGGAAGGTGCGGCCCTCGAAGCTGTCCAAAACCGAAATCCGGGAACCCAGCAAGCGTTTGTCAATGCCGACAAAGAGATGAATGAAGCTCGTCAGGCTGACCTGGCACTGCAGGCCGAAATCCAACAAGCGGACGTTAACGACACCAACTACATCTTCCCCTATTTTATCCTGAACCATGTGCCCATCGGAATTATCGGGTTGATCGTGGGCGGGATTTTTGCGGCAGCCCTCAGTAGTATCGACAGTGAACTGAATGCTTTAACCACGGTTTCTATTGTCGATTGGTATCAGCGCCTGAAAGGAGACGTTCATACCGAAGCACACTATGTTAAATCATCAAGAGGTGTAACCTTTATGTGGGGAGCCATTGCTACCGTCTCTGCCCTCTTACTTGGGGAAACGAAATCGATTATTGAATTGGTAAACCAGATCGGCAGCTATTTTTATGGTTCTATTCTCGGCGTATTTGTGCTCCTCCTTTGGGTGAAACGAGCCACAGGAACGGGTGCTTTGGTGGGGCTGATTTCCGGAATGCTCTCCGTTTTTGCCTTCGACCGGCTTTTCTATAATGCCACAACCGCTGATTATTCCTTCATCTTTCCCTGGAACGAGGTGCCTGATGGATATGCCAAAGCCATCGAATTTCTGTGGCTGAATCCGGTTGGGACTGCGGTTGTTGTACTTGTTGGGTTTTTAGTGAGCATTGCTTTTAAGAATAGATAAACTTATTTCTGCTCAAAGTTTTCTCTTCATTTTAGTATCATTCCGGCAACATATCAATTCAAGCTGCTTGTCTATGAATCCTGAGGTTGACTGGTTTTTTGAGAAAGACACTCAATGGAAACAAGAATATGAAAGACTCAGAATGCTCATCCTGGAATGTGGACTCACGGAGGAATTGAAATGGGGTTGTCCCTGCTACACGGTTAACAAAAATAATGTAGTACTCATCCATGGGTTTAAAGATTACTGTGCTCTTCTGTTTCACAAGGGAGTGTTGCTGAAAGACCCTGAGGACATTCTGATCCAGCAAACAAAGAATGTCCAGTCAGCCCGCCAGCTTCGATTCACCAATGTTGAAGAAATTATAGACACGGAACACATCATTCAGGCGTATGTCAATGAAGCAGTTGAGGTGGAGAAATCAGGAAAAGAAGTAAAAATGAAGAAGACTTCAGAGTTTGATGTGCCTGAAGAATTTCAATCTAAACTTGATGAAGACCCCGCTTTGGAAAAGGCTTTTGAATCATTAACTCCGGGACGTCAGCGCGGATACCTACTTCACTTTTCAGGGGCTAAACAATCCAAGACACGTAAACGAAGAGTAGAAAAAGCCATTCCGGACATTCTGGAGGGAAAAGGATTACATGACTAAAGAAAAATGAACCCAGAAGTTGATCAATATCTCGATATCGGTTGCGGGCGCTGTCCGCTGGGCGGCACCCCCGATTGCAAGGTACAAGACTGGCAGGAGGAACTGAAACAGCTACGGCTCATCATCCTTGAATCGGGGCTTACAGAAGAAGTGAAATGGAGTGTGCCCTGCTACACTTTTGAAGGCAGCAACGTACTTATCCTCAGCGCCTTCAAAAACTATTGCTCGGTCAGCTTTTTTAAAGGATCTCTGCTCCAGGATCAAAACAAAATTCTTGTTAAACCCGGGAAAAATTCACAGGCAGCCCGCCTATTTAAGTTCACGAATGTTGAACAAATCAATGAATCTGAGAACACTATAAAAGAATATATCCGGGAAGCTATTGAGATTGAGAATTCCGGAAAGAAGGTGAAATTCAAAAAGAACCCGGAACCCATTCCTGAAGAGCTACAGGCAAAATTCGATGAAGACCCTATACTAAAAGAGTCTTTTGAAGCACTAACACCCGGCAGGCAACGCGGCTACATCATTCACTTCTCCGGAGCTAAGCAGTCTTCAACCCGGCAACGAAGAATTGAGAAATACATTCCAAAAATCATGGAAGGGAAAGGATTTCATGATTGATGATTAATCATTGTCAGATTCACGGATATCTGCTTCATCCCCAAACTTAGATCCTACCGGTGGGCGATAAGTTTGAAATGGAATCTTAAGCAGATTGCCCAGATTATCATTCTCGGCCGGGTCCATATGTGTATCGATGCCATACTTGAGTTCAGTCATCTCATCTACCTGGGCAAAAGTTCCAAACATTCGGTCCCAAACGGCAAAGATATTCCCATAGTTAGTATCGGTTAACGGCTGCGTATAATGGTGGTGAACTTTATGCATCAACGGTGTGATAAATACCCATGATAAAGCCCGGTCTATCTTTCTTGGCATGTTGATGTTCGCATGGGTCAGGTGCGCGAATAATGCCGATATACTTTGATAAAGGAAGACAATCCAGATTGGTGCACCTACAACTATCACCCCAATAATGGTAAAAACCATTCGGAAAACAGCTTCGCCGGGGTGGTGACGGAGCCCGGTGGTTACATCTACAGTAGTATCACTGTGGTGAACGAGATGAAATTTCCACATGAACACAACTTTATGTTCTATCCAGTGAATCAGGTAAGCACCGAAGAAATCGAGCAGCATTACTCCAACTATGGCCTGAGCCCACACCGGCATTTCAACCCATTGAAGAACGCCGAATTCGTTAGTCGTCACATAATTGGATGACCAAACCAAAAGACCGGCAAAACCCAGACCTATCACCACAAAAAAACCATTTAGCACCAGATTGATAGCTGCATGGCGTACTTTTTTATATCCAAACTCGAAGAGCGGAAAAACACCTTCAATAATCCAGAACAGAAAAATCCCGCCCACCAACATGCCCGCCCGGAAAACCGTGGGGACATCTTCAAAAAATTCAATTAATGATTCCATAGAAACAGAGTGTTAATTAGCCACCTGCTAAAGATGCTAAAACAGTGATTGATCTTCAAAATCAAAACATAAAAAAAAGCCCCCACTCAAAGTTATGAGCGGGGGCTAAAAAATTACTTAGCTGGTTTAGAAATTAATCGTCACCATCTAAAATGTCTTCAACTCTCATTTGCGCGTCCTCAAGATGCACACGGGTTGATCGGTCAAATCCACCACTTCTGAGCGCACGAGCGATATCGCGGTTCAGGATAGTAAGCTGATTTCGAACGATTGGTCGGATATCAGACTGACTTACATCAACCTGGGTCCAGCCAAGAAATTGTCTCCACTGAGCAGGAATACTTGGAAGCTCATTGTTCATCAATGATTCCATCTGTTCGATGTATGCACGCTGCAGGTTTCTGCGATGCACGTCAATATTCTCGTTTGCACGCACTTCAGTGAAGATACCATTTCGCAGGTCATCCATCATTTCAAAAGCGGTGTAAACATCACCGGAAGCTCGTCGCTCAAATTCAATCAGGCGAGCAATACGTTGAGCATCTGCTACACTACCAAGTACATTCTCCTGGTAGTTTCTGAAGTTATCAATTGCAGATGACTGGTTCACGCGGCTCAGGATTTCATCACTGAATGCCCAGGTTGGTGAACTGAATGCATGCTGCTGCAGAAACTCCATGGCATCACGTTGTGTAGCTTCGGGTACCGGCTCGTAAACTGCACCGTCCTGCTCATAGGTTTTATGATTCTCATACACACCGCCAATATTGCTGAGTGCATGGCCCATGTAGCGGTACCACTGGCTGAGGACATTGCCGTACAGTTCTTCCAGCTCTTCGAAGTTAGCTCCATCTCTCTCTGTCCAGTCAATCAGGTTTTCAGTAATAACCTGAAGGTTGGCAAGACCAAGTTCACCGGCTTCCATAGCATTGTTGGTGAGGTCTTCATTCTGAGAACGAGGATCAATTTTACTTCCTGTCTGACGACCATAGAAATAAACCGGATCATCAGCTCTTTCGATAGTCCACTCATTCAGAGTAGCTTCGATTTCTTCGTCACTCATGTCATCCGGGAACCAGGTATATCCCCATTTGGTCACCCATTTGTCATATTCACCAACAGCAGGATAGAAATTTGTAACTCCGTCACCGGGCTGAGCCACATAGTTGAAACGGGCATAATCCATAATGGAAGGTGCGGTTCCGTGGTTTGAGGTAAACTCAGGATCGCGAAGCTGATCTACCGTGTAGGCATAACTTGAACCCCAGTTGTGAGGGAAACCAAGTGTGTGACCTACTTCGTGAGCAGATACAAATCGAATCAGTTCACCCATAATTTCATCATCAAATTCCACACCTCGGGCATCCGGGTTAGCTGCGGCCGTTTGAATGAAGAACCAGTTGCGAAGCAGGTTCATCACGTTGTGGTACCAGCCAATGTCACTTTCCAGTATCTGTCCGCTTCTTGGGTCATGTACATGCGGACCGTAGGCATTTTGCACCGGAGATGCGAAGTACCGGATTACAGAATAGCGCACATCTTCCGGGCTGAACTCAGGATCTTCTTCTTTGGTAGGAGGAAGTTTACCCATGATAGCATTTTTGAAACCGGCGGCCTCAAAAGCCACTTGCCAGTCATCCACACCCTGAATCAGATATTCTCTCCATTTCTTAGGTGTAGCAGGGTCTACATAATAAATAATCGGATTTTCAGGCTCTACCAGCTCATCACTTTCGCCGTTTAACCAGGCGATGTAGGCTTCTTTATCTTTAGGAACCAGTTTCCAGCGGGTGATGTCGCGTATTTGCTTCGCCTTTTGAGCATTATCCGTGTACTTGGTTTTCTGAACACTGAAGAATCCGACTCGCTGATCGTACGAACGAGATCTCATTTCCTCTTCCGGAAGTACAATCATACTATGGTTCAACTCCAGAGAAATAGTTCCGGTAGAAGAGTTTGAAGGAGGATTACTGGCGTCATATGTAATCAGATTCCGCGCTTCAATATTCTTAGGGTAACTGTTGATGTGCTCAATAAAAGTTCGGCTGCCATCAACACGGCGCACCTGATATTCTCGTCTGTCACCGCTATCCAATCCTAAAGATGGGATGTCATCAGTAAACAGGCTGGTGATTTCAACTACGGAACCGGTTGAGTCTTCGTTCAGAGCGGCAATATCAAACGATGCGATAATGGGCTCGAAGTTCGAATTTCTTACCGCTTCATAAATGGGCATCGTATCTGAGGCAACGTTCTCGTAGGAAACGTGGCGCAGCAGAATCTTGTCTTGTTTCTTTTGCCACCGCACGATTTGAGTATTCAGCTTTTCGCCGCCGTAACCCAGGTTATCGGCCGTTTTAGCAATACGACTCACTAATAGCATTTCGCGGTCTAAAAGGTCATCGGGAATTTCGTAATAATATTTGTCGTCAACTTTATGCACATCAAACAGACCTTCGTCTGTTTCGGCATCTTTGGTGATTACATCACTGTATTTCTTCATCCCGTCATCGCTGCCAGGGCCACCACGCATTCCGCGCGTTGGGTTTTCTGAAGAACTTGCGGCTTGTTCTGCTGTTTTACACCCTGCAAATACAAAGGTAAAACTCAGAAGCAATACGGCAAGTTTGGTAAAAGTATTTTTTCCGTAGTTCATGGTTCCTCGTTAGTTCTTAATTGGTAAATAATCAGATAGGTGAAAGTGAGGCTACTTTGCCTGCTAATCAAGTAGTAGCGGGTAATTGATGTGTAAAAATATTAAAAGAACCCTCTCAGCGGAGGTGTTCCACGAACCAACCTTCTGTCCATTCCAGCACTTCAGCAAAAGGTTTGGGGAAATCCTGGTCTTCAAAAGGATGTGCAGCTCCATACGTATGCGTGCCGTTGGCAACCAACCGAAGCTCTTTGTCCCGGGCTTCGCAGGCAATATGCAGTTTTTCTGAGTTGGTATAAGTCACAGCTTCGTCATCCCTGCCATGAATAAAAAGGGTCGGGATTCTCAAATCCTTCACCCGCTCCATCGCTATAACCCGTTCTGCATTATCCACGGAGTCTTCATATACCACTTTCCCGACCTTCATCTTCTGTCCGGTGCGGCTGTTCTCAATTTCAGTATAACCCTGTTCTTCCCAATCTTTTTTCATTTCTTCGGTCCAGCGCTCCCGATAATCAGCCACAGCTGACCATGTGACTAAACACTGTACAGGAGCATATTCAACAGCTGCCGAGATAGCTGTTTGCCCACCACGGGAATGCCCCAACAATCCAATCACATCTGTATTTAGATTGGAGTGGTTATCTGTAATCTCTCCTTTTTGCAGCGCATCAATCACGGTACCTACATCATCAAGGTCCTGTGAAAGTGTTTCCCTTTCGAAAAGCTCCAACTCAGTGAATTCGGTCTTATTGTCACCGATTCCATTGAGTGAAAAATTCATGGCAACTACTCCATACCCGGCCCGTGCCAGTTCTTCGCAAACATCCGGAAATGGTCCCCAGTCTTTGAAACCTTTTAATCCGTGCAGGAAAATAATGACCGGAAAGCTCAGTCCGTTTCTTGAAATAGGTGAATACAAATCATAACGGATCGGCAACCCTTCATTAGATTCTACCTGTCCGGATGAAATCGAAATACTGCTAATCTCCATGTAATATGTGTTTATTTGCCTTTATTAAAGTCTAATGTCTCAAGCTTAACCAATTTTCGCAGGTTATTAATTTCATTTTGGCGAAGATATCTCCATCTCCCCATCGGAACGTCTTTTAGCGTGAGTCCTGCATATTCAATCCGTTTGAGTTTGGTTACTTCTGTTCCGTGAAATTCTACCATGCGGCGAATCAATCGGTTCCGGCCTTCAAAAACTGACATCTCAAAGGTATATGGGTCATCCACAAATTGGGTAATGTTATATCCCTTAGCGATCCCGTCTTCCAGTTCAACACCTTCGAGATACTGTTCAAGCTGCCCTTCCGAAAGAGGATTTTCTGTGGAAACCTGATAGGTTTTTCGAACCTCATAACTGGGGTGCATCAACCGATGTGCCAGGTCGCCATCGTTAGTCAGCACGAGTAACCCGGTGGTGTTTCTGTCCAGCCGGCCCACGGGATATACGCGATAACCGGTGGCATCTTCAATCTGATCCATTACCGTTGTCCGGTCGCGGTCATCGTCTGTTGTAGTAATTACATCTTTGGACTTATGAAGCAGCAGATACACAAACGGTTCCAAACTCAGGTTTTGGCCATCAACCACCACAGAATCTTTACGCCTGACTTTAGTTCCTAACTCTGTAGTTACTTGCCCATTAACCTGAACCTTACCCGCAGAAATATACTCGTCCGCATCACGGCGGGAGCAAAACCCGGCATGGGCTATAAATTTATTCAACCTGATTTCTTCGTCTTTGGAATAATTCTGATCAACGGTGGCTGCTTTTTTAGAGTCCGCCTTATTCTTGGGTCTTCTCTTTCCTGATTTATTTCCACCTTTATGGTTACTCATTCTTCCTCGTTAGTTTCTCTTTCTTCATTTTCATTTTCAGGCTGAGCTTGTTCTTCCTCAACCTCTTCATGTTCTTCTGATTCTCTGACTGCCTTCTTTTCCTGGTATTCGGTCAGCAATTCTTCGGCAACGTCTTCTTTGGTAACTTCTTCATCTTCATCATTCATTTCCTCCATCATAAGCTGACGCTCCATCAATAACTGACGATGCTCAGCCATATCATCATCCTTCAGAATTTCATCGATCTCGCGTGGCTTCGGCAATTCATCCACCGAGTTAATTCCAAAATGACGCAGAAAATGCTTTGTAGTTCGGTATAAGAGCGGCTTTCCGGGACTATCGGCTCGGCCGGAAACTTCAATCAATGCTTTCTCCATCAGCTGTCGCAAGATGTACCCGGAGTCAACACCGCGAATCTGGTCCACTTCCGGCTTGGTGATGGGCTGGCGATAGGCCACAATGGCAAGCGACTCAATCGCTGACTGCGACAGCTTCCGGTAGGCATTTTCGTGCTGAAAGATGCTGAGCCAGTAATGATATTTCTTCTGGGTGACAAAGGTATACCCCCCACCCAGCGCCTGAATACGAAAGCTCAGTCCATTTTCATCATAGCGTTCGTTCAGCTTGTCAACGAAATCAGATACCGTTTCTTCGGTAATTTCAATCTGTTCTTCATTATCAACAATGATTTCCCGGATTTTAGAACCGGGAATAGGCTCCTCACTGGCAAAAATCAGTGCTTCAATCACCGATGAAAGCCGGGTGCCATCAACAAATTCATAATCGTTTCTCATCGAAAGTGGTCATAAAATTCAAAATTGCCGGCTTTCAAAATGCCGGCTGACAAAGATTTTAATATACAGCCTAATAAAGAGCTAACAAAAAACTGTGCCGTGAAAGATTATATACGTTTGTAGCAAATCAACCTGTTTTCATCCTTTCTGATAACTCTGTAGCCCAGAAGGTGAAAAATTTCCTTCACGAAGAACCGCGCAATGGTAAGATTTACGGAATAAGCACCGGGTTGAAATTCTTCTACCCCGGGCAGATAATGCAGATAGTTGTTAAGGAAGCTGTCTCTGAAAATCGAAGATATTTCGAGCCAGAAAGGTGAACGTCCTTTAAGAATAAAAAAGCCGTCATTTCCTTTCTTCTGATATAGAGGCATAAATATGAATCCGGATACAGGGGCATTAATTCTCTGATGATCGTCATAAGCCAGAAAATCTCCTTTCCGTATGCTGTCAAAATTTACATACCCCTTTTTCATCCTGAAAGTTAAAGGGTCTTCGACCATATAATGATGATCAATTTCATAGTATTTGATGGGGATATCCGACTCAGGCCTTAGTTTCTCTTCAAGTTGCCTTAGCTCCTTAATTCCCAGATTCACAATGTTGACGTAATCGAGATATATCCAAAGAAAGGCTTCGGTTCGCTCGATTGAAAGTGGGTCGGTGTGGCTGCCTGCTTCAAAACCAATCGCAGGGTAACCCAGATCGTTGATATAACTGAGTAATGTTCCGTGTATAGATTCTTCGATTCCCAGTATTTGGGGAACCGGAAACCGCAAGGCAATTCTGCGGTTTTCAAGCGTATCATTAAAGGGAATGAATGCACAGCTTTTAGCCGATGTAGTATGTAAATCAATGAAGTAAATCTCCTTCATATCATCACTGTATCTGCCAATCAGTCCCTTAATAATCTCCCTTATTTCCAGGGCCTCCTTCCATTCAGCTGATTCACGCAATTCATCGGAACCTGAGTCAAGCTCGTTCCAAATTCGGTTCAGATCAAAATCTATATATCTTACCCCTTCTTCTATCGCAGTTTTATTACCGCTTATCATATACACCGAACCCTGCATATCACCTTTCATGGATTCAAGGGCATTGGCAATCTGCTTGCAAGCATTTATCCCGGCCGTCTCATTTCCATGCACTCCCGCAAAAACCACAAATATGGGACCTACTTCTGCTTCATGACTCCATATTATCCTGTTTGTATCGTCCTTTTTTTGTTCTGTTTCCTTTTCGTTGTGCATTAAGTTGACGGTCAATACTTCGGTGCTGATAATTATTTTTGGTTTTCAAGTGTTTTCAGAAGACGAATGGTAATCTTCATAAAATTACCCTCCGATATTATTCCTATAAGCCGGCTGTTTTTCACTACCGGGAGACAACCAATCTTTTGTTCCCTCAGTATTCTCATAGCCTCCATTATAGATGCCTCCGGGTGAATCGTAATAGGATTTTGAAGCATGATATCGCTTACGGTTTTAGTGCCTGTGTCTTCACCTGCATCCTCAGCTTTTGAGTATTCACGCAGCAATTGCCTCATGGTGATCAACCCTATTAAGTGCTTCTGATCATCTTCTACGGGTAAATACCTGATCTTTCGCCAGTCTAACAGGTTGGCAACAAATTCGAGTATATCATCTTTATGAACGGTAAACAGGTCGGTAGTCATAAACTCTTCAACCATCAGGGATGACGGTTTCCAGTTTTCCAAATCTTCCAATTTCGCTAACCCCCATTTATGAACAGGTTCTCCTTTGTTTTGATTCTTCATCATCGCTGAAGTGATGGCTGTAAGTGCCTGATCTCTGTTACTCTCTTTAACTAAATTTCCATAAGATTTAACAACCCAATAGGATCCGGTTTGTGCGCTTTTCACCCTCTCCTCTATCACACCAAGGTAGGTGTCAATGTCAGAAGAATTGATGTCAGCTTTTTTCAACCCATTTCGAGCAATCGGCAACAGTTCGTCTTTAATCAAATCAACCGCCGATACTTTCCGATCACCCGTCCACATAAATTTGGTATCCAGACCCATTTTGGATGCTGCAAAAAAGTTCATCCGGGCGTTATCAAAATCCAATTCTTTGGTAATATCCTTGTACTCATCTTCAAATCCATTCAACAGCCCCAGCCAAAAAGCTGCATTTGACACTTCATCTACAACTGTGGGTCCCGATGGAAATATTCGATTTTCAATTCTCAAATGGGGCTTTCCGTTACTAATACCATAACAAGGCCTGTTCCACCTATACACCGAAGAATTATGCACTTTAAGCGCCATAAGCTCTGGTGCCTTTCCTTCTTCCATAAGTTTTTCCACTTCTTCCTCAACTTCTGCACTCAGCATTACGCGGTATCGGGAAATATCTTCCTTATAAATATCAAGGATACTGTCTTCCAACCATTGGTTCCCAAAGGTTACACGTGGACTTGAGTCCCGCAGATGCTCTCCCACCTGCCGGGTATCGATGGATTGATGAAAAAGGGCTACCCGGGTTTCTGCCCAAAGGCGCTTCCCGAATAGGACGGGGGAATTTACCGCACAGGCTAAAACGGGAGCGGTAACCGCTTGTGCAATATTGTATCGGTTTACAAATTCATCAGGCTTAACCTGTAAATGTACCTGAAACCCGGTATTGCAAGCTTCCAACAAGGGAGAATCAAATTTCATCAGCAACTCATCCATCCCCTGAATGCGAAGTTCAAACTCTTTACCTCTCAGTCTATTAATCGCTTCACACAGAGCCTCATAACGCTGGAGCGGGGTTAAATTTTTGATATCCACATCCATCTTTCGGATGGTTGGCAAAATACCCGTAAGTAAAATATCGCCCCCCATCTCTCTAACCACTTTCCTAACACGCTCCACATCTTCATGAAGATCATGCTCCATCTGTGAAAGGCTGTTGCCGGTAAATTCCAACGGCTCCATATTGATTTCCAGATTGAAGCGGGCAAACTCAGTGGTGTAATTTCCGTCTCCAAGTTTTTCCAGAACTTCCATCGACTTTGAAAACACCTTGCCATTCGGATCAACCATACAAAGCTCCTGCTCGGCCCCAATTCTTATGGTATCGGTTTCAAACCAGTCATTTTCAAGCATGGTTTTCAAGGCCCGCATATCGCGGAACACGTGCTTCATGAAGTTCTGCACCTGTTCGTTATCATCAGCAAGCTTTACGCGCTCTTCTCCCATAGTCTGTTCCGTTAGATGGGTTGAATTTCATTCACCCTTAAATACCGACTTTGCGTACCCTTTTGCAAGTTTTTTGAAGGGCCTTTTTTACTGAATGGCGTCCACGTTTACATTTACCCTCACCGATGAGAATCTACCTTTGGTTTCTGCTTCATATACTCCCATAATTTTCTCCACAACTGCCTCGATATAACCCGCTCCTTTTTCGGGATCAATCTTCAGCGTTACCTCCCAAATGTACTTCTTATTCATCCAGGGAATGGCACCCGGCGAAGGCCCCAAAACAGCTAATTCAGGAACCACTCTCCCAATTGATGAGGTTAGCTGGTGGGCCGCCTGACTTACCTCTTGTTCCTTTGTAGATTTAAGCTCAAACTGTATCAGGCGTGAATAAGGCGGGTAATAAAGCGGTTTCCTGAATTCCATCTCCTGTCGTGCAAATCCCCGGTGATCGTGTTTTTTAGCAAACTGGATAGCTGGATTTTCCGGCTGCCGGCTTTGAAGAAATACGGTGCCGGCCTTCTCTCCTCGCCCCGATCTTCCTGAAACCTGGCTCAGCAGTTGGTACATTCTTTCTGTTGCCTGAAATGAGGGAAAGGCCAATTCCGTGTCGGTATCAATCACCCCTACCACCGTTACATTTGGGAAATCGAGTCCTTTGGCCACTAATTGAGTTCCAATTAATATATCTGCTTCACCTTCCCCGAATGTATTCAGAATCTGTTCATGAGCCCCTTTTCGGGAGGTGGAATCACGGTCAAACCGGATTACGCTTGCCTCAGGGAACAAATCTCCGAGTTGCTCTTCGATATTTTGCGTTCCCGATCCTTGCACTTTCAGGTTTGGAGAACCGCAATGCTCGCAGTTGGTATCGGCACGGCGGGAATACCCTGAGTAATGGCACATTAGCAGGTTTTTACGCTTGTGATACGTCAGGCTAACCGAACATTCCGGGCTTTGGGGGATATGCCCGCAATCTTCACATTGCAGATAACTGGCATAGCCGCGCCGGTTGTACAACAAGATAATTTGCTCTCCTTTTTCTAAAGCTTCTTCCATCTCCATAAAAAGAGGAACCGCCAGTTCGCCTCGCATAGCTCCTTTATACTGTTTTAGATCCAGCACCTCCACTTCGGGTAGCTTTGCTTCGGCATGGCGTTTTTTTAGTTCCAACATTTCGCACTTCCCTTTGGCCGCCATATTCAATGCCTGCATGCTTGGCGTAGCCGACCCCATAATGACAACAGCGTCGTTTTCCCGGGCTCTCACAATCGCCGTTTCCCGGGCATGATACCTGGGAGCGGGATCCATTTGCTTGTACGAGCTGTCGTGTTCTTCATCCAGAATAATAAGCCCCAGATTTTGTACCGGAGCAAACACTGCTGATCGTGGCCCAATGGCGATGTTCTTTTTCCCTGAATTCAGATCTTTCCAGGCCTGCAGCCGTTCACGGTTTGTCATTCGGCTGTGTAGAACAGCAATCTGATCACCAAAAATGCGGTAGAACCGGGATACCGTTTGCGGCGTAAGTGCAATCTCAGGAACTAACACTATGCCGCCTTTACCATTCTCCACCACTTGTTTGAGCGCATGGATATATACTTCGGTCTTTCCACTCCCTGTAATTCCAAACAGTAAATAATTGGCAAACTCTTCTTTCGTCAGTGATTCACTTATTTTCTCAAAGGCTTTTTCCTGATCCTCATTTAGGGTTTTTATGGATTCCGGTTCATGAGATAGGTGATCGATTTCGGTTTTCTTCTCCACATCCTGATAGGTAATCCAGCCTTCATCACGCAGTTTTTTTAGGGTGTATGAGGTTAGAACCGACTCCTCTGAAATATCAGATTGCCGAATGGGAATTCTTTCAGCGATATATGAAAGTGCTTCTATCCACTTCAATTCACTGTTAGCATCGTCACTTTCTAAAAACGCTTGTACCGATTCTTCATTTCTTCCTTCAGCCCATATCCATTGCCGCTCTGTAGCTACCGTCACCTTCAGGTCTGGCTCTTCCCAAATCTCGATTACTTTCTTTTTAAGCAGCTTTGAGAATACTTTATTTAAACCCGTTCCCTTATACCTTTTCTTGGCTTCATTCAGCGTTGTTTCTGATTGTTGAAGGTCTTCAATAATTTCCTTTTGGTCTTCGCTCAATCCTGCATCATCAACCGATTCAGATACTCTCAGGTATTTGCGGGAAACGAAGTTCAAACCCGCCGGCAGAGCAGCCTGAATTGTTTCTCCCCAGCTGCTATAATAGAACCTTGAAATCCATTGGGTAAGCTTCAAAAGCTCCTGCGACAGAAGAGGATCCTCATCCAGTATTTTTCGCAGGGGCTTTGTTTTGAAAGAAGGAGTTTGATTGTGAACACCGACAATCACACCAATGGCATAGTAGTTTCTGAATGGTATCCACACGCGCTGCCCGGGCTGTACAGAAGCCATAAGCTCTTTAGGCACGTGATAAGTAAACTGCTTTCGGACCGCTGCCGGTAAAGCTACATCAACAAAAATGGACAAAATATCGGTGTGATCTTGATTTCATGAATAAAGGAAGGAAAGCTTATCCAATTTCAACGCCTGAATCAACCAGTTTATAGAACCACTAGTAAATAAATCAGAATAATAAGTACCGGTAAGCTAAATACCAGTCCGCCTCTCCAATATGCCGTTCTGTTTCTCATAACCGTCTCCTGTCTAACTATTTACCGCTGATGACAGATTTAGTTTCATCAACTGCAATCTTAATTAAATCATTCTCTCCAAACACCACATGAACATGTGAACATTGAACAAGGAACACCCAACGTTTAAGTTTCTTTTCTAAGGTTGTGCGTTGCTGTTTGGATGCTCTTCACAAATATTGCAATGAGTTCATTGTTTTCTTTCAATATTTCATCCAAGATTAGGTCAGCAAGTATTCTTCTCTTTTTGAGAATAGAAATATTTACCTGCGTCTCTCTAAGTTCTTTGGCGCCAATTTTCAGTTTATGAATAAAATCTTTTCTTGATTCCGCACTTTGAGCTTCACCATGATGAAATGCCGGTGATGTTCCACTTTTTACTAATTGCTTAGCAAAATGGATTCCCATAACTGTTTTGGGCAGCTGATCAACAATTTCCAGTACCATAACTGAAAAATTTATCAGCCTTTCCTGTAAATCATATTTCACATTTCTCATAAGTCTTCGTTTAAGTTATAGTTTAAAGTTCAACATTCGATGTTCCTTGTTCAGTGTTCTACCCCAGCCAGCCTTCCCGGTCCAGGCTTCTGTATTGGATGGCTTCAGCCACGTGGTTTGATTTGATTTCTTCGGAGTGATCCAGATCGGCTACTGTCCTTGATACTTTCAGGATACGATCGTAGGCACGGGCCGAAAGTCCCAGGGAAGTAATCGCTTTTTTGAGGATAGATGAGCCGGCATCATCCAGCTTGCAGACTTTCCGGACGGTACGGGTACTCATTTGGGCATTGCAATAAACACCTTTCATCCCCATAAACCGTTTGGACTGAATTTTTCGGGCTTCCACTACCCGCTCCCGAATATCTTTAGAAGACTCCCCTTTTGCCTTCCCCGATAGTTCTTCGTAACTCACTTTATGTACTTCGATATGCAAATCAATCCGATCCAGCAACGGCCCGCTGATTTTGCTCAGATATCTTTGCATCTGCATCGAGCTGGTGCCATTCATTTCTTGTGGATCATACCAGTCACCTGATGGGGAAGGATTCATCGAAGCCACCAGCATCACCCGGCTCGGATAGGTCACGCTCATTCGGGCCCTTGAAATGGATACGCTGCCATCTTCCAGCGGCTGGCGCATTACTTCCAGGGCGCTTCGCTTAAACTCCGGTAGTTCATCTAAAAAAAGCACTCCGTTATGCGCCATCGAAATCTCGCCGGGCATGGGAATGCTCCCCCCTCCCACCAAAGCCACATCCGATACCGTGTGATGAGGAGACCGAAACTGACGTTTAGTAATCAGTGCTTTTCCCGATTCCAGAATCCCCGATACCGAATGGATCTTGGTTGTTTCAAGAGCTTCCTCCAAAGTCAGCGGCGGCAGAATCGTTGGTATTCGGCGGGCCATCATGGTTTTTCCTGAACCCGGAGGACCTACCATAATTACATTATGTCCACCAGCAGCAGCAATCTCCAGGGCTCTTTTTACATTTTCCTGTCCACGGACATCACTGAAATCCAGCGGATTGTGTTTCCCATTCTGATGAAAATATTCCTGCACATTACTTCTCAATGGATCGATATTTCCGCGGTTTTCGAGCCAGTCTTTCACCTGGTTCAGATGCTCAAAAGGGAACACTTCAATCCCCTCCACAACTGCTGCTTCTCCGCCGTTTTCTTTGGGAACCACCAGGTATTTGAATCCTTTTTTGGCAGCCTCAACGGCAACCGGAAGTACTCCTTTGACCGGACGTATTTTTCCATCCAGTGCCAACTCTCCCAGCATTACGGTATCGTCCAGTTTGTCGGTATGGATTTGCCCTGACATATTCAAAATTCCGATGGCGAGGGGCAGATCAAATCCATTTCCTTCTTTAGGTAAGTCGGCCGGAGCCAGATTTGCGGTGATTCTTCCCAATGGATAATAAGAGCCCGTATTCCGGATGGCTGCTTCTACCCGGTCTCTTGATTCTTTTACGGCGCGGTCCGGCAATCCCACCAAAAAGAACTTGACCATTCCATTGGTGTGATGTGTTTCTACGTCAATAATTTTTGCATCCACCCCCACTGTGGATGCACAGTAAACTCTTGAAAGCATGTTTTGTACCTGAATCTTTTTTATTGTGTTTACGTAGTTAGAGCGGTGAGAATCCAATTCCTTACAAAAAAATTTCATAAATCATACATATCATGAAAAAAGAAGAAGCTAAAGAGAAGGCAAAAACCATTTATCAGGAAATACAGGGCGGCGTAAATGAGGTGATAAAGCAGATCCGGAATTTGATTAAAGAAGGAAGCGCCCGTAAGCTGATTATTAAGGACAAGGAAGGCGAAATTAAATTTCAGACTCAGCTGGCTTTTGGGGTAAGCGGGGCTGCACTTATCGGAGCGATGGCACCCGTCATTTCAGCCATCGGGATGTTTGCCATGTTCATCAACGATTACCAGATTATTGTGGAACGGGAAGTTACCGATGATGATGAGTATTCGGTGGATGCTGAATTTATAGACATCAAAGATGAGGACGAGTCGGAAGAAGAAAAGCCGAAAGCCAAGTCAAAGTCTAAAAAAGAAGATTCGGACTCCGAAGAAGAAGAGGAAAAGGAAGAAAAAACGGTTGGGAAGAAAAAGAAGTGATAAGTAATTAAGTGATGAAGTGATTGAATTGCAGAACATAGCTCACTTCATCACTCGTTAATTTATCACCATATCACTTACTTCCAATGAGATTCGGCGATGGCTTCTTCGCTTTCAAGCTCACCTAAATAGCGTTCGGCATCAAGAGCGGCTTTACATCCGGTTCCTGCTGCAGTTACTGCCTGTCGATAAACGGCATCCATGGCATCTCCGCAAGCAAACAATCCGGGTAGGTCGGTTTCGGTTGATTGACCTTTTGTTTTGATGTAGCCGACATCATCCATTTCCACCACACCTTTAAAAAGATCCGTGTTTGGCTTGTGACCGATAGCTACAAAAACGCCGGTTACGTCCTCTAATTCTGTTATTTCGCCAGTATTACTATTCTTTATTTTCACCCCATCCACAACTTGATCACCAAGAACTTCAATCAGCTCGCTGTCCCACATAAATTCAATCTTGTCGTTGTTGAATGCGCGGGTTTGCATTGCCTTGGAAGCACGCAGCTCATCCCGACGATGAACGACAGTAACTTTGCTGGCAAATTTAGTCAGGAAGGTGGCTTCCTCCATGGCTGTATCACCGCCACCAACTACAACTACATGCTGGTCGCGGAAGAATGCACCGTCGCAAGTTGCACATGCTGATACGCCTTTCCCTCTCAGCTTCTGCTCGCTTTCAAGGTGCAGCCATTTAGCTGAAGCGCCGGTGGATGCAATAATTGCATTCGCGTACACCTCGGTTTTTTCATCAACAGTGATTTTATAGGGGCGTTTGCTGAAGTCGATATCAGATACAAAACCGTACCGGCAGTCAGCCCCAAAGCGGGTAGCCTGCTCTCGGAAGTCCTGCATCATTTTCGGGCCCATTACTCCTTCCGGGTAGCCGGGAAAATTCTCTACATCGGTGGTGGTCATAAGCTGACCACCGGGCTCAGGACCTTCAAATACCAATGGGCTTAAATCGGCTCTGGCTGCATATAAAGCAGCAGTTAAACCTGCGGGCCCGCTTCCTACAATTACAACGTCAAATGTTTTTCCGGCAATATCTTCCATATCTCAAATCTTTAGTTAATTCGACTCCAATTATAAGGTTTTGAGAACAAAATAATCTGTCTAATTCTCTATCGAATTCATAGATCAAGCTTATGCTAAAACCTCAAAGTGTCACCTTCTATTTTCGTTTTAGAGATGCATTTCCAACCCGAGTTCTTACTTACCTGAAGACACCATGCTCAAATAGGATAAGTCACTTTTAAATTCCCATAAAAAAGCGCTCCCAATAGCATTTGTGATATTCACCGATTTCATTATGTTAATCAAAATGTTTTAACGGAGGATAAAAAAGTGATTGTTGGAGTTTTAAAGGAAACAGCTGAACATGAACGTCGGGTTGCGCTTACACCCGAAGTCACTGACCAACTAATTAAACAGGGGCTTAATGTCTGGGTTGAAAAAGATGCCGGACTTGCATCCAACTTTTTAGACCAACATTACAAAGATTCAGGAGCTAAGGTAGTGTCCGGCAGGAATGAAATTCTCACCCAAACTGACATCCTCCTTACTATTCAAACTCCTTCCAACGAAGAACTTAAGAAGTTAAAGAAGGGAACCATTCTCATTTGCTTCCTCTGGGCTCTTCAGCACCCTGAGTTGGTAGAAGAGCTCAAAGAACTGGAAATTTCTTCGCTTGGGATGGATGCCATCCCCCGCATATCACGGGCACAGAATATGGATGCCTTGTCTTCCATGAGTTCCATTGCCGGTTATAAATCTGCTCTGATCGCGGCCAATGAGCTCGACAAATATCTGCCCATGATGATGACCGCCGCCGGAACTATCCCGCCTTCCAAAGCACTGGTTTTAGGTGCCGGAGTTGCCGGACTTCAGGCCATTGCAACCTGCAAACGACTGGGATCTGTGGTTGAAGCTTTTGACATCCGCCCGGAAGTAAAAGAGCAGGTAGAAAGTCTGGGTGCCAAGTTCGTTGAAGTTGAACTTGGCGAGGAAGACACACAGACCGAAGGAGGCTATGCCAAAGAGCTGGATAAGAGTAAGCAAGACCTCCAGCGTGAAGCCATACATAAGCACGCGAAGAAATCAGACATTATCATCACTACTGCTTTGATACCGGGCAGGCCAGCACCACTTCTTATCACCGAGCAGATGGTGAAAGACATGGCCCCGGGTTCTGTGATCGTTGATATAGCTGCTGAAAACGGCGGGAATTGTGAACTGACCGAGGCCGGGAAAACGGTCATCAAACATGATGTTAAAATTGTGGGACCTGTAAATCTGCCAAGCCGACTTTCTCATCATGCCAGCAAGCTTTATTCAAAGAATATGTACGCTTTACTAAATCTTCTTATTAAAGAAGGAAAAGCAGATTTTGATTTTGAAGACGAAATTCTGCTTAAAACCACCATCACCCATCAGGGCAAAACCATTAGTCCAATGTTGAAATAAACATCGAACAAGGAACACCGAACTTCGAAGTTCAAAACTCATACTGCTATGTCAGCTTTAATTTTTTCTTTATTCATTTTTGTTCTGGCCTGTTTTATTGGGTTTGAACTCATTTCAAAAGTACCTCCAACCCTGCACACCCCGCTTATGTCTGGGGCAAATGCCATTTCGGGCATCACCATTGTAGGGGCGCTAATTGTTGCCGGCCACTCGGGGGTGGATTCTCAAATGAGTCAAATCATCGGTTTTGTTGCCATCGTATTTGCCACTATTAATGTGGTGGGCGGTTTTATGGTTACAGACCGCATGCTGGAGATGTTCAAGAAAAAGGAGGATGACAAATGAGCCAGTTTTTACCTGAAAGCTTTTTGCCTTTTGTACCCGATGTTATCCAGATTATATACCTGATTGCGACCTTCTTTTTTATTCGCGGGTTGAAGTTGCTGAACTCTCCCGCCACAGCCCGAAAGGGAAATCAATATGCAGCTATTGGGATGTTAATTGGTATTGCCGTCACTCTTTTCGATCAGCAAATTATTTCTTTTGAATGGATTGTAGCCGGTGTAGTTATTGGCGGTTTGATCGGCGCAGTGCTTGCCAAAAAAGTAGCTATGACAGCCATGCCGGAACTTGTAGCTGTGTTTAATGGATTTGGTGGTGGTGCATCAGCATTAGTCGCCTGGGGAGAATTTTCCCGCCTGACCGATCCCACCGTTATGTCACCGGATAGTTTGGTTACCACAGGCTTAGGCATCTTCATCGGAGCCTTAACCTTCACCGGCAGTTTTATCGCCTTTGGTAAACTGAAAGGATTTATTTCCGGAAACGCCATCACCTTTCCAGGACTGAACGTTATTAATATCGGGTCCATGATTGGTGTGGTGGTTCTGATCGGAGTCTTCACTTTCGATCCCACTAATCAAACCATCTTCTGGATTATTCTCGGGCTTTCACTATTGATTGGAATCACCTCTGTCATCCCCATTGGCGGTGCAGACATGCCGGTTGTTATTTCCCTGCTTAACTCCTATTCAGGCATTGCCGCCTCTATGGCCGGCTTTGTGATTGGCAATAACCTCCTCATTATTGCCGGAGCTCTTGTAGGAGCGGCCGGACTCATCCTCACCCAAATTATGTGCAAGGCCATGAACCGCTCGTTAACCAACGTCATATTTGGAGCCTTTGGAGGTGAAACAAGCGGAACTGCAAGTGGCGAAGAAGGAGACAAAACCGTTCGCGAAACCTCTGCGGAAGATTTAGCTATTCAGGTTGCGTATGCTTCAAAGGTTGTCATTGTACCGGGATATGGATTGGCCGTTGCTCAGGCCCAGCATGTTATTAAAGAAGTGGCCGGAAAACTCGAAGAGCGCGGTGTGCAGGTTAAATACGGGATTCATCCTGTAGCAGGTCGCATGCCCGGACACATGAACGTACTTTTAGCCGAAGCGGACGTTCCCTACGACCAGCTGTTGGACATGGATCAAATCAACCCGGAATTTAAATCGACGGATGTGGTATTGGTGATTGGAGCCAATGATGTCGTAAATCCTGTCGCTAAAACCGAGCCCGGCAGCCCCATCTATGGCATGCCTATACTTAATGTGGATGAAGCCAAACGAACGGTGGTATTTAAGCGAAGTTTAAGCCCCGGTTATGCCGGCATCGATAATCCGTTGTTTTATGACGAGAAGAACCAGATGTTTTTTGGGGATGCCAAGAAGAGTTTGCAAGCTCTGAATGAAGCGTTGAATGATGTTTAGAATGGAAAACAGATAACGCTGATTTTGCAAATTATCGCAGATTAAACAAATCTCAAACACTTACCAGTACGCTTGGTGCCGGTGTGATTTTTTCCATCTATAATTACCCTTCTTAATGCAGAACCGCTTATCTTTTCATTTCAGCATTCCAAGACAAACTGATTTTTAGATTATCACACATGCCATCTACCAAATTTATCCGACTATTTATTCCGGTACTGTTTCTGTTTTTTGTCACCGTTTCCTGCTCTGATGACAGCGGTTGCAATCAAAAGCCCAACACGGCTGTAAATCAGGCCCAGCTGCAGTTAGATATCGATGAAATTGAAGCCTATCTCACCGAAAATAACATTGAAGCTGAAGTTCATGAATCCGGCCTGCGTTATGTGATCAATGAGCCCGGTGACGGTAAAACAGCTACCCTTTGCGACCAAATTACGATCAGTTATGAAGGACGTTTGCTTTCGGACGGCAGTGTATTTGATGACAGTGACGGTAAGAACGTAGCCTTCCCCCTCAGCCGACTGATCATAGGGTGGCAGGTTGGCATTCCTTTAATTGACGAAGGCGGAAGCATTACCCTTTACGTGCCATCCTCTTATGGGTATGGAAGCCGGGGCGCCGGGGATGATATCCCACCTAACGCCAACCTTATTTTTGAAGTCAGCCTGGCCCGGGTTTTTTAGTTTTTTCCTTCCAATAAACAAAACCTATCACAGCTTAAAGCTTTATTGATTTTACCGGCATCCGGGGATTTCCTTTCTTTCACTTATATTGAAAAGAAATTAAACGGAGATAATATGGCTGATAAAAATGAAAGTTCTGCAAATAAGGCAGGCACGTATAAAGCTAATGATTCTAAAGCTCACGGAGATGGAGATATAAGTAAATGTCCATTTCATAACGGATCTCTGCGTGAGACGGCCGGTGGCGGTACCGGAAACCGCGAATGGTGGCCCAATAAATTGAACCTGAATATTCTTCGCCAGCATTCTTCCAAATCAGATCCTATGGGTGAAGATTTTGATTACGCAGAAGAATTTAAGAAGCTGGACCTGGATGAAGTCAAAAAAGATCTCAACGACCTGATGACAGACTCCCAGGAATGGTGGCCGGCCGACTTTGGGCACTATGGACCACTCATGATCCGAATGGCATGGCACAGCGCCGGGACGTATCGTGTAGTTGACGGCCGTGGTGGCGGAAGCACCGGAAACCAGCGATTTGCTCCCCTCAACAGCTGGCCCGATAACGTGAATCTTGATAAAGCACGTCTATTACTGTGGCCTGTAAAACAGAAGTATGGCAACAAACTTTCCTGGGGAGATCTGATGATTCTCGCCGGAAACGTAGCCCTCGAATCAATGGGTTTTGAGACCTTTGGTTTTGGCGGCGGACGTAAAGATGTGTGGGAACCGGAAGAAGATATTTACTGGGGTTCTGAAGGCGAATGGCTTGCCGATCAGCGTCATACTGATGATGGAGAATTGGAAGAACCGTTAGGTGCCGACCACATGGGACTGATTTACGTAAACCCGGAAGGCCCAAATGGCGAACCTGATCCTAAGAAAGCAGCGAAATATATCCGTCAGACTTTCGCTCGTATGGCAATGAATGATGAAGAGACTGTCGCACTGATTGCCGGAGGACATACCTTTGGTAAAACTCACGGAGCTGCACCTGAAGATCATAAAGGGCCTGAGCCCGAAGCCGCACCTATCGAACAGATGGGAATTGGCTGGAAGAGCGACTACGGTACCGGAATGGGAGCTGATACCGTAAGCAGTGGCCTTGAAGGAACCTGGACTCAAACTCCTACCGAATGGAGTAACAAGTTTTTTGAGAATCTTTTTGAGTATGATTGGGAACTAACCAAAAGTCCGGCCGGTGCCTGGCAATGGAGACCTAAAGACGGAGCCGGTGAAGGCACTATTCCTGATGCTCACGATCCGGAGAAAAAGCATGCACCGTTTATGCTGACTACCGACCTTTCTCTGAAAGAAGATCCGGCATATGAGAAAATCTCTCGCCGTTTCTACGAAAATCCGGATGAATTCGCAGATGCTTTTGCACGTGCGTGGTATAAACTTACTCACCGTGATATGGGGCCAAAATCACTCCTGATAGGGCCGGAAGTACCTGAAGAAGAGCTGTTATGGCAAGATCCCATTCCGGAAGTTAATCATGAATTAGTTGATGAGAATGACATTGCCGAACTGAAAGAGAAAATTCTCGATTCCGGACTATCCGTATCAGAATTGGTTTCTACAGCATGGGCTTCAGCTTCCACATATCGTCAATCAGACAAGCGGGGTGGTACTAACGGTGCCCGAATCCGATTGGCTCCTCAGAAAGACTGGGAAGTAAACAACCCCGAGCAGTTAAACAAAGTGCTGAATACCTATGAAACCATTCAGCAGTGGTTTAATGAAAATCAGTCCGGCGATAAGAAAGTTTCAATCGCTGACCTGATTGTTCTGGGTGGAGCTGCCGGAATTGAAAAAGCAGCCAAAGATGCCGGTCATGACATCACCGTACCGTTTACACCCGGACGAACCGATGCTACCGCCGAGCAAACTGATGAAGAATCGTTTGCATGGTTAGAGCCACCGGCTGATGGATTCCGTAACTACTACAATCCTAAGCACAACACCACTCAGGAAGAAATGTTGGTTGATAAAGCGCAGCTGCTTTCCCTGACTCCACCTGAAATGACGGTGCTTGTTGGTGGTATGCGTGTGCTGGAAACCAATTATGATGGTTCCAAAAAGGGTGTGTTTACGGATAACCCCGGAACACTCACCAACGACTTCTTCAAGAACCTGCTGGATATGAATACGACCTGGCAGGCTACTACCGACAAGCAGGATGTGTTTGTTGGAAGTGATCGCAATACCGGAGATGTGAAGTGGAGCGGAACACGCGCTGACCTTATTTTCGGATCCAATTCAGAACTGCGGGCACTTGCAGAGGTGTATGGTACAGAAGAATCCGAAGAGAAGTTTGTGAACGACTTCGTTAAAGCATGGAATAAGGTAATGAACCTTGACCGCTTTGATCTGAAGTAACCTTCACAGCTTAACTACGCTTTAAAGGCAGCCTGATTTAGTTCAGGCTGCCTTTTTTTGTTTCCAATACCTGAGGACCTTTAACATGTAATAGCTTAACAAAGTCATCATGCTGATCAAAATGGAACAACCTGTCAATAAAAGCCATGTCTCAAACGAAATCAGTGTTTCTGATGAAAAGTTGTTCTTGAAATTTCCGGTTAAAAGGACTGATACAGGCACCCAAAGTATTGCAAAAGACAGGCTCGGGTAAATAAAGTACCTGGCTTTAGAAGGCTTTTTAATTAATGAAAGTATGAGCAAATTTAGGGAGACAAGAGCCAGCCAGGTTAACAGGTTACCCAAAGGCAGAAATGAAAATATAGGTGTAGCTGTTACCAGCAGCCAGTGCCCGGTAATTAAAAGATAGCTTACCAGAAGAATGAAAACCGTAAGCCCAACACGAAAATACATCATTTTATCCTGAATGTAATTAGCCGCCATCGACTCCACAACTCTTAACAAAACAGACCTTGAATTCTTTATGAATGTTGGTACTTTTGCCTGCGTCCAAAAATTAAAATCAGACTTATGAAAATGACCAAGATTCGCACCCTGTTTATCTCTCTTTTGATTTTTGGAACCCTGGGATGCTCAACATCCCCAAAGGTTGAGCCCGGTGTTTCCCTTGAACTCGCTAAATTCAGAAAAGCCCTGATCTCGGATGTTAATTATGAACTGTTCTTTAATATCCCCGGGAAAGAAACAGAGGACATATCCGCCTCAGAAACCATCACATTTACTCTTAAGGAAGCTGGTCATGATATACAGCTGGATTTTCGAGAATCTGCTGAATTACTGAAATCACTTACCATAAACGGATCGGAAAGTGAGATTAAGTTTAAAGACGAACATTTGATTTTACCATCCCACCTGCTGAAAGAAGGACTGAATTCGGTAACCATTGATTTTATTGCGGGTGAATCTTCACTCAACCGAAACCCTGATTACCTTTATACCCTGTTTGTTCCCGATCGTGCCCGAACCGCCTTTCCCCTTTTTGATCAGCCTGATCTGAAAGCAACTTATGATCTGACCTTAGAAATCCCGGTATCCTGGGAAGCTATTTCAAATGCACCGCTGGCTTCCGTAACCGAAAAAGATTCAGCTAAAACCCTTGAGTTTGCTACCTCAGATTTAATCAGTTCCTACCTGTTTTCTTTTGTTGCCGGCGATTTTGAGGCCGTCTCGCGAATTGTTAACGGCCGTGAAATGACTATGCTGCACCGTGAAACGGACGAGGAAAAAGTAGCCCGGAGTATCGATAAAATTTTTGAACTCCACGCGGCCTCACTCAACTGGCTGGAAGAATACACCGGTATAGACTATCCCTTTCAAAAGTTCGATTTCGCTCTCATACCTGCCTTCCAATATGGAGGCATGGAACACGTGGGAGCCATTCAATACCGTGCCTCTTCCCTGTTCCTGGATGTAGATCCATCTGAGTCTCAACTCCTCAGCCGGGCCAGCCTCATTGCCCACGAAACTGCCCATATGTGGTTCGGAGACTTGGTCACCATGGAGTGGTTTAATGACGTATGGACTAAAGAGGTGTTTGCCAATTTCATGGCTGCCAAAATCATGAATCCTAACTTCCCCGATATTGATCATGATCTGAATTTTGTACTTCGTCATCACCCCAGCGCTTATTCCGTGGATCGAACTGAAGGAGCCAATCCCATTCGACAGCATCTTGAGAATTTGAACGAAGCCGGGCAGATGTATGGAGCCATCATCTATAATAAAGCACCCATCATGATGCGCCAGCTTGAGTTACTGGTTGGGGAAGAACTCTTTAAAAAAGGATTACGCGAATATTTAAGCACCTATTCTTTCGGCAATGCCACATGGCCCGACCTGATTACCATTCTGGATCAAAAGACTGAACAGGACCTGCATGCATGGAGTGAAGTTTGGGTGAATACCGCCGGCCGTCCTCATTTTTCTGTGGAGTTCCATGAAGATGACCTTCCCGGCCGCGAGCCATTGAAGTATGACGTTTTGGTGCAAAGCGACCCGGCCGGTTTGGAAAGAGTGTGGCCACAGCAAGTTGGTATCTGGACCATCAGCCCGAAAGACAGCTCATTCAAATTTTTTGATATTTTGAGTGACGAGCAGAAGAAATTTGCTACCCTGAATAAACTTCAGGCTGAAACAAGAGTGTTTAATGCCAATGGGCGCGGCTATGGTCTGTTCCCTGCAGACCTTAAAACCCTTCAGCATTGGGAACACATGCGGGATGTACGGAAAGGCTCTCACCTCATCAACCTGTATGAGAATATGCTGGAGCAGAATGAAGTATTTCCGGATTCATACCTGGATGAATTGGTCGGGATTTTTCAAACCGAGGAAAACCAGTTATTGCTGAATCTGGCGCTTGGGCATATTGAAACCATTTACTGGAAACTGCTAACGGAAGAACAGAGAAATGAAGTTCAAAGCGGGTTGGAAGAAATACTCTGGAATGAGATGCTGGCTCAAACCAAAAGCAGTACAAAGAAAACTTTCTTCAACACCTTCAGAGACATTGCCCTGTCTGATAATCAGGTCCAAAAAGTATATGATGTCTGGAGCGGGGAACTTGAAATTGATGGGCTAAATCTTGCGGAAACAGATTTCATCAGCATGGCCGGAGACCTTGCAATTAAACGACCTGATTTAGCAACATCTATCATTTCGGAACAACTCAGTCGAATTGAAAACCCGGACCGCAAACGCCGGTTTGAGTTTATTCAGCCTGCTCTGTCAGCAGATCAAAATGTACGCGACTCCTTTTTTGAATCTTTAAAGGATGAAGGAAACCGAAAAACAGAATCCTGGGTTTTAAGCGCGCTCGGATACCTGCACCACCCGCTTCGTGTTGATGAATCAGAAAAATATATTCTGCCAAGCCTGGAGGTGCTTCGGGAAATTCAAACAACCGGAGACATCTTCTTCCCCAAGCGCTGGCTGGATGTTACCCTTGGCAACCATTCATCAGATGAAGCTGTGAAAACGGTGCGCACATTTCTGGATAATAACCCGGATTATAATCGACAGCTGAAAATGAAAATTCTACAAGCTGCCGATATGATGTTCCGGGCTAATGAGATTAAACAATACACCAAATAGCGCTATTCTTGCCCCGTACGCTGCAAGGATCTTTGGATGCTTACAGGTTCTGCTAAGTGGCTGCTTCATCCTCGGTGCTCATAATTTCAAACCAGTTGATGTTTCGGGTCAGGTACATAACCACAGATAGCACGACAAATAATCCAAGGCTTCCTAACAAGAGCGCATAATCCTGCAATTGCAGCAGAATGTAGAGGTAGCCATACAGGATGATTAACACCCCAAAGATGATTCCTGATTTCAGCTTATCGGATAATACGCTGTAGGAGTAGATTGTGATCAACCCAATGATGGCGGCAGCAGCAATTACATATGCTAACTGGAACACCACATATTCTGAAATCGACAGAAGCAGCGTGTAAAAAATCAGCAGGGCGAAGCCGATTAATAAGTACTGAATGGGGTGAATGATTTTCTTGCTCAGCAGTTCGATCATAAAGAAGGTCAGGAAGGTCAGCGAGATAAACATGATGGCATACTTGGCAGTTCGCATGGTTTTCTGATATTCATCCACAGCCAGCAGCAGTTCAACCCCGAAAAGCGTATTGGTCACTTCCTGGTTAGGCCCCTGCCATTGCTGAGCAAAATTCCGGTTCAGGTGTAATACATTCCATTCGGAATCAAATCCGGCATCTGTGACTTCCCGCTCGGCTGGTAAAAAATTACCCGTAAAACTTGGGTTTAACCACTCTGATTTAAGCGCAACATTTGTCTGCTTGCCTACTGGTGAAAAATGAAGCCCGGTACTTCCGTTTAAATTCAGATCAAAGCTAAAATCATAGGCTTCGCCGGTGGTAAGGTCGGGTGCAATAGAAATTCCGGAGGCCAGAACATCATTGGATTCAATACCCGGATTCGCCAAAAATTCACTCTCATTCCAAGTAATATTCACAAAGTCCTTGATTCCGGTCATATCTGAAATCCCTACCGAAACAAAGGCGTCTTCAATAAGGAAGTCTTCCACCGGCACTTTAAACCCACTCAAATCAATGGCCGGGAAATTTCCTGATACCGACAAGCTGCTGTTATACACAATCACTTTATAAATGCCCCGATACCGAATTTCCGGGGTGATGGCTCCTTCTACATTCAGGTTCTCCGGCAAAAAATGAGCATAACGAATGGTTTGCTCTACCTTATCCTCGCCGTTGAAATAATACCTGTAAGGCACACTGATAATAGGTCCTACAACAACTTGTTCATCACCCCATTTTTGACTGATTTCATTCGCTACGGAATCTCTCCTGTATTCCCGCTCCGAAATCAGTCCCTGGATTAAAAGGGAAGGAATAAGCAGGATCAGCGTTAGAAACGCGATGATAAATAAACGGGTACCGAGCGATTTTCTAAGGTTTTTCATGATGGTTGGGTTGAGAATGAGGAATGAAAAATGAAAAATTCAAAATTAAAAATGGGGGCTCTTTCTGTCATATTGAGCTGATCGAGAAATAACAAATCCCCCCATTTTGAATTTTTCATTTTTCATTTTGAATTTAAGAAGTAACACTGTTTCCGCTATTAGCTTATTCTGATTGATGGTCTTCAGCTTCTTTCTGTGCAGCGTATTTGAACATCAAGGCAGACACAATCCAAAGTGTGACGAAGAAGCCATTTACTCCCAGAATTTCTAACACTGAGCTTGGAGGCGATTGGTAATAACCTCCGAATATTGCTATGGCCGCAATTAGTGCCTGTGCAAAGGCTGCCACAAACAGAGTGATGACCATACCCTCTGCTTTGAATCTAGAAATAACAGATCCTATGATACCAATGGCAATCACCCCAAAATACCACACGTTGATGGGGTTGTCCTCAGAACCTATGATTCCAACAGCCAGGTTTGACCAGATGAGAACAAATCCTGTTCCCAGTGCCAGTCCTATTGCTGCACGATAAGCAGAGGAACCGGATTTACGGGTTACGAGCAGGTAGGTATAACCTGTTCCAAGAATAAGTATGCCGGCAAAAATGAAATCGCTTAAGGTCCACATCACTTCTGACGTAAATTGCATAGCGGTGAAGGGGATCAGCAAAATGACTGCTGTTCCCACAGTAAGGTATAGTAAGTGTTTAGATAAGTGTTGTTCTGTATTCATGTTTTGACCTCATTAAGAATTTAAATATTTAAAGCACTTTGAATTACAAAGTAGTTGGGTAAATTTTTTTGGTTAACGGATTTAACTGTTTTTCTGGGCTTTTATAATTTCTTCCATCACGTTCAGGTAGTCATCGAATGCTTTTTTTCCGTCCGGTGTCATGGAGTACTTAGTGTTTGGTTTGTTATCGATAAAGGATTTTTCCACTTCAATGAACCCCTCCTTTTCCAGCTTCTTAATGTGTGTGGCAAGGTTGCCGTCGGTTACATCCAAGAACTCCTTCAGCGCACTGAAATCGAGCGAATCGTTAACCGCCAGGGCCGACATAATCCCCAGCCTGACCCTGCTCTCGAATGCTTTATGTAAATCATCAAAAGATACGTTCACTGCTAATCACCGCTCGTAGCTGAAATACATGTAAATTCCATACATCATATGAACTGCACCAAAGCCCACTGCCCACAACAGCAAGCCATATTCAACAAACCAGGCGCTTACCAATCCCAATGCGATCTGCACAAAGCCCATAATTCTCACTTCCGGGATGGTGTACCGCCCGGCATTTACCAAAGCAAGTCCATAGAACAATAACATCAGCGAGGCGAGAAGACCAATAAGTCCTTTTGCGAGGAGCACTAAAATTAATACCCCTCCTGCAGCCAAAGGAATAGCCATGCTGCTCAAAAGTCTTCGGGAGGTGGCATTCCATATATTTTCTCCGTTTCCATCTGCTTTTCGTTTGGAGAAGTAAATGGCCGTCACCAAGGCCAGCACTAAAATCCCAATGGCCAGCCAGACTACGTTTGCCAAATTCGGGGATGCATAAAAAAGCTCATCCGGATTAAATTCCAATAAGTTGTGAGCAATGTAAGCCCCGGCTAAGGCATACAAGCCGGCCATGATCCCCGCCCAGCCGGAAAGTGATAAAAACTTAGAAGACCGCTCCATCATCGAGCGTATCTCCGCAATGTCCTTGATATAATCTTGCTCTTCTTTCATACAAAGTACTTTTTATTTAAAAGTAGATGAAAAAAATCAGTTCTGCAAGAGGGATGGAAAATTTTTTAGTATGATTTATGAGGCACCACCTACTAAGGTGTAACCCCGGCATAACGGATACCGGTAAGACGATGCATCTCGTAATCATAAGTGGAAAGATCGTTTTTATTAAAGCCACTCACTTTTTCGTGGCCGCAAGCCCGGGCTATAACTTTGACCAATTCGCTGGATGCTTCAAAATAATTCTGCAGCTGGCTGGCTGATTGATCTATGATGAGTCTTTTTCTCAAGCCTTCTTTCTGAGTAGCTATCCCGACCGGGCAGTTATTGGAGTCACAGGCCCTCATACCCAGGCATCCAATTGCCTGAAGTGCTGCATTTGAAACTGCAACGGCGTCTGCCCCGAGCATCATCGCTTTAGCAAAGTCTTCGGCTACCCTTAATCCCCCCGTAATAATCAGCGTTACATCACTGGCTCCGGATGTATCCAGATGTTTACGGGCCCGGGCCAGCGCAGGAATGGTGGGCACATTGATATTATCGCGCAAAACCGTGGGTGCTGAACCGGTCCCGCCCCCTCTTCCATCCAGGATGATATAGTCCACTCCTACTTCCAGAGCAAAATCAAGGTCGGACTCAACATGACTGGCTGCAATCTTAAAACCCACTGGAATACCTCCAGTTTTCTTGCGAACCTCATCTGCAAATCCTTTGAAGTCTTCAACAGTTTTTAAGTCGGGAAAAGCTGCCGGTGAAACAGCCGTTTCACCTTCCTCTAACCCTCTTACCTCAGCAATTTCTTCCGTTACTTTATCTCCCGGCAGATGTCCTCCCGTTCCGGTTTTTGCCCCCTGCCCTCCTTTAAAATGAAATGCCTGAGCTTTTTGAACTTTTTCCCAAGAGAAACCGAATTTACCGGATGCCAACTCATAAAAATATTTGGAGTTATTGGCCTGTTCTTCGGGTAGCATACCTCCTTCACCACTGCAGATTCCTGTACCTGCAAGCTCTGCTCCTTTGGAAAGAGCAATCTTTGCTTCTCGGGATAATGCTCCGAAACTCATATCAGATACAAATAACGGAATTTTCAGTTTTAGCGGTTTTTTTGCCTGAAGTCCAATTACAACCGTAGTGTCCACTTCCTCTTCATCCATGAGCGGTCTGGTTGCGAGCTGAGCCGGCAGAAACTGGATATTCTCCCATTTGGGCAGGGTGTTTCGATCTACCCCCATAGCAGCAGAAGGACCATGGTGTCCATAATTCTTCAGCCCGTTTTGGGCGAGCTCTTTAATATAACCGGTATAGGGTTCGGTATCCTCTGGGTGCGTATCTGCGTACTGGCCAAGGTATTCATCCCTGTTAAAGGGCTGAGGATGTTCCTCAAGGTATTCATTGATTTCCGCTTCATCTACCCATACATATCCATCTTTGATTTCAGCTGTAAATTTATGAAGCACCTCCTCATTATTATATTCCGAAACGCCTGTATCGTATCGGTAGTCCCACCCATGAACACCACAAATAATGTTACCACCTTCAATATAACCGTCGGCCATAAGCGCTCCCCGGTGCAAACATCTGCCATACAGTACCGAAATTTTGCCATCATACTTTATTGTCACAAGGTCTAGCCCATTTAGCAGGCTATGTACAGGTTTTCGGTCTTCAAGATCATCAATTGCATGAAGTTTAGTCATTTGTCTTTCCTTATTATGAAGCCTTTTCAGGCAGATTATCTTTTAATTCCTACTGCTGACAACGAGATGCGTGTGTACTAAATAGTATTTAACGAAAGCCAATGTGATAAAATCCGGAAAAGATTCAAAGAAAATAAGGCCGGGAGTAAGACGACTGCCTTGTCACATTATCATTTCTATTGATTGATAGCAGGGTCAAACGGCCTTACAGGCAGGCATCCATCAGAATGGTTTTATCAAAATTACCCTCAGCTACCAATAGTATAAAACTCAATGCGAAAAAAATATTGACAAAACAAAAAACCCTGCTCACATAAATGAGCAGGGTTTGTAAAGGTCAGGTTTAAAAAGGTGATTTATTTAATCAGCATCATCTTGCGAGTTTGCACATACTTACCGGCCACAATACGGTAGAGATACATACCGGAAGCCAGTCGGGAGGCATCGAAATTGACTTGATGCCAGCCGGCCCGCTGCCGTTCTCCGTTCACCAGTGTGGCTACTTTACGGCCCAGCATATCGAATACTTCAAGGCGGACCTCACTGCTTTGCGGTACGCCATAGCGAATTATGGTAGTTGGGTTAAACGGGTTCGGGTAGTTTTGATGCAATTTGAAGTCCTCCGGAATCTGAGCCATAAGTTCAGCTGAAGTTATAAAATTCGGGTCGGTGCGTACTTCCAGGGTATCCAGCGACACGATGTTCTCGTTGTTAGCCACCTGGATGGCTACAAAGAAAGTATCCGCTTCGGCTCTGGTAGTAATCGAAAGCTCGCCGCTGGCATTATCAAAGCCAACCGTTTCGGCAGTATCTGATACGATACCGAAGCTGAATTGCAGTTGCTCATTCGGCGTGGTCGCATCACTCACATACTCCCAGAGGTTCAGAATACGGGTGTCTTCGGTAGCTATCTCAAACGGATTAGGCAAGTCGGAGAACACCGGTTTGTCATTCACGCCCTGCTGCCCACCCCAGGCAACGGAAATGTTATTGGCCTCACGCATAGCTTTCATGGCGTTTGCCCCGGCTTCATTGAGTTCTATATCACCGATATCGATACTCACACTGTCCTGCAGATCCAGCTTGGCCCATTCTACGAACATCTTGCTGGCGTTTTCTGAGTTCATTCCTGAGCCAGTCATAAATCCTGATATGCTTTCACTGGCTGTTGTTTTAACCTTTCCGAGACTATATGGATCGTCATCACATGGAGCACCATAGCCAAACTCAACCTGTCTGCCATCCGGGAATTCATATAACTCATATCCTCCAAAACAGACTACGTTGACAGGATCAAACCCGCTTAAGTCCTGATTGAATGAAGCCGCCCCATAAAACATATTTTTCATTTCCCGGGTCTCGGATACATCCCACGCTTCTCCTGTTTTATTATTTAGTTTGCCATTAAAGGATTTCGCTCCCCTAAACATGCCAGACATGCTATTAACATTTGAAACATCCCATGATAATGAGTTATCAAACATTTTTTGGCTTCCACCAGTAGCTACTTTACTTGAACTGCTTCCGGGAGCATAACCGTTATTAAAGCGGTATGCATTTACAAACATCGCATTCATATTGGTTACTGATTCCGTGTTCCAAGAACTTAGATCCTGATTGAACTGGGAAGACGCAAACATAAACGCCATATTCGTCACATTCGATACATCCCATTTGTCCAGAGGTTGATTAAACCTGGTTGCAGTGAACCGGATATTTACCCGACGTGTAGCAGCAAACATGCTGTACATATTGGTTACTGATGAGACATCCCAATCGTTTAAGGGCTTGTTAAAAGAAACGGCTCCAAAAAACATGTTCATCATATTTGTAACCTTTGACACATTCCAGTCGCCGAGCTCCTGGTTGAAGGCCCTGTTCCCATAAAACATGTTATACATACTCGTAACATTAGAAACATCCCAGTCCCCGATAGGCTGATCAAAGGCAGCTGTCGCAGCAAACATCCCTGTCATATCGGTAACGGATGAAACATCCCAATCACCTATAGGTTGGTTAAACCTCAATGCGCGGTGGAACATGGAATCCATTTGTGTCACTGAAGAAACATCCCAACTGCTTATATCCTGATTAAAGGAAGTTAGTCCATCAAATAACTTACGCATGTCCGTGATGCCGGTTGTCACACTTGTTTCAAGGTCCGCGTTGTTTGAATCTTCAAGTAATAAGCTATCCAGCCCACTGCGATCTCTAAGCGTAAAGGTTGTGTTCTCGCCTTCAACTTCGAGTACATCGCTTTCATCTACCTGTGTTCCCGGGTAGGCCTTGATGGTAACCCCATTTTCTGCGAAATAGAACTTACCGCCGTATGTATTTTCATAAATAATAGCTTGAACTCCTTCTTCACTTGACCCTGTTATGAAAAGATCTAAATCTCCATCATTGTCGAGGTCGTTCACGTTCAGATGACTGTAATACATATTTTTAAGATCTATGCCAAGAGGTGAATAGGTATATGATCCATCGTTGATAAACACGTCAGTATATCCTGAGACAAGTGTAGTGGCAGTTTCTTTTGAAATCATACCGGAGACCATGATATCCAAATCACCATCACCATCGATATCAGTTAGTTTTGAATAACCAGCTTCTGCAAATATATCAAACTCTATCCAATTGACTTGGCTGTTCAAAAGGGTAAAAGAACCATCTCCGTTGTTTTTATAACGGTAGGAGACTAACTGCGCTGAAGTATCGATACCAGCAAGTAACAAGTCTCGGATGCCATCTTGATTGACATCAACCAATTGTATATCGCCTTTCAATACACCCTTAAGCTGAGCTTCTAAAAGTGTAAAGGCACCTGATCCGTCATTCTCATAGATGTTCGTTAACAATTCGCTTTTATTATTGCTTCCAGTTACGATAAGGTCCAGGTCACCATCTCCATCGATGTCTCCCCAGGTTGTCGCCCCCAGAATTAATCCTGTATCACTCAATTGGTTAGCCGTAAAGGAATCATCGCCCAAATTACGGTAAACCGTTGTTGTCGTACTGTCATTCTCATTGTTACCTGTCAATACAAGATCCAGGTCACCATCTCCATCCATATCTCCCCAGGATGATGTTCCACCAAATACTCCTTCCAAATTAGTTGCTTCCAGGGCTGTGAAGCCGCTTGGTGTATTCTTATAGATTAATGCGTTTGGAGTACCATTTTCTTCCTGCCCTGTCATGATGATATCCAGATCTCCATCACCGTCCATATCACCAAATTCAGAGGAGCCATAGTACAAACCAACCAGATCACTTGTGCTCTCGGTAAAATGACCTACTCCATCATTAAGGTAAATCGAAGATATAAATGAGTTATCGCCATCTACACCAGAAATGAAGAGGTCATCGTCGCCATCTGCATCTACATCTCCAAAACTGGAAGTTGACAAACCAACACCAGCCACCGATGCATTCAGGCTATCTAACCTTACATTACCTTCTTTAACGATCACGGAAAATGTCTTTGCTAAAGTAGCTGTTCCTTTTTCATTGGTAACGCTGACCTGATATTTTCCTCCCGTCATATTTACCGGCAGATCAATAGTCAAAAGCGTTGTTCCTGCAACTGATTTGGGAACTACAGAGGTACCTGAAGTTTCTCCAACTTTTGTTAACATAACTGAATGTTCGGAGGGCGATTTGCTAAACCCGGAGCCATACAGAACAATCTCTGTACCTGGAACAGCACTCATTGGGGTTGATAGAGATAATGAAAGAGGAGCGGTAATGGCTTCATCTTTGCCCGGGATTGGGCTCTGAGGATTAGCCTGCAAATATGGATAACTCACCGAATCTCCTGTTACAATTGCCCAGATGTTTTCAAAATCAAAGCCTGCATTTGCAAAAGTAAGAGAGTCTTTCATCGCACCAGTGGAAACATCCGTAGTTTGCTCACCACTTGTGTTCCAGTAGGCGTTGGACTCTACGTCTGAAAGTGTGCCTGCAAAGTAATTATGGGTTTGGGTTGCTCCATTAAAGCCAACAATACCGCCTTCAAAAGTACTTCCTGATACTGTTGCCAGTGAATAACTGTCAGAAATTGTACCTCCATCAGTTACACTACCTACAATACCACCAGCTCTTTCGCCTGAAACTGATCCGGTTGAATAGCTTTTGCTAATGAATGTATTTTCATCGCCATACGATTCAATATCACCGGAAATACCACCAACATCGGTTCCGGTAACTGTTCCCACAAAAGAACTTTCTATAATAGATCCATCATTCCATAACGCTCCGGCTATACCCCCTGCGGTTGGCCCGGAAACTGTACCAGTTACATGTACATTAGATACCGTTCCGCCTGATACATATCCTATAGGACCTACTGTGGTACCTCGTAAATTGACCTCTTCAAGCTTAAGGTTGCGAACAGTTCCCGAATGCGCACCGATCAAGCCTACATATTCTTGTTGCGCCGTGCTGTTAATGTACAATCCGGTAATGGTATGATTGTCTCCATCCAGACTTCCAAGAAACCATACAGATTCGCCTCTAGTAATCGGAATCCAACCCTCTCCTTCATTGTATGGAGCTACATCAAGGTTGATATCATTTATCAGTTTAAAATGGCCATCTAAATTATAGGGTTGTTCGGAATACACATCTCTCATTACATTCAGCTGATCTGCCGTGGAGATCAGGTACGGATCAGCTTCCGTTCCGGAACCTCCTTCAAATGGATTTGCTTTCACATATCCACTGGTTATGGTATCACCATACGCCGTTCCATCAAACGGGACCACTTCCACTCGCAGGTCGGTAAAATTATCCGTACTGATAATGATGTATAAAGAGTCTGTTGCTCCATCTATTTTTGCTTCAGAAGAGCTCCCGTACTCACCATACACTTTTCTATACCACTGGAAGCTGGCTCCGGCATTGTCATCGCCATCTGCATCTTCAAAATCATAGGTAGCCGCAATGGTTTCTCCTGTTTTAGGATAGCCGGAAATGGCTGCATTGCTGGCAACAGGTGCTCTGTTACCCTGATTAATAGTGATGGTAAATCCTATTTCATAACTATCTTCTCCCCCATTATCTGTACCTCCATCATCAATTACTTTAACGCTAACTACAGCGACTCCGGTTGTATCCGGTAAAGGAGTAAATGTTAATGTACCCGCGTATTCGTAACCACCTGAATATCCAGTACCAGCAATTACGATCTCTGGTTGGACCTCAAACAAACTTGAATCCTCAGTACTAACAGCATATTCCAATGGCTTCTGACCGGATTCATTAGAAGGGCCTGGCTCAAAATATGCTATAAAAAGAGCCTGTGAAAATAACCCTGAAGTATTTAGCACAACAGGGTTTCCATAGGTAATTTTAGCATATGGTGCGTCATTCACAGGGTTTACTGTGATTAGAAATGTTTTTACCGTTTGATCGGTACCACCATTTCCTGTACCGCCGTCGTCACTCAGTGTTACCGTAACGGTAGCCGTGCCACTACTATCGGACGAAGCCGTGTAGTTAAGAGTTCCTGTGTTAAGATCAATGGATGGCTGAGCTGAGAATAAGGCTTCATTATCCGTCTCAACAGCTAAATTTAAAACCTGCGCAGACTCGTCTGCTGCTCCTTTAGAACTAACCGTCAAAAAGTTTTCTACTGTTTGTTCACCAGCGTCCTCGTTTGAAGATTGGTCTCCGGCTAAAGTAAATACAGGACCATCATTCACCGGGTTCACGGTAATAGTAAAACTATGTTGTACGGTCAACCCTTCACTGTCTTCAGCCTGAATAGTGATATCTGTCGACCCATTAGCATTCGATTGCAAAAGAAAGCCCAAGATATCCTGAGTATTGTCAACCGAGGTGAGCACTAACGAAGTATTGGTATTTGATACCAATGAGTACGTCAAATCCGCATCATTATCTTCGTTATCACTAAATACATCGGTGAAATTGATGGGGTCTACAGAGCTATCCTCGTTTACCGAAAAGTCAGCAACAGCATTTGTCACAACCGGAGCTGTATTCCCTACAAATGCCTTAAGAGAAGGATACCCGCTCATCGCCCAGATATCTGTAAAGTCCCAGCCGGCATCTGTGAAGGTACTTTGTGTTTGCATTTCGGTGGTTGTTTGACCGGTAATACCGGTGGTGCTGCCAATACCGGTTGCAGCCGCCTGACCACTAGTCTGGGTATCCCAAAAAGAATTACTAGCTGCGGCAAAGCTGTTTTTTTGACCAATAAAACCCCCTACATTTGAACTACCTGTAACCGCACCTGTGGAATAACTGTTGCTTACCGTACCGCTGTTATAGTTTCCGGCAAAGCCCCCCACGTTTGTATCACCACTTACAGAACCGGTGGCATAACTATTTTCCACATTGTCGTAGCTAAAACCAATCAATCCACCCACGTTATTGGCCGTTCCGGTGGCATCACTGGTGGAGTAACTTTCAGATATCGTGCCCAGGCTATGAAGCCCAACCAAACCTCCAATGTCCTGCGTACCATCTACCGTACCTGCCGAGTAGCTTTGCGTTATACTGGAATTGTTTAGCCCAACAAGTCCCCCTACAATGGCTGATCCATCCACATCTCCATCGGCATAACTACCTGAAATGGTTCCATTATTCTCACCGGCCAGTCCCCCGGTATTTCCACCTCCGGTAATTGAAAGTTGTTCTAAACCAATATTTTTGACTGATCCGCCATCACCAATAACGGCAAACAGTCCTGCATAATCTTCTGTTGAGCGGTTAACAGTCAATCCTGTAATTACAAATCCTTGTCCATCAAAACTTCCGGTAAAGGGGGAATCGCCTCCAATGGGTACAAATCCTGCTCCTGAGTTCCAGGTAGAGGTCGCAGATGCATCCAAGTCATTGTTCAATACAAAATGTAAAGAAGGGCCGTCTTTCAGTGCTTGCAGCTGCTGAAGTGTTGCCACCTGGTATGGGTCGGCTTCACTTCCGGTACCTCCGGCAAAGCTAACCGCAGGTGTTGTTGGCTCAGCTGCAACAGGACCCTGAAGTGCACTTTCCTCTTGAGTACCTGCATCGGTGCCATCACTTGGGATCACCGAAAAACTAATGTATTTACCTTCATCAGCGCTTGTCAACGTGTAGGTAGCTGCATCGGCTGTCGGAATTGGAGTCTTTCCGCTCCCTGCTCCATCATCACTACGGTTCCATGTATATACAGAGCCACTTTCAGGATCACTATCGGCATCGCTATAATCATAGGAACCGGTTAATATTGATCCCACTTCCAAAGTACCTGAAAAAGAAACATTACTTGCCACAGGTGGTGTATTCCCCCCACCGCCAGAGCTTGAGCCTACCGGTCCTTCCAGCATACTTTCTGCCGGCATACCGGTGTCCGTGCCGTTAGAAGGAGTCACTTCAAAACTAATATATTTACCATCATCGGCCACTACCAGGGTGTATAGAGTATCTGTAGCCCCGGTAATTGCCGTCCATCCGCTACCAAATTCGTCATCAGCCCGGTACCACTGGTAGGTTGACCCATCTTCAGGAAAGCCATCCGGGTCGTTGTATTCATAACTGCCGGTAAGGGTTTCGCCGACTTCCAGGGTTCCGCTGATCTCAACAAAATCAGCAATTGGCCCGGATGGCGGAGGCCCGAACTGGGCAAAAGCCGGGTTCACCCCGATGATTAACAAAAAAAGTATAGATTTAAATGCCAACGTAATAGCGGTTTTCATAGTCCTGGTATTAGGAGTTGATGGTGTGTAAAATGAGTGCAAGGTCAAACAGCTTATCTTTAGTGACATAGCCTTTGACCTTGAGTTCTTCTGATTTGGTTCTGAATATGTGATTGTCGTGACTGGTCACAATCACCACGTTTGCGGCGGAATCCAGCTGGTTTATTTTCTTTGTGGCTTCAAAACCGGACATAGTGCCCAGCTCGATATCCATAAGTACACAATCGGGTTTCAGGAGCTCATATTGAGCTACCGCCTGTTCCCCGGTTTCACATTCTGTGACCCGTGTAGATGCGCCTTTAAAAACACAAACTAAATTCCTTAGCATGCGACGCATATCCGCATGGTCGTCCACAATCATTATGTTCATTGATAGAATTATTTCTATGAGAAAGGATGTACCCCGATAAGCCAAAAATCCGGTATGCACCCCAGCATCGCTAAAACTGCATTTTAAGAACACCTATATCAATGGGAAGAGCTACTCATTCGTATAGGTACAACTACCCAAATATGCTTAACGAAGTATAGAAACCGGGTTTTTATAACTTCGATGCGTGTTCTACCGCGTATTTAAGAAGAGCATGAGTTCCACTGAGGCCCAGTTTGTTACAAATGTTGTTGCGGTGATTCTGAATAGTTTTAATGCTAACGTTATTCTCATCGGCAATTTCCTGGCTGGTTTTCATCTCAGCCAGTTGCTTTATGATGTTTTTTTCGGTTTTTGTCAACGAATTGAGACCATCCTTATCACTTGCCGGGGCTACAAGTTTACTATTTCTCCTGATGAGAAATTCAGATATGGCGGGACTGAGGTAGTGTTTTCCACTGAGTACCGTTTGAACGCACTGAATGATTTCCGAAACCGTGTTTTCTTTGAGTACATAACCTTTCACGCCAATATCCATGGCTTTGTTGAAAAGAGACTCATCTTTGTACATGGTCAGAAAAATGATGTCGATGGATATGCCTTCATGATACACCTGTTTAGCTACTTCAAAGCCTGTCAGCTCCGGCATTTCAATATCGAGTATGGCAATTTGAGGGCTTTGCGTGCGAATAAGATCCAAAGCCTCCTTCCCGTTTTCGGCAGTTATAATTTCAAAATCTTCATGGCCTTCCAAAACCTGCTGAAGTCCATTCCTCATCAGAGGATGGTCATCAGCTATCAACGTTTTTACGACATTGCCCATTCTTTAACCGGTATAACTATTGTGATTGTAGTTCCTTCCGTCTTCCCCGAATCAATCGATAAGGTACCCCCGAGAGTTTCAACCCGTTCATTCATCCCTGACAAACCAAGCCCACCTGCATTTAATTTATCGTCAGGATCAAATCCAGCACCATTATCCCATATCATAGCTTTTAATCCGGGTTCTGCCCTTCGGATAATTACAGATGCTTCCGAAGCTTTTGAATGTTTAAAAATATTGGTTATCCCTTCCTGAATAACTCTGTAGAAGTTGATTTCTTTGTCTTTGGATATCACCTCATCAATATCGTCCACATGGTAACTCCATTCTATAGAAGAGGAGTCCTGAACCTGACTGCATAAATTGTTCAAAGCTTCAGTGAGTCCAAATTTCTCAAGGTGAACCGGACGTAATCCATGAGAAATAGACCGGACGTCCTCAATAGAGGTAACCGCACTTTGCATAATTTCATCAAGCTGTTCGTCCAGTTCCGCAGGTTGATCAACAAATTTTCGAGCAAGCTCTGCCCTGTTTTTTATAACTAAAATTTGCTGGCCAAGACTATCGTGTAGTTCAGATGCAATCCGCTTTCTTTCCTGCTCCTCCGATTCAATAAGCTGTTCGGTAAAGCGCTTTTGTCGTGCATTCTGTCTTTTCAGCTGCTCTATTCTCAAATAATAGACAAGGCCACCAGCACCAGCTACCAATAGCCCCATTAACGTATAAAACCATGTAGTTTGCCAGAAAGGTGGTACAACCGTAATGGCTAATGAAGCTCCCTCCATATTCCAAACTCCATCGCTATTACCGGCAATCACTCTAAACGTATAATTGCCGGGCGGGATCTTTGAGTAGAGTGCTTCTCTTCGATTTCCTACCTCGATCCAATCATCATTCAAACCTTCCATTTTATACCGGAACTCCACCTTTCCAGGTTCTGAAAAGCTTATAGCTGTATATAAAATTTCCAAATATGAAGTGTTGTAGGATAGTGATATACCAGAAGAAAGCTCAACAGGCCCCTCATCTGTATTTAGCTTTTCGATATAAACCCGCGGCGACACCTCATTTTTCCTGACTAACCCGGGGTTTACCACAGCTACGCCGGCTACGGTAGGAAAATAAATACGACCTAAAGAATCGGTAAAAGTACTTGGCTGAAATCCCCCGTTTGTTTCAGCAGAATTCATGCCATCAGCTGCTCCGTAAGAATTGGATGGTATGTGATCAATTTCACCGTCTAAAAAGCCATTCAAGTCGCTTCTCTTAACACTCGATATGCCACGATTACTGCCCATCCAAAAATTACCTTCCCCATCTTCAACTATATGAGAGATAATATTGTCGTACAAACCATCCTCTTCAGTAATATTTAAAACCTTATTACCGTCCACCCTGTAAAGTCCATTCCCATATGTTCCTACCCAGATGTAGCCATTGCCATCTTCAAAAATTGCGCGAACCGGTGGTTGTTTTTCTTGAAAAGAGCCCGGTTCATTACTCAATAATTCAATTTTTTTCATTTCCCCGCCATCGATTCTGTTTAAGCCGGCCCTTGTACCAATCCACATTCTTCCACGGCTATCTTCAAATATCGTTCGGACACTATTGTAGTAAAGCCCGTCTTCTCTTGTCAGATTCTTAAAATAATCTCCCTTGTAAACAAAAACCCCATCATCAGTGAGCACCCAAATTTGACCCTTTGTATCTTCTGATATTCCAAAAACTCTACCTGCAGTGAATCCATCTTCATCACCAAAAGTTATAGCCGGTCCTTCCAAAGTCGGGAGATAACGTAAATCATTTGAACCAATCCAAATTCTTTCTTTTGTATCCTGATATACTGCCCAGTTACATTTTCCTTCGAATATTTCGTTTAAATTTGGATAGGTAGCTTTGAGTCCGTCCCAATAGTAAATACCCCCGCAATTAGTTGCAAAAAGAGCTTTTCCATCGTTTAATTGAGCCAGAGAAAGCATTTTCTCATTATTTAAGCCCTGATCTATGTCGATCATATGAATTGGAGTTGACCGGAGTTTAAATAATCCATCTCCGTCTGTCCCAAACCAATAATTCCCTTCGTTATCCTTTAAAACACTCCGATAAATAACATTCAGCTGCCCGGGAATCGGAGTCATTTGCCTGAATTTATCTTCTTCCCAAATAAGGATGTCGCCGGGGAAATTAATGATGAGTTTCTCTTCATCAAATCTCTCAAACCGAACAAAATTATTGTTGCTTGCCCCGTTTTCTGTATTAAATACCTGACGGGAATTTCCATTTTGAATGAGTACCCCATTATCAACCGTTCCGATGAACAGCTGGCCTGAGTGTTTTGGGTATTCAATAACTTCTATATATCCAAGATGGGCATTCTTTTCCTCATTCTCGTAATCCTCTATCTGAATAACGCTGTCGCCTGCCGTCTTCACAATTTTATACTCGTATGCAAGCCAAATACCTAAACTATCATTCTTGATTACTTCGGCTAAATCGGAATCAACAATTAGTTCTTTCTTTTCAAATTCAGTTCCTGTAAAACGATAGGTATCTCCATACGCAGTCGCCCAGAGCACTCCCCTCTCATCTTCGTTTAACTCAATCCGGCTGCCTCCTTGCTTTCCAAAATCATACGTTTCTATCTTGCCGCCTATATACCGCTGTACATACCCCAAATCACCTTCCAGAAATAACCAAATCCCCCCCTTCCGGTCTTCAAATAATTCGAGAATACGCTCAGTCGCCAATCCTTTTAAGTTAGACTTATTGAATACCGTAAATGAATTGCCATCAAAACGCACCAATCCCCCATAGGTAGCCATCCATAGGTAACCATCTTTAGTTTGAATGATATCATTTACTGAACTTTGAGGAAGGCCTTCGTTAAGTCCAAATTGGGTAACAACATAATTGGGTGACTCTGCACTTTGGGAGAGTGCCTGAGACCCCATTACTAAAAAAATTACTATCGATAAGAAACCAGTTGCTGCTATGCCCTTCATACAATAAAATGATATTGTCGAAAATACACAGCTGTTGATGATTAACAAACATAAACCCTTATCATTGGCAAAATTTAATCCCCCTCAGTTTCACTATTAACCGATTTTTGATTTGTCGGGTAGCTTAAACACTATTCCACCACATCTTCATCATAACTCTTCATGGCTTGAAGGAAGCAAAAGGTGGCCAACACCCCACATACCGTAAATACCAACAGCAGTGCTTTCGAAGGTCCATAAACACCGGTAAAAATATGATCGATCATCCATCCGGTTACGGGAGGACCAATTCCAAAACCTACGATGCTCACGACAAACAAATAGACCGCGCTGGCCATCCCACGCATGTCGGATTTCACGAAATATTGGATGAGCGCAGCGGCCACACCGTTGTAGGAAGAGGATATGACATTGGCAAATCCCACCAACAAGAATGCCACCAAAGCCGACTCGGCCATCAACCCGAAATAATAGAATGGGAGTCCACCCAGGGCTGCTACTATTCCCATCACAAAACGCTTTTCAGCTCCCCATTTTTTCGCAAAGTAATCGGCCAGCCAGCCGGATGCATTTACACTAACCCCGGTTGCAAACATAAACCAGCCGTATTGAGAAATTAGTGAAGGCATTTCAAAAGTATCATTAAGCACAGTCCCGATAAAAGCGAGAATGGTGTATCCGCTGAGTGCCAGAAGGGAAAATCCCGCCAGATGATAACGCACCGTTTTCTTTTGGAGAATGAATTTCAGCACGCTGAAGAATTGCAAGGCCGAACGCTCACTTTTGCCTGATTTACGTTTCGGCTCACGAATCAACAAAAAGCCAATGACTACTAAAACCAGTCCCGGCCAGCCTACAGTTTTCATGGCTACCCGCCAGTCGTAGAGTTCAGCAACAGAACCGCCAATCAGGAATGAAAGTCCTACCCCTACAAATATCCCGGATGCATATAATGAGAATACCCGTGCCCTTTTTTCGGGCGGGAAGTAATCGGCCAGCAACGAATATACGGCCGGACTTAATGCCGACTGACTCACCCCTACAAAAAACCGGGCCGTAACCAGAAACAGGAACGAGCTGGCAAATCCGCTGGCCACCGTCATCAGGCTCCAAATTAATAAACCTGTCAGAATGATTCGCTTACGGGAAAACTGATCAGCAAACCACCCCATGAATATTCCGCAGATGGCATAAATCAGGGAAAAAGCCGGTCCGTACAACACCCCGATTTGCGTGTTGCTGAAGCCAAGGTCATCACGGATGGCCGTTCCCAACACGGCCACAATCTGCCGGTCCACAAAGCTGGAGATATAGATAAGGGATAGTAACCCCAACACCAGCCAGGCATAGAATTTGGGAGATTTAGCTTCGAGCGTTTCATATATGAATTTCATGGCCCCAAAGATAACACCCAACAAGGAACATTCAACATTGAGCGTTTAACCGTTAATTCATCATGGTAATCTCTTTAACCTGTAAATCAGGGTTCAAGTCTCTTCTTTATAGAACACGGATGAGTGGATAGGGCTGACGTTCGCTGATAAAATCCAATCATGGTAATCCTAAAATCCCACAAATCAAGGTTCAACAACTGTGTTATGAACCTTGATTTGAAGGATGACGGGATTTACTTGATGAGCAACGATTGCCGACACAACCAATTCTTCTTTAACATCGAGGCTATTTCAGATTCCGGCTCAGGGCCGGAATGATGACAATGGTGTTAATGAATGAAGAAAGGCCGATATCCTAAACATAGTCCGCGAATATCATCCCTACCTGTTTCATCCGCGTTCTATTCCTCACCTTGTTAATGGCAAACACTCCTTCTTACCTGCCTATGTCAATCAAAAAAACTTTCAATAAAACTATCACATAAAGGGTGCAGAATGTTTATTTTTAAGGTTCACAAAATTTTGATTTAACCCTCTACTCAATCACAATGATGAAAGTTGGAATTCTGGGCGCTACAGGCGCTGTTGGCCAAAAATTTATTCGCTTGCTTCAGGGGCACCCCTGGTTCGAAATCGAGGCACTGGGTGCTTCGGAACGTTCGGCCGGAAAGAAGTATAAAGATGCTGCCAACTGGATTGAAGATGTGGTATTGCCCGAGCACATCAAAGACACCATCGTCAAAAATTGTGAACCCGGCGAATTTAGTAACGTGGATTTTGTGTTTTCCGGGCTGGATTCATCCGTTGCCGGTGATATCGAAAAAGCTTTTGCAGAAGCCGGGATTCCGGTCATTTCTAATGCAAAAAACTACCGGCAGGACCCAACGGTTCCGCTGCTGATACCGGAAATCAACCCGGATCATACCGACCTTATTAAAACCCAGTCGTTTAGTAAAGATGGGAAGGGCTGGATTGTGACCAACCCGAATTGTGTGGCCGTGCCGTTATCGCTGGCGCTAAAACCATTGTTTGATTCATTTGGAATTGAAGCTCTTATCCTTACCACCATGCAGGCGGTTTCAGGAGCCGGGTATCCCGGTGTAGCCAGCCTGGATATTCTTGGTAACGTGGTTCCTTTTATTTCCGGAGAAGAGCCTAAGGTTGGACCTGAAACACGAAAATTATTAAGCACACTGAACGAAGACTCCCTATCACTTCCGGATTTTGACGTACAGGCTACTGCAACCCGTGTCCCGTCCATCAACGGACATATGATTTCAGCTACCGTGAAGCTGGAAAATCCTCCGGCTGATTTGGAGGAGCTGAAAAAAGCCTACCAAAACTACCGGAATCCTGTTGCCGAATTGGGTCTGCCTTTCTCACCGAAAGCACTCTACAACCTTCACGACAATGAGTATTACCCACAACCCCGCCTCCATGCAGATTGGGAGAATGGGATGCAGCTGCATTTAGGGCGATTGAGAAAGGCCGATGTATTTGATGTCAGCTTTGTGGCTATGGCTCACAACACCATTCGTGGTGCGGCCGGCGGTGCCATTTTAAATGCGGAATTGCTAACCAAAAAAGGATATTTAAAATAAATCTCAAGCTCCAAATCCCAATTTACAATTAATTGATCATTGGATTTGGTACTTGGTACTTGGTGCTTGGAATTTATTCCCCTTCCATATCCCCGAGGCGTTTCTGCGACATATACAGGTTTATTTTGGTGGAAAACCGGATCGCTTCGTTCTTGTCGTTTCGTTTGATATTCAATTTAATCTTTCCCTGCTCGCTGCCCGGCAATGGTTCAAAAAACGCCCATTGGTTGGCTTCGATAATTAATTTGCCTCCGGTAAAAAACAGGAGTCCTTTCTTATACTGTATCTTTTTGATGTGGTCGAGCTGTATGGAAAACTTGCTCAGGTTACTCAATCCGTTCCCCATCATATCATACACTTTGTACTCAAATAGCAGCTCTCCATCCAGGAAGCTCAGAATTCCCTTTACCTCCTTAACCTCCACTTTTACATCTTCGGTTTCATACATCGAATAGTTAAAAGGAATGCTCATGGTTTAATCTTCCAGCTCGTTTAGTTTTTGTTCGGAAAGCTTCAGGTTCAGATTGGATGAGATGCTGGCTGCTACATTTCGGTGCTTCCTTTTTACTTTTAATACGCGTTCAGTTAATTCCTTACCCGGCAAATCCCCAAAAGATGATGCCCTTTTACCATGCAAAATCAGCTTCCCGCTAAACCATCCCTTTTTATACTCCAGCATATCCAGCTCCGATAGCGGTATGGTTTCAGTCCGAAGTTCAGACTGATAGGCCTCAACCACAGCGTCTTTTTTCTGGAATTCAAACACCAGATTCTCTCCTTCCACGCGCAGAATTCCCTCCACTTTCATGAATCCGCCGTTTAAATTTTCGATAGAAAAAGGAAGACTTCGCATATGCGTTACTGATTTTTAATGATTTAGGTGTGTTTTAAAAAACTTCTAAAAAAGTACAAAAAATCTGTAAGGAGTGCGCGTTTCATCGCTCTAACTAAACAGCTAACAAAAGAGAAAACTAATCATTGCCTTGAGAATGACACAACATTCTCAATGTCCTTCCAGGGGTAAAAGGTGGAACATCCTTTTACCCTATTTTTTTACCGGGAATATTTTTTCCTGCAAGTCATTAAACAATTGTTTTAATTGGCTAAATAAATATTCGGGAGCATGAGGGTACTTTTACTTATGATATTGTGGGGATTGCCCTGTATCATTTTGGGGCAGTCGGCAAACTTTGAAGATGACTTTTCCGATCAGGATATTTCTGACTGGTCCGGAGATACCGGGAATTTCATCTTTACAGAAGAAAGCGGAAATACCCTGCTTCAGCAAAATGCTCCCGGTGCCGGCGTTTCTTACCTGAGCATTCCCTCCACCAATACCATCGGCTACTGGGAGTTCTTCGTTCGCTTTGACGGATTCGGCCCTTCTAACGGTAACAAAGCCGAAATCTACCTGATGAGCGACAATCAGGATCTCACATCTTCTCTGAACGGATACAAACTAAGGGGTGGCGAAAATGGCAGCGCCGATGTATTCAGGCTATTCAGAATCACCAGTGGCAGTGAAGCAACGGAGGTACTTACCGGAACTACCGATATCAGTTCCGGCGGTGATTATCGGGTAAAAGTAACCCGCGATGCGTCCGGAAACTGGACGCTTGAAGTCGCTGAGGGTTATGCCGGCGTGCTTTCCGTGGAAGACACCGGAGCCGACAACACCTATACTTCCACCTCCTATTTCGGATTTAAGAACACATATTCTTCAACCCGTTCTGACCTGTTTTACTACGACTTCAAAATTGACATTCCCCCTGTTGAAGTTACTTCCGTTTCTTTGGTCAGTGATATCGAAATAGATGTCATATTTTCCCGGGATATTGATTTTTCCTCCGTTCAAACCTCCGATTTTGTTTTGAATCCCGGCGGAATAACTCCTCAATCTGTGAGTCAGCAAAGTGGCGATACCACACGCATTACGTTTTCTTCAGCCATTTCCAGCGGACCAAACTCCCTTACTATTTCCGGTATTGAGGACAACGCCAATGAAACCACCTTAGCCGATACCACCTTCTCGTTTTTTGTGTATGATGGTTACCAAACCGGGGATGTAATCGTCAATGAGTTCATGAAGGACCCGCCGCCGGGCACAGCCGAATATCTGGAACTTCGAAATACTTCTTCCCGATTTTTAAATCTGAGGAACTGGCAGCTTGGAGATAATAACTCACTCAGTACCATTTCTTTTTCAAATTTTACTCTGCAGCCCGATAGTTTTGTAGTGGTATCATCCGATACTTCCGCCTTAAATACGTATTATGGTGATGCGGTATATCTTCAGGCTTCTCTCCCGGCCTTCAATAATGGCGGAGACCAAATTCGGCTTTTTGATGAATCCGGCAGCCTTATCGATTCCCTGCAATATGATGATGACTGGGGAGGGGAAGATGTGTCACTGGAACGCAGAAGCTCAACGGTTTCCTCTGTTTATAAAGAGAACTGGGGAGACAGCCCGAGCGCAGATTTCGGAACGCCGGGATTTCCCAACCAGGTTCAGCCCGACAACACACCGCCCTTTATTTCATCGCTGGAGGTGGAAGACAGCCAGACGTTATTATTGGTCATTTCTGAACGCGCAGAAGCTTCCTCAGCGCAAGACCTAAACAACTACTCCTTAAGCCAAAACCCGAAGGCAGGTGTAGTAACACCGCCCATTCCCGGAATATCTTCCATTCAGCAAATAGCGCCGGATTCGTTGCGTATTTCTCTGGATACCGAACTTCAGGAATACGATGGCAGCTGGACATTAGCGGTCAGCAACCTCACCGATATTTTTGGGAATAGTACTGATCGTGAAACGGACTTCAATTACTATGTGATTTTTTCTGCCGAGCCCAATCAGGTGGTGATTAATGAGTTTATGTATGATCCCGGTGACGGATTTTCGGAGTTTGTGGAGCTTTACAACCATTCGGACAGTTCATTCAACCTCCAAAACTGGACATTCAGTGACAATACCGGCGATGATGAAGTACTCACCACAAACAGCTTTGTTCTTCCCGCTGGCAAATATGTTGTTCTGGCTCCTGATAGTCTTTTAGCCGTTTCCTTTCCAAACATTTCGCTTATTGATATGGGAAGTCGTTTTTCATCCCTGAACAACAGCTCCGATGCCATCGTCATCAAAAACCAAAATGGACTGGTTATTGACTCCCTGAGTTATGAAGACAATTGGGGTGGTGAAGAAATCTCCCTGGAAAGAAGAACGGAAACGGTGACCGGAATTTACCGGGAAAACTGGGGCGATTCTCCTTCTGAGAACATGGCCACACCCGGCAGGGAAAATGAAATCCCGGCAGATTCATCCCCTCCACAAATAAACGATGTTTTCCTTACTTCTGAAGATGCCATCCGTGTTATCTACTCAGAGAGAATTATTGCACAAGCGGCTACAGACACAGAAAACTACGATCTCTCTGCCGAATCTTCCTTTACCGGAGCCGTCCCGGGCATTCAATCAGCCATACTCTTTCCACCGGACACGGTATTGCTTCAGTTTGATAACGTTTTGGAGAGTGACCCTTCCGGCACCAACTATCAACTCGACATCTCCGGTCAATCCGATGTATTTGGTAATGTATCGTCTTCCCTGAGTTCCTCATTTTTCCTGATTGAATATGCACATCCTGATTCGGGAGCAGTAGCCATCAGCGAATTTATGTACGACCCCGCTGAAGGGTTTTCAGAATTCTTGGAATTGGTGAACCGCACCGACAGCGCCTTTAACCTGAAACAGTGGACCTTTAATGACAACACGGGAAACAGGCGAAGGATCTCAGATACCACCTATACCTTCCCTCCCAACTCCTACCTGGTGCTTACCCCCGACAGTACCCTGCTTGAATCTTATCCCGGCATTCCTGCTCTCGTCATCGGCAGCCGGTTTTCTTCTCTTAATAATTCCACCGATGCCATCGTAATCCGAGACGCATCCGGGACACTTCTGGATTCCCTTACTTACACCTCCAGCTGGGGCGGAGACGAAGTTTCTGTTGAACGAAGGTCGTTCGGTTTCGCTGCAACTTTTAAAGAAAACTGGGGCACTTCTCCTGCCGTTGATGGAGCCACACCCGGACTTCCCAATCAAATCCCGGAAGATGAGAAGCCTCCCGAAATTCAATCGTTGTCAGTTGTAAATGACAGCACGCTTCAGCTTATTTTTAACGAACGGGTGCAGCCGGTGCCGGCCACTAATCCCGAAAATTACGATTTCTCCGCCGTTTCAAATGCTACCGGTAATTCAGTCAGCCCTGATTCATTTAACTACCTTGCACCTGACACGGTAATCATCTCTTTCCCTGCTAAGATCCCCAAGGAAGAAACCGGAACTACCTATCAGCTCAGGGTTGGCAATCAAATGGATGTGTTTGGAAATACCTCCGGGGATTTGGTAGCTGAATTTTTCCTTATCGACCTGGCCGAAGCCGGAAGGGGTGATGTAGTTGTAAACGAGTTTCTGTATGAACCGGAAGAAGATTACACAGAGTTTATTGAATTGTATAATCCAACCAACAAAAACTACGACCTGCGTAACTGGACGGTGAATGACAATACGGGAAATCGCAGGGAAATGACCTCTTCCGGCCTTGAACTCACCCTTAACTCTTACCTGATTCTTGCCCCGGACAGTTCCTTTCTCGAACTTTTCCCGAACCGGCCAACTATCATCCTTGGCAGCCGGTTTCCTTCATTAAATAATAGCACCGATGCCATTGTAATCCGCAACGCTGCCGGGGAATTGATCGACTCTTTAACCTATACATCCGACTGGGGTGGAGAAGGAGTTTCGCTGGAGCGCAGAAGTCCCGATTTCCCGTCGATTTATAAAGAAAACTGGGGCGACTCACCTGCCGAAGTAAAAGCCACCCCGGGGCTTGCTAACGAGATTGAACAGGATAATGAAGCACCTGTACTTGAGAGTGCGTTCATCACTTCGGCGGATTCCATTCGGATGATTTTTGATGAACGGATTGATTCTGCGTTGGCCACAGATATTTCCAACTATTCCATCTCTTCACCTTTATCAATTGCTGAAGTAGCAAACTATGGTGGGAACCTGGTGACCTTGGTTCTGAGCACTTCTTTATCCAGTGGCGACTCGTTCACCATTTCTGTTCAGAACCAACAGGATATTTTTGGGAACGCCATGACTTCAGCCTCGGCAGATTTGGAGTACACGGTTTTTTCTCCGGTTACCCGAAGGGATGTCATTATAAACGAAATTCTATACCGCAGGGCGAGTGCCGAATCAGCAGAGTTTGTCGAGCTCTACAACCGAACGGGCAATAATTTCAACCTAACCGGCTGGACTTTTTCTGATGCCACCGGTTCCGCCACTATTCCGGAAGGAACCATTATCAAAAGTAATGAATATGTGGTGCTTACCGATTCTGAAGATTTTGCCACAGGCAGCGGCAGCGCTCTTGCCAAAGCTATAGCAAATGGGAAAGTGGTTTATCTTTCAGGATTTCCTTCCCTGAATGATGATGAAGATGCCGTAGTCATCAAAGACGAAAACGGGATGATTGTTGACAGTTTGTTTTACAAGGAAACCTGGGGAGGAAATGAACCCGGCATTTCATTGGAGCGAAAAGATCCTGAATCGGCATCGAACGATGCCGGCAACTGGGCTTCCAATACTTCTGAATCAGGCAGCAGCGCCGGTGCACAAAGTTCGATCTATCAACCCGACCAAACCCCACCTGAAATTGTATTCGCCAAACTGCAGACTGACGGTAAAATCTATGTGGCATTTTCAGAATTTGTTCGCTCCTCCGGTACGGGTCCAATAACTGTAAATGATGAGCCCGCCACCATCACTGAATACAATGAAGAAAATGCGAATATCCTCATCATTGGGGATGTTGCCTACCCAACCGGAGAGCCTTTGACCGTTGCCTTTGGGCAGGCAACTGATTTCCGGGGTAATACGTCCGGGGAGCTGGCAATTGAAGTGTCTCAGCCTCTTTCCAAAGGCAATGTGGTGATTAATGAAATTCTGTTCGACCCTCTGGCTAATTCTGATGACAACCTCCCCGATCAAACCGAATATGTGGAATTCTACAATCGGGCGAATTATGCCGTTTCTCTGGAAGGGTTTTTTATTCATGATAAACCGGACGAGAATAACGAGATCCGGTCTGTGCATCCTTTCTCTTCTGAGTTCCGATGGATTCCGGCTGGCGGAACCGTTGTGTTTTATGCTGAAGATCAAACCCCGGTTTTCAGTGAAAGTCGGCTGGCCGAATATTTTGAGCTGGAAGGTGAAGGTGAATTGTTCTTTATCCGGGCTGATCGGACGAATTTAAGCCTGGCTTCTTCCGGAGATGCCATTTACCTGGCAGACAGTACCGGGACAACCATCGACTCGGTGTTTTATGATGAAAGCTGGCACAACCCGAATTTATATGATGTTGACGGTGTGGCCCTGGAACGTATTGATCCTGTCGGGCCAAGTAATGATGCAACCAACTGGAGCTCAAGCACCGCTGTAAGTGGCGGAACACCGGGGCAGCAAAACTCCATCTTTCAGCAAGCCGGAGCCGGCCCGGATGATGCCGGTATCACCTTCTCCCCAAATCCCTTTTCTCCCGATGACGATGGTTTTGAAGATAACTTGTTCATTAACTATAAACTGGAAGAACCGGACTACCTGTTACGTGTCCGCATTTTTGATCGTTATGGGCGGGAAGTCCGCAAGCTGGCTGATGGCAAACAAGCTGGCTTTGAAGGCTCCCTGATTTGGGATGGGTTAAAAGACAACGGCTCAAAAAACCGGGTGGGTATTTATATCGTCCTTTTTGAAGCCTACAATAGTGCTGAAGGAAAGAATAAGACGTTTAAGAAGACGGTGGTGTTAGCAAAGAAATTCTAAATGATGAATTTTGAATGTTAAATTGGGCTTGAGCAAGCTCAATTTAAATGATATTAATGTAGTGACTTGAACCGAAAACCCTCATTATGAAAAAAGCCAGGCTGCCCTTTCTGATTTTTGTTCTTGGGTTCACCTCTATTCATGCACAGGATTCTGTTCAAACATCTACTTCATGGCTCCAAATAGGGGTTGGCCGTGGTTTCATGGATAATATTGATGATGCAACTTCGGCTCTTATTGGCTTTCAACTCCAACATAATCGCCATCTTTTTTCTTTCCGCACTTCGATTACCGGTAATATTATCGGTACTTCTTATCAAGATTTTGGAATTTTATACGGCCAAATTCTGACACCCCCAAATTCCAGGTTTATGGGATCAATGAGTTTGGGAGCCGGATTTAGTTTAACCAATCAAAGTAATATTTGCCTTTTCGGGTGTGGTTCAAGCTCTTCTTCCACCAAGGCTAAGTTTACAGTACCTGTACAAGCCAGTTTCCAGTATCGACCATTCAAGTTTTTAGGTTTTGGGATTACAGGAATAGGTAATTTCAACACTTATCGAAGTTATTCAGGATTGCTATTTTCCATCCATTTAGGACGGTTCAGAGACTGAAACTAAATTCAATTAATTAACTCGCTCTGACGCTCTGCGTCGAAGCGAACCCCTATCAAATCCTTTCTAAAATTCAACATTCACCTTCACCCCGCCAAACCAATTTCGGGGAGCGGCCGGCTGGTAGTAGCGTTCTCCAAAAGCATTCAGGTCGTTACCCAGGCTATACTTTTCATCCAGCAGATTGTCTATCCCCACAAAGAAATCGAAGGTCCAGTTGTCGATGAGTTCCTTTTTGAAACCTACTTTGGTCTGCACCAGGTGATAAGGGTTGGAATACACGGAATTGGCATCATTAAGGGGGATTTCATCGGTGAAGTTATAGGACAGGTTCCCGTAGAAGCCGGGTTCCGTTCCGGCTGTTATCGCTGACACAACGGTATGTGGAGCAACTCCCGTCAGTTTATTGCCAGAATAATCATTTCCGTCTTTCACGTAGTTCACAAATTCAAAATCGTGGTAGGTGTACGACAGGCTCCAATCAAGTTGCTGGAGAAAGGCCGCCGGATTTCGAATCATTTGCCAGTTTGCAGCCAGCTCCACCCCATACTGATCGGTGGCCCCGGCATTTCTAAAAATAACGGTTGAATTACGATCCGACTGCTGCTGTACAATGGTTTCTTCCAGCTTGAAATAGAAAGCTGTAACATCGTAGGTAAAGCGTGCGCTAACAACGGTACCACGGGCCCCAACTTCAAAATTGGTTCCCTGTTCCGCTTCTAAATCTAAAGCAATGCTGCCTTCATTGGTTCTGAACTCTTCGATGGTTGGGGGCGAGAATCCATAGCTGATACTCCCATGCAGGGAAAGCGCCGGGCTGAATTTCTTCAGCAACCCAATTCTTGGGATGATTTCCGGATCAAAAGTTTTACGCGCAAGGCCGGTGGTATCACCGGGAAGATTTGATACCAGTCGGTTCAAACTGTATTCCAGCCGGTTGTAACTGAGTCCGGCCGTGAGATAAAAGTCAGCGGGCAGGTCCATTTCAGTATTGAAGAACAGCAACGAAGATTCAATCTTAATTTCATCGTCAAAGTTTAACGCGCCCACTTTGCTGGTGTCATTTTCAAAATTTCGGGCCGCATAATTAGCCGCCTGAAATTCACCCCCAACCGTAAACCGCGTTCTCACCTCCCCGATATCTGTGTCAAAGTAAAAGCGGGTTCGTCCCCCGCCCGATTTCCGGCTGTCTTTTTTGTAATCCAGATTGAAGGGATTTTCAAAGGCACTGAAAGTTCCATACACATTAGTCAGATTTGAAATGTCATCGGTGATCTGCACATCATGACTAATGCCCGCTAAAAAAGATTGCTGATCAATACTCGCATTCGACTCTACACTTCCCAGTACAAAGGGATTGCCCGGCCGGGCCTGACTCGGATCATTTTGATATTGCTCCAGCGTCAATCCTCCCGGAATTCCGTAGTTCAGATCCGAATACAGGAAACTGGTCTTAATGATCTGCCTGTCATTCAGCTGAAAGCGTCCGGAAAGCTCAGCCGTCTGCCTGTTGAAAAACGTCTGATCCCGGTATCCGTCCGCATGCTGATTGGAATAGTTGAAACGAAGGCTTCCTTCATCAAATTGATTTTGGGCATAAGCCGTATAACGCTGCAATCCGTATGAACCCAGCATCAAGCCTGCTCCCACCTCATTTTGATTCGACTGCCGGCTTTCCAGCAAAAGAGCTCCTCCGTTTCCGGCTCCGTAAATACTGCCGGCCGGACCTTTAATCACTTCCACTTCCTGCATATTAATCACATCCAAAAGATTCAGGAAAGTGCTTCCGGAAGGCTCCGTAAAAGGAATACCGTTCCAGTAGACTTTCACATTCCGGACTCCAAAAGGAGCACGCAGGGAACTTCCCCGAATGGCTACCCGGTAACTTCCCGGGGCGCGCTGTTCAATCCGTACGCCGGGCACCGTATTCAAGCCATACAGCAAAGATCCCTCATCAAATCCACCGATAAGTTCGGGCTTCACATTGGTGATGGCTCCGGGTGTCTCCATCAGGCTTCGGTTCCCCTCATAGCCAACTACTACAATATCTCCGAGATCGGCTTTGAGAGTATCTAAATCCTGGCGGGCATAAAGCTGACTTGGGAATGATGAAATGAGAGAAAGTAAAAGAACCGCTGATGATTTTATGTGCATGGGAACAAATTACAAAGCCTTGTATTAAGATTTAAGAATTGAATACCTTCTGGCAACAAATAATTCACTACCAGATACTCATTTGCAAGATTTAAAGAACGCACCCATTGGAATTTTTGACTCAGGTATTGGCGGACTTACCGTAGCCAAGGCCGTGATTGATGCTTTACCCAACGAAGATATCATTTATTTCGGTGATACAGCCCGGGTTCCTTATGGTATCAAATCGGAAGAAACCGTACGTTCCTATGCTCTTGAAATTACCCATTTTTTATTGAAGCGTGGTGTGAAGATGATTCTGATTGCCTGTAATACGGTTTCAGCCTCAGCCAAGGAAGAGATTATACAGGCTGCCGGCGACATCCCCGTATTAGATGTGATAACTGCCGGTACTAAAAATGCGGTTTCTCTGCCAAAGCATAATCACGTAGGAGTGATTGGCACATTAGCCACCGTTAACTCTCAGGCGTATTCCAAGTCCATTCATGCTTATGACCCAACCATAACGGTAACGCAACAAGCTTGCCCTATTTTAGTCCCATTGGCCGAGGAAGGCTGGATTGATAACGATGTGGCCCTGCAGACTTTACATCACTACCTGGATCATTTTGATGAAAGCGGTATCCAATCTCTTATTTTGGGATGCACGCATTACCCGCTGTTTAAAGACATTATCCCAAAGGTTCTGAAGGATGGAAACATTGAAATTATTGACTCGGCAGAATCTATCGCAGAATCGGCAAAAACTAAACTGAGTGAATTAGGTTTGCTGAATGAATCCGGTGGAGAGTTCCGTTGCTACGTGAGCGATCGCCCCCAGCGTTTTCATGAACTGGCCGAACGGTTTTTAGGCCGCAGCCTGAACGGTGTTGAAGTTGTAAGTTTGGGGTGAAAAGCTCTCAGCTTACAGGATTCAGCTGTCAATTTTCTATCCCCGAAACTGACAGCTGATTATTGATAGCTAACTATTCTCCTTTCTTCACGGCCACTTTGTACAGCCAGATCATGAAGCATACAGCCGCTCCCACACCTAACACATCCGTTAACCAGCCAAAACCTTCCGGCATAAGGCGCAGGGCGTCCGTGCTTTCAAACAAGGCAAACGGTATTGCCAGAATAATTCCAATCAAAGCCTCCCCTGTTATCAACCCTGATGAGAACAACAAGCCTTTACGCTCTGCTGTAGTCTCTGCCTCTTCGGGGCTTTCCCCATTTTCAATAGCACGATTTCTGACAAAGCGGGCAGCTGTCCAAGCTATCATTCCTCCTAAGAAAATAGGAACCGATAACTCTACCGGCAGATAAATACCAACCGCTACGGCCAGAACCGGCGTTCTGAATTCCGTTCCTTTTCGTTTTAGGATCTGATCCAGGATGATAATGGCAACAGCAATCAGCCCTCCAATGATGATCATTCCCCATTCCAGGTTTCGCGCAAACACACCCTCGGCTACCGACTGCATGAGGGTAGCCTGTGGAGCCGTCAGCATTTCTTCGGGATTCATTCCCTCCCGCGGGAAAACACCGCCCAAACCATAGGCATTAAACAAGAGACTGAGTATAGGTGCAATCACCAAAGCGGCTGCTACCACACCCACTACCTGCATAATCTGTTGTTTGTAAGGAGTAGCTCCCACCAGCTGGCCGGCTTTTAAATCCTGCAGGTTATCACCCGCAAGAGCCGCAGCACAAGCAATCATGGCACCAACAATAATCGCTGCAGCGGCAGCAGTGGTTGCTTTTTCCATATCCGCGGTAAAATCAACCTGACTTCCCAAAATCGCCAGCAAACACAGAGAAGTAGCAAGAACAGTAGCAATAGTCACTCCTGAAATCGGGTTATTGGACGAGCCAACCAAACCGGCCATGTATCCGGCGACCGATGAAAACAAAAATCCTGCAAACAGTGAAAACACCACTCCGAATGTAATAGCCGTCCAATAAGCTCCCCCGCTCACAGCCAGGTGATCGATATCAATCACGTACATAAACACAATAAAAATCGGGATGGATAACCCTAAAATTCCCCACACAACAATATTGATTGGAGTATCCAACTCTGTCCGGGGGATATTCCCGCTGCCATTATTTTTCAACTCCTTCACTGCTACCATGGAAGATTTAATCCCATCCACCAGTGGCTTGGCCAAAGAAATAAGAGCCCATACACCACCAACAACCATAGCGCCTACACCCAGGTATCGAATTTTCTGACTCCAGATGGCAAGTGCGGCATCATAGCCTTCAGCAGCACCCACTATAGCTGAAATTTCTTCCGGGCTTGTAACTGCCATATAAATCGGGATTCCAAACAGCCAGGAAATCAAACCTCCTGCAAAAATCAGTACGGCGATATTCAATCCAACGATATAACCCACTGCAAGGAGCGCTACAGATAAATCGGCACCCATCCCAAAAATAGACTTTCCGGCTTTAACCGAACCGCCTACAGATCCTGCAAAAACCTTTAACCCGGTTTGGCTAAGCTTAAACAATGCAGCGGCAATACCTGCTTGAATAATCGTTTTAATTCCGGCTCCGCCTTCGGTTCCTGCTTTCAGAACCTCACCCGTAGCCACCCCTTCCGGAAACTGTAGTTCGCTTTCCACAATTAAAGCCCGGCGTAGCGGAATGGTGAACAGAACCCCCAAAATTCCTCCAAACATCGCGATGGCTGCTGTTTCCATGAATGGAAAATCCAGCCAGTATTTAAGTAAAATCAATGCCGGAAGTGTGAAAATAACCCCTGCCGCCAGCGATTCCCCTGCCGATGCAGCCGTTTGCACGATATTGTTTTCGAGGATATTAGACTCTTTGAACAGCTTCAATACCGCCATCGAAATAACGGCTGCGGGAATAGAAGCGGACACCGTCATTCCTACTTTTAGGCCCAAATAAGCATTGGCGCCGGCCAGGATTGCTGATAAAACAAAGCCCAACACAACGGCTTTCACGGTAATTTGGGGGAGGTCGTCTTCGGCAGAAACAAACGGGGTAAATCCTTTCTTACTCATAGGTTTTATTTAGGATAAATTTGGGTTTGCCGTAAATAACGATTTTTCACCTTCTATGCATAATGTTTGATGGGGCATTAGATTTCAGAGATAAAATCATTAATGTCCCCTTTCCTGTGTGTAGATTGTTGTAAAGGTAACCAACTCATTTAAATACCTAACCGCTATGAATAAACTTGTTGTATTACTTGCACTGATTTTAGGAAGCTTTTCGGTTTCTGAGTCATATGAAATCTTAGCACCCGAGAATCCTTCAAAAAACAAATTTGATATCGAAGATTTTAACTGGCTGGTTGGCTCATGGACCGGCGATGGCTTTGGCGGGATCTCCCACGAAACCTGGGCTGAACCGGTCAACGGGACCATGATGGGAATGTACCGCCATATTAATGCAGACGGGGAGCTGGTGTTTTATGAATTCCTACTGCTGGATGAAACCGGGCTTCGGCTGAAGCACTTCCATCCTGACCTGACCGGCTGGGAAGAAAAGGATGACATGCTCACTTTTGAGATGATCAGCTATACCACAGACAAAATTGAACTCAAAGGACTGACTTTTGAAAAGAAATCAGATACAGAGATGACCATTTCCCTGAAGATGAAACGCAGTGATGGTATCCATACCGAAATATTTAATATGAAACGGGATTAAGATCACTTGTTCAACGAATCCCGAATTAAGATTAGCTGTTCCTTTTTTGAGAAGTTTATGGGTATGAGGTTTCGTTAGCCTCTTACCCAAATCTGCGTTATTTTCAGGTGAACGTTTACTTTGAAATAAAATCATTAGTTCCTCTATGAAAACCATTGCCCAGCTTACATACATCCCATTATCAGAAGAAGACCCCCGAGAAAAAGTACAGGACCTGCTGGAGCACCTGGCTCAATACGATGTAGAAATAGAGGTTGGCTACTTATCCACAACTATTATTGGAGCTCCCAAAACGGTTTTTGAAGTAATTGAAGATCTTTACGACACCATGTCTCTGGAAAGCGAGAAGTTTCGTTTTCATGTAGAGTTGCTAAGTCCGGAGAAATAGGTAGGTAGGTTTTAGGGGCAAGGTGTTAGGTTTTAGTTGTTCTTGAACAAAACACTAAAACCTAACACCTAACACCTTACCTCTAATACCTACAACAGTTTTGAAGCCAGGTTAGCCAGTTCCGAACGCTCCCCTTTCTCAAGGTTGATGTGAGCATACATTTCATTGTTATTCATGCGGTCCACGAGGTAACTGAGTCCGTTACTTTGGGCATCCAGATATGGCGTATCGATTTGGAAGATATCCCCGGTAAACACAACTTTGGTGTTTTCGCCCGCCCGGGTGATGATGGTTTTCACTTCATGAGGGGTTAAATTCTGAGCCTCATCAATGATAAAAATCACGTTGGATAAACTTCGTCCACGGATATAAGCCAGCGGCACAATGCGCAGCTTCTCAGTCTGCAGCATTTCATCAATCTTCTTAAATGGCTTACTCGTTTCCTTATACTGATTTTTAATGAAGCTCAGGTTATCCCAAAGTGGCTGCATGTAGGGGTCAATTTTGGCATTGGCATCGCCGGGAAGAAAGCCAATGTCCTTATTACTTAGGGGAACAATGGGTCGGGCAAGATAAATTTGCTTGAAATTGCTCCGCTGCTCCAGTGCACTTGCCAAAGCCAACAGTGTTTTTCCCGTTCCGGCAGCTCCGGTAATGGTACAACACATAATATTCGGGTTCTGAAGGGCATGCATAGCAAAGGTCTGTTCTGCATTTTTTGGCTGAATGCCATAGGCATTGTTCTTTTCCACCACTTCTACCTTTTTGCTCTTCGCATTATACCAGCCAAGTCCCGATGAGCCATGACTTTTCATTATGTAATAATGGTTGCAAATCGGATCGGCTTCCATCAGTTCTTCAGGCTTTATCTTCCCTTTTTCATAAAACTTACTAACCACCGATGGGTCTTCAATTTCCAGAGACGTTTTGCCCTTGTATAAATGCTCAATATCCTGAATCCGAATGGTCTCGTAATCTTCCGACTCCAGGTTCAATGCCCGGGCTTTAAGACGCAGGTTGATATCCTTGGAAACCAATATCACCCGCTGATTTGGATTTTCTTCTTTCAGGTGGAGAGCCGCATTAATAATCCGGTGGTCATTCTTATCGGAGCCGTACACTTTGGTGGCATCCATGGAGTTTTCACCATTTGTTATCACCCTGAGGTTTCCATGCGACCTTCCGTTTAGCGGAATCCAGTTTTGCAGCATATTGGCATCCGAGATCCCATCCAGGTACCGGATAAATTCACGCGCATGCAGGTTAATGACGTTGTTCCCCTTTTTGAAAGTATCCAGCTCTTCAAGAACCGTGATGGGGATGGCTACATCGTTTTTTTCAAAGTTTCGGACAGCTTCATAATCGTAAAGTAGAACGGAGGTGTCGAGGACGAAGATCTTCTTCGATTTCTTCTTAGGCATAGATGAGGATGTTTGATTAGTCTTGCCATATGTACCAGCCGGGTAGATGATTGTAAGAGCGGCTTTTATAATAAAGCTAAAGCCCAAACCATTTGCAATATGCAGCCCTTATTTAATGGAATCTTAATGAACAGTACGCAGTGAACAGTTTCACAGTGATCAGTTGTCAGATACTTCTGAGCCTGTTATAAAACCAGGACTAACTTTGGATACTGTTCACTGAAAACTGATTACTGTAAACCCCACAAGGCAATACTAACCGCAATAGCCGCATTCAGGCTCTCGACTTTATCCTGTCCCGGAGCTGATTCTATCCTTACTTTCTTTCTTTTGGAATGCAATAAGCTTTCACTGATTCCATTCCCCTCATTCCCGACAACAATGATTGTTTTTTTTGCGGGTTGAACCGATCTCAGATTTATACTTTCTGGCCCACCATCAAGCAGCAAAATTTGCCATCCGTTCGCTTCAAGTTCCGTGAATATTTCTTCCAGTTCGCCTGATAATACCGGGATGCTTCCGGTGGCTCCGGCCGTACTTCGCACTACTTTGGGGTGATACACATCTACGCTTCCCTTTCCGGCAATTAACGCTTTTGCTCCGAACCAAGCCGCTGTTCGCAGAATCGTCCCCATATTTCCCGGATCCTGGATTGCATCGATTGCAACGATGATTCCGCTTTGTTCTCTCAATTCATTGGCACTGATTTCATCCGGCATCTTACAAACTGCCAGAATGCCCTGTGGATTTTCGGTATCTGCCACCTCATCAAGCACATCCGCTTCTATGGAAGCGCTGAAAGCTGACCATTCATCACTGGCCGCTTTTCCTTCGACCACAAACACAGTCTCTACTTCCACCAACCCATTTTCAAGCACCTGCTCAACGGCGCGCTCTCCCTCAACCACAAACCGCTGCTCATTTTCCCGATATTTTTTGCGGGCTAACTTCCGAAGTAATTTAATTTCATTATTTGATGCGTTTCTCATGTGGGAAGAATACAGAACTCAGCAGTCAGAATACAGTCTTCCCTTATAGTCAACCTTTCCAGGGTTAAACCAAATGAGCCTGATTCCGGGAAAGTGTAGTAACCCTGGAAAGGTTAACTGATGAAGACTTTCTCCTCTTGAATTCTGAGTTCTGTTTTCTGACTACTCACTTCCCTATCTTCACCAAAAAATAAGAGCTAAAATATCGTTATGGAATTTCTGAAGACATTAGGCATTGAAGGTATTAATCCCGGAACCAGTACCGGACGTAAACATCACGAGAGCAAAGAAACCATCAGCAGCTTCACGCCAACCAATGGTGACAAAATAGCTACCGTGGGAGTAACTACCCGCGAGCAATACGATCAGGTTGTGGAAGAAGCTCAGAAAGCATATAAAGTTTGGAGTCAAATGCCGGCTCCTCAGCGCGGTGAGATTGTGCGACAGATTGGCCAAAAATTGCGTGAGTACAAAGAACCACTTGGTAAACTGGTTACTTACGAAATGGGTAAAATCTACCAGGAGGGGCTCGGTGAAGTCCAGGAAATGATTGATATCTGTGATTTTGCAGTGGGACAGTCGCGCATGCTGTATGGTAAAACCATGCACAGTGAGCGCCCTCAGCACCGCATGTATGAGCAATGGCATCCGCTGGGGATTGTGGGAATTATCTCCGCGTTCAACTTTCCGGTTGCCGTGTGGAGCTGGAACGCCATGATTGCTGCCGTGTGCGGAAACGTAATGATTTGGAAAGGCTCCGAAAAAACGCCCCTTTGCGGAGTTGCCGTACAAAAGATTGTAGCCAAAGTGCTCAAAGAAAATAACCTGCCTGAAGGGATCTTTAACCTGGTTACCGGAGACCGCGAAGTAGGCGAATGGATGACCGAAGACGAACGAATCCCACTTATTTCCGCAACCGGCTCTATCAGAATGGGGAAAGAAGTAGCCAAAACCGTGGGCGGACGATTAGGAAAAAGCATTCTTGAGCTGGGAGGAAACAATGCCATCATCATTTCCGAGGATGCTGATATTGAAATGGCGATCAGAGCTACCGTTTTTGGGGCCGTTGGAACTTGCGGTCAGCGCTGCACAAGCACGCGCCGGCTTATCGTTCAGGAATCCGTTTATGATCAGGTAAAAGACCGGTTGCTCAGTATTTATGAAAATATCTCCATTGGCGATCCGCTTGACGAAAACACACTGGTTGGGCCGATGATAGATCAGGGCGCCGTTGACCAAATGCAGAATGCCCTGAAGGAAATTGAAAAAGAAGGTGGTAAAGTTATAACCGGTGGTGAGCCTCTGGACGAAGATGGTTTTTACGTGAAACCAGCGATCGCTGAAGTTGAAAATCATTATGATATTGTTCAGGAAGAGACTTTTGCGCCTATCCTTTACCTCATCAAATACAAAACGCTGGATGAAGCCATCGAGCTGCACAATGGTGTGAAACAGGGACTCAGCTCGGCTATGTTTACCCTGAACATGCGGGAAGCTGAAAACTTCCTGAGTGCCCGCGGCTCCGATTGCGGAATTGCCAACATCAATATTGGAACCAGCGGGGCTGAAATTGGTGGCGCCTTTGGCGGAGAGAAAGAAACAGGTGGCGGACGGGAATCCGGTTCCGATGCCTGGAAAGCGTACATGCGCCGACAGACCAACACCATGAACTGGGGAGATTCGTTGCCACTCGCACAGGGCATCGATTTTGATGTTTAATTATTCCTATTGAAAACACGTAGAGCCACAAGGTTTTGTATCTCTACGTGGCATTCTAATAAACACAATGTCCACAATAGAAAAATTAATCACCCGCTTCGATCTGAAGGAACATCCGGAAGGCGGGTATTTCAAAGAGACTTATCGTAGTGAGGGTGTTATTCCCGAAACTGTTTTCCCTGAGGTATTTGAGGGGAGCCGCAACTACTGCACAGGCATTTATTTTCTTTTGACCTCAGATGCTTTCTCTGCTTTTCACAGAATCAGGCAGGATGAGATGTGGCACTTTTATCAGGGTTCGCCGCTTACTATTCACATGATCAGTCCTCATGGCGACTACTCTAAGCAAGTGGTTGGGTTGGATTTTGACAACGGAGAACTTCCTCAATTCACCGTACCCAAAGAATATTGGTTTGCAGCGGAAGTCAACCAACCGGACAGCTATTCATTTGTGGGCTGCACCGTTTCTCCCGGCTTTGATTTCCGGGATTTTGAATTGGCTGCAGAAGAAAGTTTAAGCCGTAAGTTCTCCAAACATAAAGACCTGATTTCCCGTCTTACCCGAGGGTAGATCCCTTATTAATTATTTGATAAGGGTAAGCTTTCGAAACAGTGTTTGGTTACCGGTATCCAGTTTATACAAGTAAACCCCGCTCGAAAATTTTCCGGACGATGCATCCCATCTAAATGAATGGGTTCCTTGCGGCTTCATTCCATTCTCCAGCACGGCTACTTCTCTCCCCATTATATCATATACCGCGAGCTTTACCCTGTCCGGTTTATCTAACCGGTAAGAAATGGTGGTCGTCGGGTTAAAGGGGTTTGGATAATTTTGATACAGCTCAAAGCCTTTGGCAATTTCTTCGTCTTCCTCCTTTTCTATTCCCACCAGCACTCCACTGTTTTCTGCTCCCGGGGTTCCATGCCCCACCGAAGCCGCCCAATTTTCCGCTTGTGAGTTATCCAGCTTAGGATGGGTAAGGGAAAGGGTTGCCCCTTCTCCATCAGCCTCTGCCGGCCAGGGTGGGTCATCACTATAAGTAACCTGGTCCACGATTTCTCCGGTATTGTTAAAAAGGCGAACAAGTTCACCGCTTCCGGCAAATCCAAAATCGAGGTCTCCTACATAATTATTCACTTCAGGAAATAGTGAAGTAAACATGGCGCTGTCTCTGGTAAGCACTAAAAACCCGCCACTTTCTACTATAGTGCCATCAGCGAAAGTGTAAATGTGCTCATCGTCGGAATCGGAGAAGTACCAGCCTCCTAAATCAATATTTGAGTCGGTATTATTATAAAATTCAATCCAGTCTTCGGGATCAAAATCTTCAGCTGAATTGTAGTTTATCTCATTGATCACGACCGGAGTATCATCGGATAGATCATTTCTTTTGAACACCGCCGTTAAAGATTCCTCACTTTCAATGGTAATATCTGCTTCAGTGTTGGTGCCCGACGCCTCACCGCTCCAGCCCACAAAAGTGTAGCCCGGAGCCGGAATCGCTTTAATAGTGGTTGGTATGGATTTATAAATCAAAACCCAATCGGTAGTATCCGAACGAACCGTTTCAACTGTCACTGCCCCACCCTCGGCAGGACTTGAAGAGACTTCCAGTTTAGTTACCCCCGAAACCTCAAAGAAATTCTGAAGATGTGTCCGCGCTTTTGTTTGCCTGCTCCTCACAAAAACCTTCATTCTTTCCAGATGTTTTTCCCAATTCATGCCCGAACCCAACCGGAATGACTTTTCCCATCGGTCCATATGCCGGGGAATTTCAGATTCTATAAGTGCGGCCGTACTGTCAATAACTCCCAAAAGCCGCCCCGGCGAAAAAGATGCCTGTATGTGAATACTATATCGCTGAATAAATGTATTCCGAAAACGTTCATTGGTTAGCAAACTTCTGAATAGAAACGTCGACCATCCCGGATTTGCATAATAGATGTTGTTGGTCGTAGCCACCAGCTCCAGGCTGTTGGTATCATCCTGCCCAAAAGTGTGGCTGTTCATCGTCATATCCATGTCATACATTATCCAGCGCCACTTTCCTCCCGGAACCTGAGGCCTCCAGAATCGAATGTTATTAGCCGGCCAATCTCCATTCGCCATATAGATTTCAGTAAGCACATAGTCGATATACTGGTCGATATGCATTTGACGACTAACCCACTCGTAATTTTCCTGTACCGACAGGTCGTTATTCTTCATGAAGTCAATCATGGCCTGGTAATGCGTATCTGATCCTTCTTTCACATTTGCATTTCCTGTGAGGATATCGAGTTCGTCTTCATCATAGCCGTAATTCGATTCAATGAAATCCTCATTTTGCTTTTCACGCAGGATGTGAATCCCCCAGTATTCACCATTTAAGAAAACGACAACCGGCTTAAAAGCTTGGTATCCTAAATCCATCCGATCTTTCATCATGGCCTGTATGGATGCATTCCTGATCATAGCTCTGTACCAATCCTGCCCTCCACTTCTCAGGGCCAGCCGGTCAAACTCAGTAAAAGGTTTATCCTCAAAAAGGGGATAATTCAGCTTCTTGGGACCATACTCTTCCCGAAAATAGATATCCAGTGATTTTTGATCGTACAGCCGGGTACAACCTCCTCCAATTTTCACCCCGGCGTTTACGCTAAAACCGGGAGTGTGATCTTTTTCGAAGAAGGCCAGATGGACCGGACGTTCCCAGTCCTGATTCCAGTTTTTGGGAGTGCTTCTGCAGTATCCGGGAATGCCATTAGTACCTTCCACATAGATACCGGCACTGTCTGAGAAAAACCCGGCAGGATTTGTGGTTACGGATAGAATGGGCAATTCGGTCGGTTCATCTATAAAATATGATCTGAAAAAGAACGAGGTGTCTGCACGATCATCGGATAAAATCATGACTCGTAAAACAGAATTTTGGGTAATAGACAATGAATCCTGAAAAAGCGCACTTGCAGAATCCGGGAAGGCTCCGTCAAGTGTATAGAAAATGGATGAAGAATCGGACACACCCTCAATTTGAACGATCACTGAATCTGAATAGAAGCCGCTGTCGGTAATATGGATTTCATTTTGAGCCTGCACCTTAACTACAGAACAAATGATGATTAGAAATGCGACTGATTTTAGAAAATAGGCTCGGTACATCTTGATAAAGCTATTGGCATTTTACGGCCTGCAATTAAAGGCCTTTTGAGAAAAAAGGTGTGAAATAAAATGTAATAAGATTTATCCCTGCCGGGGGTACGCTAACCAAAAAATTTCATCCAGCCTAAAGTGACAAACAATAAGATGAGGCGGTAAGATTGAATCAAGGGCACGAACGCCACATTCAACAGAACCACTTTAAATCCTTTTATCAGCAAATTTCCGGCAAAAAAATTCCTGTACAGGAAATAGCCATACACATTCAGAATCAACAATACGGTAACTGATAAGCTCATCTCAGTAACTAATTCCATCATCCCGTCAATCTCAAAATATACTGCGATCAGCTTATACGACCCCGGAAGCACAGAACACAATACAAACACCAAGAAAGCACTTAAAACCAGGCTGTAATTGATATGATAAAGTAATGGCTTTCTCTCCCTTTCACTCAGATTAAGCACCCACGTAGCCACAGAAAATAGCAAGGGAAGAATTACAAGCAGTGCTTTTGAAAGTATTTGGGTCAGCTCATTGTATTCCGGCGTAAACTCCGGGTAACTCATACCGGAAGCTGCGATAAAAGACATGATAAAACCTTCCGTGTACTCACTATAGGGAAGTCGGTTTAGCTGAGTATGCAAAGTGGTTTTAAAGGTATCTACTGCCGGAAATATGAAGTAAAAGGCATTAGCCAGAATGAAAAGCTTAATCGGTGAAATATACTTTTTCCGTGCCCCGGATAGGTACTCACTTACATACGTGTGGGGCTTACCCAGAAATACCTTTAGGGTGTTCAGGAAGCTGTTTTCAAAATTAAGCCAGCCGCTTATAAACTCATTAAAGAGAACTGTAACCCTGTGGTCTTTCTCCGATAATTTTCGCTGTCCGCATTTGGGGCAATACGAAGTAGTGAAAGGCTCATAGCCGCAGTTTGGGCATTCGTGTGTATCAACCAATTCCGACATGGTTGACTATATAGCTTTTTCAATCCTTTGGAGCAACTGCTTTGTGAAAGCTTTTTGCTCAGGCTTCATGAACACGCTCCTCAGAATGGTCACCTGCTCCGCATCCACTTTATATTCGGGGTGAAGTCGGCTAAACATTTTTGCCGGAATTTTATACAGGGAAAGATAAAACGACTGCTCTCTCATCCCCGCATCGAACACGGCCTTGGATTTTGCAGAGATCTCTGAAGTCATTTTTGCTTGCGCAGGAAAGTATCCCAGAATATCCAATTCCGGTTTTTTAAATGCCTTAAGTTTTTGGGACGAACCAAGCAGATCATACATATTCCGGGCAGCTTGCAGGCATTTTTTCAGGATGGGCCCAAAGCCTTCGTTTTCTGTCAGGGGAAACATCTGCAAGGTAGCCCAAAGCGCTACTGCTGCAGCACCCGCCCGGGAACATTCCAAACTGATTTCCCCAAGGTGAAGATCTTCCGAAGTGAAATAGGTATAGGGAGAATCGTGCTTATAGAATTTCCCCACAGCCGGGTTTTTGAAAAGCACGCATCCACAACCATATGGCTGTAACCCGTGTTTATGTGGGTCCACCACAATGCTGTCGGCTTCTTCCATCAGTTTCCAGGATGTACCGTCTATGATTCCGGAATCTTTGAGCGTTCTGAAGAAACCGCCATAGGCTGCATCGATGTGAATCCGGATTCCATGCTTTTTTGCCCAGGGCAGAATTTCATCCAGTGGTTCTACCTCTCCCAGTCCCGTGGTCCCCAGGGTAACCACCATCGTTCCGATTTTCTCAGGGTTCACCGCTTCTAAATCAAAAGAACCATCATGTTTAACCGGTACCTTCACTCCTTCCACTCTTAACACTCCACACATTCGCTGATGGGTGTAATGGGAATTTTCAGAGAAGGCAATTTTTTTGTCGGGATGAGATTCCCGTGCCACCCAAAGAGCTTCCAGGTTCGCTATGGTTCCGCTTGCGGTAAGGTGACCCAAAAACTCCTCTCCATATCCAAAAAACTGAGCCAGCTCAGCTACCGCTTCTTTTTCCATTTCTGAGGATGGAGGTCCGCCATCCAGGGCATGGTTATTGGGGTTGATGGACATCGCCATGGCATAAGCCGCCCATGTAAGCGGATGCGGAGGCTTCAGCATTTGCCCCGCATAAACCGGATGGTGGAATGGGAAATTACACTTTAGCCTTTGTACCAAACGTGTGAAAACTTCCCGCTCTTTTTCTTCTGAAACAGAAAGCGAGGAATCCTGCTCCCAATCCCCAAAAGAAGACTTCCACTCTGAAAGCTGTTCCAGAGCCCGGCCTAACGCTTTTTGTGAGCTTTCATCCATTAGTAAAGATTTACAGAAACACCGGCAGACAGCACCTGCTTAAGCTGTACTTCACTGGAAAAGTCGTTATCGTAGCGAAGTTCAAACTGAAAAGAGGCACTCACAATACTGTTGATTTGCCCGACCAGTTCATTTCCCCACATTACGTCTGTTTCACTGACGGGGATCAGGAAATTGGTGAAGGTTTCGAGGCTGCTGCTGTACATAATGTTTTCGGCCACTTGTTTTTCAAATGTAATGCCGGTCGTTAAACCACCTTCTGACCGGAAGTTATCGCCCGGATCAAGGCCATAAACGGCAGATAAGCTATCATCATTTACAATGGTTTGCTTAAGCCCCAAACCTGCCTCAAAGGTAAAGGAATTACCGGGTTCGTATGCCAAACCAACGCCTTCATTAATATAAGCCGGTGCCATAAAATCTGATATCAACTCATCAGGAACCCCTTCTTCACTATTGTATTCGTACCCCTTATCAAACTGGGTTTGAAAACCTATCACCCCGTAAGCAGCAAGCGAACCGTCTTCCCTGAAGGTATAAGTAAATCGGTTTCTGATGGAAATAAGGTCATCTGTTTTACGGACCCCTTCGTTCTTAATTCTGGATTGTCCATACTTAACGTTGGTTCTGAATCCATAGGCAAATTGGTCCTGCCGGTAAAGTAAATTTAGGACGGATGAACCTGTTCCGCTTACTGAGCTTGCACCACCCTGCGACCAGTTGCTGTAGGCTGCTTGTGAGCCATTGAAACTAGCCACCCATTTTTGCTCCCATCCGCTTAGAGTATCCGGGATGGTAATGGTTTGGGCTGAAACTGTTAGTGAAATAAAACTTAAAAAAAGAAAGGCTGTTAAAGCTTTAATTCTGATAGTCATTTTACAATTTTGATTGATTAATTATTCTTAAAAAGTACGGCTTGGCTGAGGCTACCGTCTTTAAGCATTACCTCAATATGTTCTCCGGGCTTAGTCGGTACTGTTATTCCCATCAAGTCTGTTCGTAACGGGTATTTGCGGTGTCCGCGATCCAATAAAGCAGCGATTTCGATACTTTCGGGTTCGTAAACACTGCAAACCGCCGACAGTGCGCTAAACATAGTTTTGCCAGAGAAAATCACATCATCAACAAGCAGTACAAACTTATCGTTGCAATCCGGGAGGCTGCTTTTGGAGGCTTTCCCTTGTACATCATATCGGTGAACCGCTATATCTGTTCCCATTAATTCTTCGAGGCTCTCCCCAAGAAGCCGGGCCGTTGCTTCTCCCCGTTCATTCAAGCCAATCAATACCATTTCACCTTCATTCTCTTTATTGATTCGCTCCCAAACCTGTATCGCCATTCGCTTAAGCGTGCGCTCCATCCGCGCCCGATCCATTAAAACAATCTGCTTTTTCATAACCTGACTTTAAAAATTTAGACAAATGTACCGTTTTCTTTACTTAGTGTTAAAAAATAACATAAAAAACATGGCACAATTTGTTATCTTAACAGTGTTAACCTCAACCCAAAAGAGAGAACTATGAAACGTGTACTTGGAACATTATTAGTAAGTGCCACTGCCTTTGCCGGAGGCATGGTAACCGCGTTACTGCTATCCCCAAAAAGCGGTGAAGTAAACCGACGCTGGGTAAGCAAGCAGGGGAAAAAGACCAAAGGCATTCTGGAAGAAAAAAGCCGTAAATGGAAAGAAGACAGCGAGAAGAGAATTGACCGCTTTTCCAAAGGCGTGAAAAGAACGCTGAAAGATTCCGTCCCCAATTTATACGAAGCCACTGAAAATCTTCATTTTTCTGAGGGGGAAGAAGTAGAAGAAATTACCCGACATGGCTAAACCGGGCTTTGCACATTCTGAAGCCTTTTTGCAATGGATTTGGGAAAACCTGCTTTTTGATTTTTCGGACTTGCAAACAACGTCCGGGCATGCTGTTACCATCCTGAATCCCGGGAAGAAAAACGTCTCAGACGGGCCTGATTTCAAGCAGGCTACACTTGAAATTGACGGGCTTCGCTGGCATGGTGATATTGAGCTTCACACTAAAAGCTCCAACTGGAGATCACACGCTCATCACACGGATCCAAATTTTAATAGCGTGGTTCTGCATGTTGTAGCCGACTCAAATCCTGAACAAGTTCAGACCCAAAATCGCAGCCGGCCTTACACGCTCAATATTTTACCCTATCTCTCTGAAAAATTACACGTATTCTTAAAGAATTTTGAAGAACACTCCCCTGAGTTACCCTGCACCTCCGGTTTTCATTTTATTTCTGAAGAAGCTTTTTACCGCCAGATAGAACAAGCACACCGGGAGTATTTTGAAAAGAAATCCGATGATTTTCTCACCTTTTTTGATCCTAACCTGCTTCCATCCAAAGCCTGGAAACAAGCCCTCATTATTTCTCTTTGGGATGGGCTCGGCATTCCGCACAATCGGGAAGCCATGGCTACCACTGCCGCAGAGCTGTTAAAAAAATGGGATGGGCAGGATATAAAAGAAGCTAAGGCAATGAGCCTGGAAATTGCAGGTTTCACAAACGCCGATTCAGATCTGAACTGGAATTATAAATCAGTCCGCCCCGCCAATCACCCTGAAAAGCGGATTGAACAGGCTGTAGAATTAAGTGCGGCTATTCTTCAGGAACCATTTAATCATTTTCTTGCTACTGAAGCGATTCACCTCTGGGAGCAATGGTTCCGGAAAGCGGCGCTCAACCAAACCGCCCGCTTCGAGATTTTATTTGGCACGGTCTATCTTCCCGCACTCTTTATGCTGGGAAATTTATTTGCTTCCGGCCGGCTGAAATCTGCTTCACTCTCAAGCTGGAAAAATTTAAGAACCCCGATACCGGCCTCTTTGCTCAAAAAGTTCCGGCCTTTCCATCTTCAGGACAAACGATATCGCAAAAAGCTGGGCTCAATCCACCAATTAAATTCATATTGCAAAGCTTCCCGATGCTCTGAATGTTTTGTACTAAAAAAAGCGATTCAGTCTTGATTGCTTTTAAAGTGATTTCTATCTTTGGAGTCTGTCAATGACATGAATTGCCCGGTCGTCTAATGGCAGGACAGCTGGTTTTGGTCCAGTCAGTGGGGGTTCGAATCCTCCCCGGGCAACATATTTAGCTAAAGGATGACTGTTAAGCCATCCTTTTTGTTTATTAGCTGTTGTTTACATGAGTAACTCACAGCATTAACCTGAACTGAAAGCCCGCGCAAAGTGGACACACCTCTGGCGATTTTTTCCGGAACAAGTAACCCGGCTTTGGCAAGAGCAATTGCTGAAGAATATGGCACATCATTAGGTGATGTGACTATTAAAAAGTTTTCAGATGGAGAGCAGTACGTTAAGTACGAGCAAAGCATTCGGGGCGAAGACATTTTTGTGATACAGTCTACGCCTCCTCCCGGTGATAACATTATCGAACTTTTGTTATTGCTGGATGCCGCTAAACGAGCTTCAGTGAAAAGGGTAACCGCCGTTATTCCCTATTTTGGATATGCCCGGCAGGATCGTAAAGATCAGCCCCGGGTGTCAATAGGTTCAAAATTGATGGCTAACCTGCTGGTTAAAGCCGGTGCCGATCGCATCTTAACGATGGATTTGCACGCAGCTCAGATACAAGGATTTTTTGATATCCCGCTTGACCATTTATATGCAAGCCGGGCTTTTATTGATCATTTTACTTCCAACCCTATCGATAACCTGGTAGTGGTAGCTCCTGATGTTGGCAGCCTTAAAATGGCACGTGCTTACTCTAAAAAATTGGGCGCTACGCTGGCATTTATTGATAAGAGAAGGCCTAAAGCCAACCAATCTGAAATCATGAACCTGATTGGGGAAGTAGAAGGAAAGAATGTGTTAATCGTCGATGATTTGATCGACACAGCCGGAACATTGACGAATGCTGCAGCAGCTTTGAAAGAACGAGGCGCGCTCAGTATTGTCGCAATTTGTACACACCCGATTTTGTCGGGTCCGGCATTTCAGCGAATCGAAGATTCGCCTATTGATGAGTTGTTGGTAACGGATACCGTTCAGCTTCGCCAGCCTTCGGATAAGATTAAAGTGCTGAGCATTGCGAATATTTTTGCTGAAGCTATACAACGCATTCACACTAACGACACTATCAGTGCACTGTTTGATAATTAATGATTAAGGTAAACGCATTATGGCATACCCAGAATTAGTAAAACTTGAAGGAAAGGTCAGAGAGACCAGCAAAAAGGCGAATAAAGCGCTCAGGGAAGAATTACGTGTCCCGGCTGTTCTCTATGGTCCTGATGTTGAGGAAAATGTTCACTTTTCTATTGATGAACTTGAATTAGAGAAGATTTTAAGAAAGCCTCAAACCAAGCTTCAGGAACTCACTGTTGACGGCAAATCCTACAAAACTCTGTTAAAAAGAACGGAATTCGACCCGGTTACAGACCGTCCGATCCATGCCGACTTTTACGTATTGGCTGACGATCAAAAAGTTACACTTCGTGTTCCTATCAAGATTTCAGGAAATGCGAAAGGGGTTGTTGAAAATGGTGGTCGCGTATTCAAACCAATGAATTTTGTGCGAATTCGCGTACTTCCAGCTGACATTCCTGCAGAGTTTGAAATTGACATTTCTCCACTCGAAATCGGCCAGTCTTTCCATATTTCTGATTTGGAACTGGAAGGTATTATTCCTTTGGATGACCTCAGCCGAACCATCGTAACCATTCGTCCTCCGAAAGGTGCCGACTTCCTCGAAAATCTTGTGGCCGGTATTACTGAAGAGACCGAAGAAGAAGTTGTTGCTGAAGGCGAAGCGGCCGAAGGTGAAGAACTTGCTGAAGGCGAAGAAGCTCCTGAAGGTGAGGAAGGAGAAGATTCTTCTGAAGAAAAAACAGAAGAATAACATTTATTTGATACCCGAGAACGGTAACGTGATCCCTGCTTGATATGTCCCTTATTGTTGGATTAGGAAATATCGGGCAAGAATATGAAGGAACACGTCACAACATCGGTTTTGAAATTGTTGACGCGATAGCTGAAACTCTTTCTACCACATTTAGGCCTGGAAACGGGCCTTTTGTGGTTGCAGAAGGAAGGCATCGCGGGCGGAAAGTGGTGTTGATTAAGCCAACTACTTATATGAATAGAAGTGGTGTCGCGGTACGAAAAGCACTTTCTGAGTACAAAACAGACAAACAGGACTGCCTTATTGTATATGACGACCTTAATCTTGACGTCGGTGACGTTCGGTTAAGGCCACAAGGCAGCGCCGGCGGTCACAATGGGATTGCCAACATCATTGAGTTATTGGGAACACGTGAGTTTCCACGACTTCGGTTTGGCATCGGAAATGATTTTCCGAAAGGCCGGCAGGTTGATTTTGTACTTTCGCCGTTCAACAACTCAGATCAAAAGTATTTGGAAGAGGGCATTCAAAAAGCCCATGATGCCTGCCTGCATTTTGCACGGGAAGGCATCGCAAAAACCATGAACAACTTTAATTAATGAATGTTGACTGAAGCCAGACTTCAGCACATTGAACTTAAACTAACGTAACGGGAAACAATGCATACTTTAGTCTATCTAATACCGGTGGCAGGGGTGCTCGCACTTTTGTACACTGCATTTAAATCTTCCTGGGTATCTAAACAAGATATCGGGACCGAAAAAATGGAACGCATCAGCAAGCATATTGCGAGCGGCGCCATGGCCTTCCTTAAAGCTGAATACAAAGTACTTTCTATCTTTGTAGCTGTTGTGGCTGTAATTCTTGCTTTCAGTGCCGACCCAACCACTTCCAGCTGGATGGTTGCTATCTCATTTGTAATTGGTGCCCTGTGCTCCGGTCTTGCAGGCTTTATTGGAATGAAAGTTGCCACTAAAGCAAATGTAAGAACAACAAATGCTGCTCGTACCAGCCTTGGTAAAGGACTTGAAGTTGCCTTCGCCGGTGGTTCCGTAATGGGACTTGGCGTGGTAGGCCTTGGAGTTTTAGGATTGAGCGGATTGTTTATCCTTTTTGGAAACCTGTTCGGTCTTGAAGGCGCAGCTGCTGTAAATAAAGTACTCGCTATTGTAACCGGATTTTCATTCGGTGCTTCTTCTATCGCCCTTTTCGCACGTGTGGGTGGTGGTATTTACACTAAAGCGGCCGATGTTGGTGCCGACCTTGTAGGTAAAGTTGAAGCTGGTATTCCTGAAGACCACCCGTTAAACCCAGCAACTATTGCTGACAACGTAGGTGATAACGTAGGTGACGTTGCCGGTATGGGAGCCGACCTTTTTGAGTCTTATGTAGGATCGATTATTGGTTCTATGGTATTGGGTGCTGCTTTCATGACTATTCCTGAGTGGAGTGATAACTTCAACGGGCTTTCCGCAGTATTGCTTCCTCTGGTTCTTGCAGGAACAGGTATCATTACTTCTATTCTGGGAACTTTCTTTGTACGCGTTAAAGAAGGCGGAAATCCTCAAACTGCACTGAATATTGGTGAGTTTGCTTCTGCAGCAGTTATGCTGGTAGCATCTTTCTTTATCATCCAATGGATGCTTCCTGCTGAATGGACATTCGGTGGACAAACCCTTACCTCTATGGGTGTTTTCTGGGCCACTATTTTTGGATTGGCTGCCGGATTGTTAATCGGACTTATTACCGAGCATTATACCGGAACAGGCACAAAACCTGTTTGGTCGATTGTCAATCAGTCCGTAACCGGATCTGCAACAAATATTATTGCCGGTTTAGGTGTTGGTATGATCTCAACAGCTATTCCAATTATCATTATTGCTACTGCCATTATCGGAGCTTATGAATTTGCCGGACTTTATGGTATTGCGATTGCTGCCGTGGGTATGCTTTCAAATACAGGTATTCAGTTAGCTGTTGATGCATACGGCCCAATTTCTGATAACGCCGGTGGTATTGCTGAAATGTCTGAGCTTGAGCCGGAAGTACGTGAGCGTACTGATAAGCTTGATGCTGTAGGAAACACTACGGCTGCTATCGGTAAAGGGTTTGCGATTGGTTCTGCTGCTCTGACCGCACTTGCTCTTTTTGCTGCATTCATTACAGCGTATAACGCAACTCATGAAGTAGCTCTTACCGGAATTGACGTTACCCGTCCTTCTGTAATGGCTGCTCTTTTTGTAGGTGCCATGCTACCATTCCTTTTCTCAGCTCTTTCCATGCAGGCTGTAGGCCGCGCGGCAATGAGTATGATTGAAGAAGTTCGTCGTCAGTTCAGAGATATTCCCGAGCTTACTGAAGCTCTGAGTGCGATGAACCGAAATGAAGGCAAGAAACTTGCTGACTGGTCAGATGAAGATCGCGCTACTTTTGAAGCCGCAGACGGTAAAGCTGAATATGAGAAGTGTGTTGAGATTTCAACCACAGCTTCTATTCGTGAAATGGTACTTCCCGGCCTTCTTGCCGTGATCGTTCCTGTACTGTTTGGCTTTGTTGGCGGACCAGAAATGCTGGGTGGACTTCTTGCAGGTGTTACTTCTGCAGGTGTACTTATGGCCCTCTTCCAGTCTAACGCCGGTGGTGCATGGGATAATGCCAAGAAGATGATTGAAGAAGGCGTAACCATCGACGGTGTTGAGTATGGAAAAGGCTCTGAGCCTCATAAAGCCGGTGTTGTTGGTGATACGGTTGGTGATCCTTTCAAGGATACATCCGGTCCTTCACTGAACATCCTGCTTAAGCTGATGTCAGTAGTTGCCCTTGTTATTGCAACCATGATTTAAGCTTAAAAAGCACGTATTTTAAAGCCCCGCCCATAAATTATGGGCGGGGCTTTTTTGTTATTTGAATCAATCAATTTGTTTTCTCAAGTCATCCTGATCCCGAGAATCGGGGGAAGGATCTTCAACTGCATAAAGTGATTGTGATGTACTATCAGACTCTTGAAGATTCTTCGGCAAAGCCTCAGAATGACTCAATTATTAAAGAATGTTACCCTAATCAATGAATACTTCGACCGACATCTTCAAACTCTTTTTTCATCATGACCAGCGGCTGGATAAACTTCCCGAACGAACGCCCAACAAAAAGTCGGATGAGATGGAATCGACCCTCGAAGATTTCATGAAGCCCGACCCCACCTATTCAAAGTTTTACTTAACGGGAACCGATCTGGCACAAGAGCGATTTGGGTTGAACATGATTTCCGGGTATGAAAAAGTAATAGCTGCCCTTGAGAAGGCCTTTCCTGACGAGAATGTGTTCACAGCAAATGGGAAGGCGACTTCAATTTCTAACGCAGTCTCTGTGCTGGAATTAGGTGAAGTATTTGTGCTTGCGGGTGCAGAATCAACAGACCTGGACATCGAAAGCCTGCACATTGATATCAATTCCAACGTGGGACATCTGAAGGAAGAGCTGAAAGAAGCTCTGGAAGACGGGCATATTGTTGTGTACAAAGAGCAGGCTAAAGACGGATTTGACCTGCATATTTTTTCTAAAGAAAACATATACACGGATATGTTCTATCCGTTTCAGGAGTTGGTTCCGGATACTTTCCGCTTCTTCAGCATTAACGGCAAGAAATTCAGATCTGAACGGCACTTCTATTTCGAAACCTGGACACTCGACCGGCCTCCCCACGGATTTGAAGAGGTTCACCCTGAAAGCGTTCTATAGTTGGAAAGTGTTAGAGTGTTAACGTGTTAAAGAGTAGTTTGATCTTAAACACGTTAACACTTAAACACATTATTCCTTTTCGACACCGGGAACATTACTTGGTTCATTATCCTGCCACCAGAAGGTTGGTAGCTCTCGTTGATTCGGAAATACTTCGTCCAGCGTTTCAGCTTCGTACATATACCCGTTTTTCATAATATGGGAGATATCAGCCGTATTTCTGATGTTATCCAGCGGATTGCTGTTCAGTATCACAAGGTCGGCCAGCTTTCCTTCCTCTATAGATCCTAAATCCTGATCCAGCCCAATGCCATCAGCTCCCTGAATGGTGGCTACTTTCAGAATGTCATGTTCGGAAATTCCACCGGCCTGCATGGCCCACAGTTCCCAATGGTACCCAAGGCCCTGTAGCTGTCCGTGACTTCCAACTCCGGCACGTCCACCCGCTTCCACCAGGTCTTTTACAACAACGGAGAGCTCTTCAAACACATGCTCTTCTTCCATAAACCAGCCGGCATTTCGGCGCCGGGTCCGCTCATCCAGGTTTTGGTGGGGCATAAACCGCTGAAGCTTGGGCTCATCATGTGGTCGTTCGATAGCATAAAAGTAATTTTCTGCCCACGGGCCGCCATAAGCAACCAGCAAAGTGGGCGTGTAAACCGTTCTGGAAAACGCAACAAGATCAATCACATCTTTATACAGGGGGAACACCGGAAAAGAATGCTCATGGCCCGGATAACCATCTATTACCTGCGTCAGGTTTTCCTTGAAATCGAGAGAACCTTCCGTGGTTGGCATCAGCTCTTGCTCTTTCGCAGCCTGAATAATCCACTGTCGCTGTTCACGGTTTCCGGCACCATACATCTTTATGGTCTTGGTGTCATAATATTTACTATATCGGGTTAACACGTCCCGGGCATGATCCAAATCACTGATATCTTCACTGCTAAAAACACCCGGACCTGTTGAGTAAACTCTTGGACCTAAAAGCTTACCTGCATGTACCAAATCCTGATAGGTAAGTACATCGGTAGTAGCTGTTTGCGGATCTCGCGTGGTGATAACACCATAGGCCAGATTCGTCAGGTACGACCAAAACTCACCACGGTGCAAGTTCACCGGATGCCGGAAATGGGCATGCGTATCCACAAATCCCGGGATAATGGTCTTGCCATTCATTTCCATGATCTCAGCACCCTCCGGGATAGTAACTTCTCCTTGTTTTCCAACCCCAATAATCCGGTTATCCTGAATAACCAAATCGGCGTTCTCAATAATTTCGTCCCCATTCATAGTGATGAGTCTTGCATCGCGAAGCACCAGAATACCTTCCGGGATATCACGGTCGGCCATTACGGTTATCTCTATTTCCTGAGGCTGGTATCCTTTGTCTTCTTCTTTCTCCTCTTCCTCTTCTTCGTCAGATTCTTCTTCTGAGTCAGCCTCCCCGGCTTCATCTTCTGCCTTCTCCTCTTCCATTTCTTTGGCAGCTTTTACACTGTCTTCATAGGCCTGCTCATCATCAAAATCATAAATAACGTGTGCATTCCCAATCGACCAGTGTACACGATTGGCATCCCAGCTCCATGCAGGGAACTGCCCTCCAATATCAGTAAGTTGTTTACTCGGGAATTGACTGGATGAACCGCCCACACGTATTTCCGGGGCCTCCCCACCAACTTTTGGCACAGTCACCACAAACAGGTCGTTGCGAACCTGAGCCAGCGCCTGATCTCCTTCGGGAGCCATCCTGATCCAGGAAGCAGTACCTCCTCCACTCCTGCTTACTTCCAGATGTTCTTTTTCATCGGTTCCATCCCAGCGAATGGAGGAAAGACCTCCCCAGCTCGACAGATAAATCCGGTCTGATCCTTTTACGAAATGAGGATTTCCCCGACCATTTGTATAGGTAATAAATTTGTTTTCGCTTCCATCTGCATCAATCCAGATTAAATCGCTGGTTCCCTGAAAAGCCGTTCTTCGGGTTGCATTACGAAAGTCCTGAGGCTGCCCTTTGATCAACACAATGCGGCTGCCATCATTATTCCAAACAGGATCCTGGAATACCCCTTCCTCTTCATTAAGTTGTTGCAGCCGGCGTCCATTTGGCCGAACTTTATAAACCTTTCCTGTTTCGGGCGTCCAGGTAACAAACGCAATCCATTCTCCATCGGGTGACCAAACGGGTTGAGCCTGAGTTTCGTCCAGGTCCACCAATTTCTTAGGCTCTCCATCGGGAAGCACCATGGTGTAAATTTCATTCAATGCAGTGAAGGCTATTTTCCGCCCATCCGGAGAAGGAACAGCATCACGAATCTGTGTGATTTCAAACTGGGGCGTATCTTCAATGGGATAGTCGAAATCCAGCTCAGGGCCAAGCTCTATGGTTGAGTTTACTGAAAACGGAATCTCAATGGCATCTCCACCATCAATGGGCAGCTTCCAGATTTTACCTCCATAAGAGGCAACCACATACTTGTTATCCGGGGTGAACGACATTCCTGGCAGCACATCTCTGGAAGCCCGTGATTCCTGATCATCATGCTGAACCGGGTAGGCCAGCCAGCTTTCGTCTCCGGTCACCAGATCTCTTTTTACCAATCCTGTATACTCATCATGGCGGGTACCATACACCAGCCACTTGCCATCGCTTGAAAGTGTGGGGCGGAATGAAGAACCATAGCGATTGGACTGTACCGTAATATCCCCTGTTTCACGATCATAAGTAGCAATCTGATATTGGGGCAAACTCGCATTGTAATTCCAGGTTCCGAATCGTCGGGAGAACCACACATAGCGGTCATCAGCACCAAAAGCGCCTTCCAACATACGCAGGTTGCCGGGCTCATCAGTCAAAGCCACACCGGAGCCTCCGTCAATGTGATACATCCAAATCTTGTGGTTGCCGGGGTCATCTTTCGAGGCAATTACGTATTTACCATCAGGCATCCACTCCGGAGACTGATACTCGTCATCTTTTCCTTTTGTCAGCTGTTCTTTCTCCTCGGTTTCTAAGTCATAGATCCACACACCTTCTGCACCGGAAGCATCCGATATAAACGCAATCTTTTTTCCATCCGGGCTGAACCGTGGCTGGCTGTCGAACTGCATGCCTTCGGTTAATTGAGTAGCTTCTCCACCTTCCATCGGGATGGTATAGAGATCACCGAGGTAGTCAAATACTATGGTTTTGCCATCCGGGCTCACGTCAAGGGCAATCCAGGAACCTTCATTCAGGTTGAAAGAAAATTCACGACCGGGTTCCAGTGGTAAATCATTTTTCTTCTCTTCTTCGGTACTATCTGCTTCGGCTTCACCATCCTGAGCAACTGACAACTGAGGTATTGAAATTACCAGCAACCCGGCGAACAGTAATTTGATCCATTTATTTACAAACGTATGCTTTTCCATAGTATTCGACTTATTTAATTTGAAGTGAAAGAAGCTAAAAAATTTAGCGAACCAGCCCAATCGTTTTACAAGTATATACAAGTAACGCTTCTGTTTTTGCCACTAAAACACGAAAGCGCAAAAGAGTTGTTCATCTGAGTTCGATTATAAAAAATTGAGAGTTTTTCCACTTTGTGTATCGGTAAGTAAGTTGTCACCCCTGAACCTGTCTGCCGACAGGCAGGCTTGTTTCAGGTCTGAGAAGAATGATTTATAGGAAAGGTTTTAGTTCCAAGGTGTTAGGTTTTAGTTTTTGCCTTTTTTATCTAAAAGAACAAACTAAAACCTAACACCTAATACCTTGTCACTAACACCCATTTCAAATAAAACATTGGGTTTTAGAAATGTTATCTTCAGCAAAAATTTTATGGTATGACATTTACAGAAAAACTAAGAGCCTCAGTACAAGAAACCGGCTCTACCTTATGTGTAGGACTTGACCCCAACCTCGATCTTCTTCCTCAACCTGTTAAGCAGCAGTTTGAATCTCGTGAGGAGCAAGTCAGCTATTTCTGTAAACTCGTAATCGATTACACCGCTGAGCACGCCGCTGCTTTTAAACCCAATCTGGCTTTTTTTGAAGCTCTGGGTAAAGACGGATTGTCTGTATTTGAGGAAGTGATCAGTCACATCCCGGAAAATAAAATCATTATTGCCGATGCCAAGCGAGGAGATATCAGTTCAACAGCCGACCATTACAAAAAGGCGTACTTCGATGAGTTTAATGTGGATGCCATCACCATAAACCCGCTGATGGGTTTCGAAACACTGGAGGCCTTTTCCAAAGATGAAACCAAAGGCCTGTATGTACTGGCCTTGACCTCAAACTCCGGGGCTTCCGACTTCCTCAAACAGCCCTATAAAAATTTCGAGTCCATGTCGGAGTACATTGCAGATCAGCTCTCGAAAAAATCACGTTTTTCAGATACTCATTTAGGGATGGTTATTGGCGCAACGCAAGCGGAAGAGGCCTCTTCAGTGTTAAAGTATCATCCCGAAGGGGCTTTGCTTATTCCGGGCATCGGGGCTCAGGGCGGTTCTATTTCAGAACTTGAAAAGGCATTAACCCATCATACCGGAATTCCCCTTATTAACTCCAGCCGGGGCATTATTTACGCAGGAAAAGATGAAGGAGACTGGCCTGAATATGTTGCCGAACAAGCCAAATCGATGAAACAGAAATTAAGTTCAATCACGAAAAAATATGTCTAAGAAGCCGGAAGTTATTGTTTATACCGATGGAGCCTGTAGCGGCAATCCCGGTCCGGGAGGATGGGGAGCCGTCCTTATTTGGAATGGAAAAGAGAAAGAACTGTCGGGAGGAGATCCGCAAACCACCAATAACCGAATGGAGATGCAGGCCGTAACTGAGGCCTTAAATGCATTGAATAAACCCTGCACGGTCATAATCCACAGCGACAGCGCCCTTATTATTAACGCTTTTACCCAGGGATGGATTGACAGCTGGCAGAAACGCGGATGGCGCAAAGCCGACAAAAAACCGGTTGAAAACAAAGAGTTGTGGCAGGATATGCTGGAAGCTATGAAACCTCACGATGTAAAATGGGTGAAGGTAAAAGGCCATGCCGGCATTGAACTAAATGAACGAGCAGACCAACTCGCCGTAGCCGAATCGAAGAAATTCTAAATTAGAAATGCTGAATTTTGAATTCGCTTAGAGCCAATTCAAAATTCATAATCCAGCATTTCTAATTTCTTAAAGCGAAGCGTAGGGAACCATATCCAGATCATCAAACTGACCGGCTTCGGCTTTCATTTTTCCGGTGATGGCAATCATGGCTGCGTTATCGGTGCAATAGCTAATTTTTGGAGAGAACAGCTGAACACCCATTTCCCTGGCCATTTTTTCTGATTTTTCTCTCAGCATGGAATTCGCCGACACTCCACCGGCCAACAGCACTGTTTTAACCCCGGTTTTCTTAATTGCGCGTTTTAACTTTTTCACCAACACTTCAGCAATCGCAAAGGAAACGCTGGCGCATATATCATTCATGTGCTCCTGAATCCAGTCCTCCTCTTTATCCTGCAGATAATACAATACACTGGTTTTTAAACCCGAGAAGCTGAAATCCAATCCCTCCTGAAGCAAAGCTTGTGGAAATTTATGGAACTTAGGGTCCCCGTCTTTAGCCAAACGATCCATGTGAGGCCCGGCCGGATACGGCAGCCCAAGCAGCTTACCGATTTTATCGAAAGCCTCTCCGGCGGCATCATCCCGTGTCTGCCCGATAATTTCGTGCTCAAAGGCCGATTGCACATGCACCAGCTGTGTATGCCCGCCCGACACCGTAAGCGCCACTAACGGAAACTCAGGGCTGTGGTCGATGAAGTTGGCATAGATGTGGGCATCCATATGGTTAATCCCAATCAGTGGGATGTTTCGGGAAAGGGAAAGTCCTTTGGCAAAACAGGTTCCAACCAACAATGAACCCAGCAATCCGGGGCCCTGGGTTACGGCAACGGCATCCACTTCATCCAGCGAAAGCTCTGCTTCTTTCAAAGCCTGGTTTACGGTTTGCGTAATAGTTTTTTGATGAGCCCGCGATGCCAGCTCCGGTACCACTCCCCCGAATTTGAGGTGTATAGACTGCGAGGCAATCACATTCGATTTAATTCCTTCAGCCGTTAAAACCGCCGCTGAGGTATCATCACAAGAGGATTCAATTCCGAGTATATTCATGCCTTAAAGATACGAATGTTGGGCTTGAAAGACATGAGAAATGGAACACGGATGTCGCGGATTACTTGACTTCGTTTATGCCACTTCGGGCTTAACTAAAATCTGCTATTTATTATACTAATATCTTCTGATTGGTCTGACACGGTGTTCATCCGTTTTACTATCAGTATCCTCATCTCCCCAGGAAATCATTATCACTGCTCTCAGTGAATCGACAGCATGTTCATTTGAACTCCAGTAGGTTTCATTATCTAAACCACCCACTAAGCCACCGTTTTTAAATTGATAGAGTTTTCTCAATTCTCTGATGGATGGTAAATACCAATCATCAAACCCATTTAATTCCAGCTCCAGAGCTAGTTTGTAAGCTGGTTTACCATTTTTTGAATCATCGCACTCAGCATTATTTATAGCTTGTGTGTTTTCCAATCCATTTTCTCCGGAATAAGTACCAATTAAAACTGAATTACAACCCCATTCTGCCTTTGGGTCAATCTCCCCATTGTACCAGTTTGGTGGTGCAGCAACTAAATACCTCCATCCATCCGAGTACTCTCCTTTATCATAGAATACAATACCGCCTTGTTCATATAGCTGATCCTCTGTATTAAATTTTTTTGATTCTGAATACTTTTCAAAACTATCACCATATTGCTTAAATAGAGCCTTAATGCGGTAAAAATATTCAGTTCCGGGGCTCAGTTCATAGATTACATTACTAATGATACCTTCATTTTTTTCTTTATTGTAGTAAACCAATCCCTCCATATCTGTTGCATCAGCAAACTCGATATTATTTGTTTCATCCGGCAAACTGTCAACAGAAATAAATATTTGGTACCCGTAGCTAGAATTAAACTTTGTATAATTTGAATAATAAGGTTCATTGATGCTGAAGGTCGTAAATAAATTCACCGACCGTGTCTTTAAATACCTTACCTCGGTCGATAAAATTTTAATGGCTTCTATTTTTTTCTCTTCAACCGATGACGATGAATTGCAGCTTATGACTAAGCCCGAAAAAAGGAAAAGTATAAAACAGATAAGACGGTAACTCATAATAGTTCCTTAAAGATTACTCCAAAGAATATAATAATTTACCGATTTATTTAGATAGAAGAATACCTCCACAAAATAAAAAACCCCACACAGTTAAATGTGCGGGGTTAATTTAATCTTCGAGTAAGTGAGCTATATGTTACTTACTTCTTGTCTTCATCGTCAACTACTTCGTAATCTGCATCTACGGCGTCATCGCCTTCATCAGATTCTTCGGAAGCGGATGCACCATCAGCGCCGGGAGTTTGACCTCCGGCAGCTCCGGCTCCGGCTGCGCCACCTGCAGCAGCTTCTTCCTGAGTAGCTTTATAGATTTCTTCAGAAGCACCGGACCAAGCCTGATTTACAGCTTCGATCGCTGAATCAATCTCGTCCATGTTTTCTTCTTTATGTGCTTTTTCGAGGGTTTCAAGAGCATCTTTAATGGCTTTCTTATTGTCATCGGAGATCTTGTCGCCGTACTCGTCAAGCTGCTTGCGGGTAGAGAATACAAGGCTGTCGGCCTCATTAAGCTTCTCAACACGCTCTTTAATCTTCTTGTCTTCTTCTGCGTGTTCTTCAGCAGCTTTCTTCATTTTTTCGATTTCCTCATCAGACAATCCTGAAGAAGATTCGATACGAATACTTTGCTCTTTACCGGTTCCTTTATCCTGTGCCTTAATGTTCAGTACACCGTTGGCATCCATATCAAAGGAAACCTCGATTTGAGGGACTCCGCGTGGTGCCGGTGGAATTCCATCTAAGTGGAAACGACCGAGTGTTCGGTTGTCCTGCGCTTTAGCACGTTCACCCTGCAATACATGAATCTCTACACTGCTCTGATTATCGGCAGCTGTTGAAAATGTCTGTGACTTGCTGGTTGGAATGGTGCTGTTGGCTTCGATAAGAGGTGTCATTACACCGCCCATGGTCTCAATTCCGAGGGTAAGCGGAGTTACATCCAGAAGAACAACGTCTTCTACATCACCCGACATTACACCACCCTGAATAGCCGCACCAACTGCGACTACTTCATCAGGATTTACACCTTTACTTGGGTCTTTACCAAAGAATTCTTTAACCGCTTCCTGAATTTTCGGAATTCGGGTTGAACCACCCACCAGAATTACCTGGTCGATATCATTCTTGGTAAACCCGGCATCATCCAGTGCTTTCTTACAAGGATCGATAGACCGTTTGATCAGGTCATCAGCCAGCTGCTCAAACTTGGCACGGCTCAGATCAATGTTCAGGTGCTTAGGTCCTGAATCAGTTGCCGTCACAAATGGCAGGTTGATGTTCGTTTTTTGAGAGCTTGAAAGTTCGATCTTGGCTTTCTCAGCAGCATCTTTCAGTCGCTGCATGGCCATTGGATCTTTGCGAAGGTCAATACCTTCATCTTTCTTAAACTCATCGGCCAGGAAGTCGATGATGCGTTGGTCAAAGTCGTCACCACCAAGATGTGTATCACCGTTAGTAGATTTCACTTCAAACACACCGTCACCTAATTCCAGGATGGACACATCAAAAGTACCGCCACCGAGGTCATACACTACGATGGTTTGATCATCATCTTTCTTGTCCAGTCCATAAGCCAGAGAAGCGGCTGTTGGCTCGTTAATAATACGCTTTACTTCGAGTCCGGCAATTTTCCCGGCTTCCTGTGTTGCCTTACGCTGGGCATCGTTAAAGTAAGCAGGAACTGTAATTACAGCTTCCGTTACTTTCTCGCCCAGATATTCTTCCGCAGTTTGCTTCATTTTTTGAAGCACCATTGCCGAGATTTCCTGAGGCGCGTATTTGCGATCTTCAATTTCAACACGTGCCGTGTTGTCATCGCCTTTTACAATTTTGTAGTTAACCTGCTTGGTCTCATCCTTAACCTCGTCAAACATGCGCCCCATAAAGCGTTTTACGGAAGCAACAGTTTTATCCGGATTAGTAATGGCCTGACGTTTTGCAGGCGCTCCAACCAGTCGTTCACCGTCTTTGGTGAAAGCAACAACAGAAGGAGTAGTTCGCCCACCCTCACTGTTCTGAATCACCACCGGCTCGTTGCCTTCCATTACGGCTACGCACGAATTGGTAGTTCCTAAGTCAATTCCTATGATTTTTCCCATTGGTCTAAAATCTGAGTTTTATTTGTTTGATTTAATATTCTTTTGTTCGCCACAAAAACTCTAAAACACAAAATTAATTTTTCTTTCGTGGTTTAGAGCTTTCGTGGCCCTATTCTACTTAACCGGTATGGATTGTGAGTCCTTTAACGCCTCCGATTTAGGCATAGCGATGGTCAAAACACCGTTTCTGAAGCTGGCTGACACTTCGGCCGCATTCACATTTTGCGGTACCGCAAATGCCCGGGCAAAAGCCCCGCGACGTCGTTCCTGTCGCTTAAATTCTTCGCCATCTCCGGCAGTGATTTCACGCTCGCCTTTAACCGTCAGCACATTGTTCTTAAGGGAAATTCCAATCTCTTTTTTGGATAGTCCCGGAAGATCCAACAGAATTTTAAATTCTTCTTCACTCTCTACGATATCACAGTCAGGAGCAAAATCTTTGTCGTCGTTGGCCAGCGGCACAACTTTCTCTACAAATTGCTGAATATCCTTACCCAGCTTTGAGAGATGTCTCTCTATTTCGATACCAAATTCTGTAAAATCTCCCATGTGCTTGCCGATTAATTCTTGTTCACCCATAAGTAAGCAATAGCAATGCCAATCAGGGAGGGCGGTGGGAAAACTGACGTATTGACGGACGTATTGTCAGGAGTGGGAGGTGTTAACGTGTTTAAGTGCGAACGTTAATACTTAAACACGTTACATAGCAATCAATTTAAGAAGTTGATAGGTCTTCAAGATCATTCCAGAAGCCGGGATAGGAAACGGCCGCACTTTCGGCATCTTTGATGAAGCTCTCTTGACTTCCTTTAAGTGATAGAACAGCAGCAGCCATGGCAATACGATGGTCATGATAGGATTCAAAATTCGCGGAGGAAAATGAAAAATCCGGGTCTCCATGAATAATTAAACCATCTTCTTTTTCCTCGAAGTTGGCCCCCACGGCATTCAGCATGTTTGCCATTGCCATGATACGGTCGGTTTCTTTGTGGCGAAGTTCTTCCGCGCCCGATATAGTGGAAGTACCTTCTGCAAAAAGCATAGCCACCGAAAGAATGGGTAGTTCATCGATACAGTTGGGGATCATCTTCGGGTCGATCTCAATAGCTTTCAAATCGGAACCTTTTACGATAATATCCCCGGCCGGTTCGGCACCTTCCATACGCTCATTTTCTATGGTGATGTCTGCACCCATCTCATCCAAAATATCCAGCAGGGCATTTCGGGTAGGGTTCAGTCCCACGTTCCCGATCTTAATTTCCGCATCGTTTTGAATAGCGCCGGCAACCAGCCAGAAAGCTGCGGCAGAAAAATCTCCCGGAATAGTGTAGCTTTGATTGGGAATTTCATCCGCCAAACTTGCCGAAATGATTTTGCGATCCTGAACCACCTTCTGGTCCAAATTCAGCAAGCGCTCGGAATGATCACGGCTTGGCAAAATTTCAATAACCTGCGTTAACTCTTCTCCAAATAAACCAGCTAATAACACGCATGACTTCAACTGCGCGCTTGGAATCGGAAGTTCAAACTGCAGGGGCTTCAGCGGTTCATTCCTGTTAATGAAAAGCGGAGCATAAGCACCGTTCCGCGCCAGTATATGTGCCCCCATTTTCTCCAGCGGTTTGATAATTCGTGTCATCGTACGCCCGCAAAGGGATTCATCCCCTACCAGCTTCGCTGAAATATTGGCCCCAACCAATACTCCCGAAAGCAAACGCATGGCAGTACCGGAATTACCGCAATCAAGATCTTTAACCGGTGTTTTGATGTTCTTTCTTCCGGTTCCTTTTATAATGAGGGTGCCGTTTTCCTCTTTCACTTCAGCACCAAGCTGCTGGACGCAGCTTAATGTGCTTTGCGGATCCTGGGCTTGGGAATAATTTTTTACCTCCGAAACACCATCATACAATAACGAAAAAATGGCAGCGCGTTGAGAGATTGATTTGTCAGGAGGTAATGTGAGTTCACCTTTTAAAGATGAAGCCGAAGTAATCTTTTTAATCATGAATCTGTTTGGCTTAGCAATCTCTGAGCTTTTTGCTCTGCTTCGGTACCCGGGTAATTATTGATAATTGAGTTCAACACGGTCATAGCTTCACCACGGTTGCCCAGGCGAATATGGCATTCCGCCGTAGCGTACATCGACTCAGAAACCCAGTAGTCAAAAGCCTCAAAAAGAACCTTCACTTTGGCATATTCTTCAATGGCGGGGTTGAAGTCGTTTTGTTCCTGAAGAATTTTACCGAGATAATATTGTGCTTCAGCGCCAATTTCGGTAGTACTTCTTTCGGCAATTGGGAAGAGCAGGTCGCGGGCTTCGTCATAATTATTATTTGCCAGCGCTACTTTGCCCAGTCCCACTTTGGCAGCTTCGTTGTTCGCATTCACCTGCAGGGCCGACTCATACTCTTCCTTCGCCTGATCAATTTTTTCCCGGGCCAGACTGGCATTCCCCATTCCCACATAAGCTTCCTGCCTGAACCGTGGAGCGGACTCCAACAGCTGCGCATAGTTTGCGTGGGATAGGTCGTACTCACCCCGCTCAAAATTCAGCGTTCCAAGTGATGTAAGTGCTGAAGATGCCAAATCATCATTCGGGAATTCATCCACAATGGTTTGGTAGGCATTGATGGCATTATCAATCTGACCCAGCTGGCGATAGGCTTCTCCAAGGTTTGAGTAGGCTTCGGGCATGAGTCTTTCTGAATTGGTAACCCTCAGGTACTGCCGGAATTCTTTTATCGCATTTTCATAATCGCCTGACTGAAACACATTCAATGCTTGTCGGTATCGCAGTTGGTCGGCAGTGGAACTGGTTGGGTTATCGCTGAGGAATTCTTCCAAAATCACCGAACTACTGTCTGATCTTCCGGCTGATAATTGCGCATACTGAATACCGTTAATCGCCTCAATGATGTAACTGCTTCTCGGGTAATCGTCCAATACTTTTTGGTAAGCGGCTATGGCTCGCTCATATTCGCCGGCATTATAATAGGCATCCCCGATGTTGTATTGTGAACGTGCCGCCCAATCGGTGCCCGGATATTTGTTAATCACCGTTTGAAACTCTTCGACCGCCTGCGAATAATTGTTCGTATTCAGGTAGATGTAGGCCACATTATATTGAGCCTGTTCCCTCAGTCGGCTAAAAGGATAAATTCTCAGCATCTTCCGGAAGTTAGAAACTGCTTCAAAGGTGCGTCCGGCCCGGTAATAGCTGTTTGCTGTCTGGAACATGGCGTAATCGCCACCCGGCTCTGCACCGATGGCTTGGTTGTAACTGGCAATTGCCTGCCGATACTGACCCAAAGCATAATAGGCATCACCGACACGAAGCTGAGTATCCGTGTCATATGGGAACAGAGCTGTTTCCGGCTTTTCGTAATTCTCGAGGAAATCTTCCAGCGGGCCAACGGCCTTTTCGTATTGACCCATTTCAAAATAGCTCCAGCCCAGTGAATACAGCGCCGGGCCCATCATTTCATTATCAGGGTAGTTTTGGGTGTACATCTTGAAGCGTTGAGCGGCACTACTAAACTGGTTCATTTTGTAATAACTGTCGGCACTCCAGAACAAGGCTTCCCGCCCTACCTCAGAATCGGGCGTTTCTGCATAAACCGACTCAAATATAGGCTGTGCTTGCTGATAAGCCTGATTTCTATATAAAATCCAGGCTTTCTGAAAACGTGCCTGTCGCTTAAGTGCGGGATCGATATTCCCTGCTTTCTCTGCTTCTTCAAAAGCCTGAATGGCACGAGTATATTCCGCATTAGCAAAAAAGGCTTCCCCAAGCATGGTATAAATTTTGGCCGGCTCCTCAAGTTCTACATCACTGCGCACCAAATCTAACAACACTTCAATAGCCTCTCCATAAAGCGAAGCCTGAAAAGCCGACACCGACCATTCATAATAAGCCCTTTCAACCCATAGTCCGTCTTTGTAGCGCTCTCCAAACTCACGAAATGAATTGATGGACTTGCGATACTGCCCGCCCAGCTTTTCATTTACCGCTTTATAGTATTGAGCCTTTCGAGCTATTTCATCGTCTCCGATGGCTGCTTTTCCAAACGACTCTGCCGCCCAATGATAAATCTCCTGTTTGTTATACACCCATCCCAACCCATAATGAGCGATGCGTTCCTGCGGTGTTCCCTTTGTCATATTGATGTAGCGCAGGTATGATTTTGATGCTACATCATATTGTCCCAGGAAATTCTGACTTTCAGCAATCAGGAATACCGCTTTCTGTTGGGACTCCCCCTCCAGATAAGGTAAAGCACTATTTAATGCTTCGATGGCATCTTCATACTTGCCCTGCATATAATATGACTCACCCAGAGCAGTGCCCACTCTTCGGGTTATCTCGTTATTGGGATAACGCTCTTTGAGTACTTCAAATGCTATGGAGGCTGCATTATACTGCTGTTGGGACAGGTAGAGTCTCCCACGAGCGTACAATGCCTTTGGCGCCCACTCAGAATCCGGAAAATCATTAGCCAGTTCCATAAAGTAAACGCGGGAATCGGCATAGTCTTCGTTTTCAGCTGCCGCTTCCGCTATCCAGTATTTCGTTTTTGCAGACTCGGTGTCTTTCATCCATGATTTAATAGCCTGCTGATAATAGCCGATGGCTTCCTCGTACTGTCCCTTTTCCGTAAACCGATGCCCCAGATCTTTAAGCAGTTTCTCGGAGAGATCACTTCCGGGATATTCTTGCACAAACTGTTTGTAGTAGGTTTCTATGCCGGAAGAATCAACCCCGGTTTTAGCTCTCACTAAATAATAGTCCGCCGAAATGCGCATTTCATGGTTAGGATATTCGGAGCTAAACTGCTCAAATCGTTCAATGGCTTCTTCAAAAAAACCACTCTCGTACAGATTTATCCCTTTTTCATACAATTGGGTGGACGGTGAGGGTATATCTTGTGCGGGGAGCACATTCACCAGAATTAATGTAATAAGAAAAGTAAGAAGGCTGCTTTTGGGGACGACGTGCATGAACTCGTCAGGATAAATAAGGTTAATTGTTACTTCTTATATGTCAAGATAACGAATAAGTTCATCCGCGCGGTCAGAAAAATTATGCTCCAGCACCTCGCTATTGGCTTCAGATGTAATTGTGTATCCAAAGCGGCGTAATCCTGCGCTTACTACGGAAGAGTCTTCGAGGTTTAATTTAAAGGATACACGGTAGGCCTGATTTTTGGCATTGGGTTGTTGAACAGCCACTCCCAATATCTTTGCCCCTTCCATTTCGATGATGCGAACCAAATCAGAAAGGGTAAAATCTACCTGGTCCAGCTCCACAGTTATAACAGATCCAAAACTTGAAAGGTTGAATACATCACCAAGAGCACTTAATACATCCCGTTTTTTAATCATGCCCTGGAATTTCATTTCCTCATCGGTGACGGGAAGCAGAAATAACTCTTTAGCCAGCATAATTCGGGAGGCCTCAAATAAATGCTGATTGTACGGTACAAAAATAGGGTCTTCCAACTCTACGTCCGAGAGCAGGGAATTTTCATCTACTACTTCAATCAGCTTGTCCAGCGAAGCCATGCCCACCACCTTGTTGTCGGCATCCACAACGGTAAACTTTGTGGTGTGCAACAAATCGATTTTCATCAGTGCCGTAGCAACCGTGTCTTCGATATGAAGGGGTGATATGTCTGTATTCAGGATTTCGTTTATTAACATAAGTGACTATACAACTTCGCCGTTAGCACCAATAGTATCCAACAAATGGGATAATTGCTTAAAATCTTTTTTGGCGATACTGAACGTTAATTCAACATCGGTACCATCGTACGTTTCCTCTTCAACGTTGGCGTTTTCATGAATAAAAGCAACTGCCTTGTATTTTGAAACCGGAATTTGCAGTGTATGGCGGCTGTAATCGAGCTCAATCATCTCCTCGATGCTGTTTTCCAGCTCTTTAAGGCCAATTCGCTGTTCAGCAGATACAAACACTGCATTCGGATACATCCTTTTCATATCTGCAACCTGGTGTGCATCCATTTTATCCACTTTATTGAACACTAAAATGGTTCTTTTATTCGTGGCTTCAATCTCTTCCAGGGTCTCTTCCACCACTTCAATATACTCCTGAGCCATTTTGGAAGATGCATCCACTACATGTAACAGTATATCGGCTTCCCGAACTTCATCTAAAGTAGATTTAAAACTCTCTACCAGATTATGGGGCAGCTTTCGGATAAATCCTACAGTATCAGACAGAAGTACCGAATGGTTTTCAAGCTCATGACGGCGAACGGTAGAATCAAGCGTTGCAAATAGCCGGTCTTCGGCAAACACTCCTGTTTCAGTCAGGGCATTCATCAGGGTGGATTTACCGGCATTGGTATATCCAACCAACGATACTCTGTTCATTCCCTCACGACCTTTACGCTGTGTGGTTCGCTGCTTGCTTAGCTTTTCGAGCTTATCCTTTAGCACAGAAATGCGCCGGCCAATCAGCCTTCTATCGGTCTCAATCTGGGTTTCCCCCGGACCTTTTGTTCCAATCCCTCCTTTCTGTCGGGAAAGGTGAGTCCAGTATCGGGTAAGTCGCGGGAGCAGGTATTCCAACTGGGCAAGTTCCACCTGTGTTTTAGCTGCAGCTGTTTTAGCCCGGGCTGCAAAAATGTCAAGAATCAGTGAACTTCGATCCAGTACTTTAGCATCCGTGCCTTTTTCTACATTTCGTATTTGCGTGGGAGAAAGGTCATCATCAAAAATTACGGTATCAATGCGCTCCTCTCCCATGATGCGCTTCAACTCACTAAGTTTACCTTTACCTACATACGTGGAAGGGTCGGGGTGCGTTTTGTTCTGAAGTACTTTTTCTACCGTAATTCCCCCGGCTGTATCGGCAAGTAGTTCGAGCTCGTCTAAATATTCTTCGGCCTGAAATCTCGTGGTTTCAGGTCCATACAAACCTACCAATACAACTCGTTCTCGTTCTATATCGGAATTTTTAACGTCGTCTAACAAATGGGTGTCTTCTTAATTAGTCTTCCTGAATTCTCTTGAGGTCGATATCGGGTATCGCTTGTCCTTCAATCTTATTTTCCAGTTTTAAAGATACAATTTTTTTCACTGCTTTATATCGGTTCCGTGGCACAAATAGTTTTAGCTGTTTATACCCTTCAATCAGCGATTTGTCCATTTCTGAGTAGTTAAACAGGTATTCAACCCCGTTTTTTTCCGGCCTTTCCACATAATCCAGAATTTGAAACCATGGAATAGTTTGAGAGGGTTCATTTATGTTCTTCACAATACCGTAGTCGGTGATATAATACTTGGAAGCCAGGTAACTTGAAATGAACCACATCGTGCCGATCCAGGCGTAGGCAAAGAAAATCGGGAACCGGGCGATGTCGCCGGTAAATACCACAATGGCCGACAGACCCAGTACAATTCCCAGAAAAACTGTGGCAAATAGCGGATACCCCCGCAGCTTCCCGGCCCGCCAGCTCAGGCGTACTTTCCGTAACCGTAGTTTATTCTGAAAGGAATATCCTGCCAGTAAAGTGGATGCAATGGTAAACATCACAATCACACCGCGAAAAAAAAGTGAGAGTATCTCTTCCATTAACTTACGGTTTCAGCTTTATACCATATAGACACTAACGATTCCATTATTAAAAATAACAAGCCTGCCAACATAAACCAGCTCCATATTTCTTTACCGAATCCTGAGGCCATAATTTCATTCTGTAACTCTTCCTCATTGAGCTCGGCTGTTTGAACCCAGCTTATTTCTGCGTCTTCAATCAAATTCTCAAGCTGCTGCTCATTGGTTTCTGAAAAATCAGATTCATCGGCGCTGAGGTTTGCCGACAATACGTATTGTTTTTCACCATCGGTAACCGTAATCCAGCCGGGCGTCCATTCTTCGGCAGGGTACCGGAGCCGAATGCCCGATGAAACTACATCTACGGTCGGCTTAATTTCGTCTTCACCTACTTTAATAACGGCATTTTCTCCGTCAATGTTTCCTCTCCAGCTAAATGTATTCCCCAATTGATGATTAGCAAACCCACCCTGGTCGGATGAAGCCGAATACAGCAGTATGCGATAGTAAAAAGGGGCAAAAAGTGGCTTAACCGGAAAATTAGACCAGCCCGGATCGTTGCCTATGGTTGCAATAAGCAGACTTCCCTCGCCAAATCGTTTTTCATGAACCAAAACATCCCCGTTGTTCAAGCTCAATAAATCGAATCCGGTGCCCGAAGAGTTCGTCACTAACTTCAGGTAATAATAAATATCGGGATTGGTAAACCGCAGCTGTTCGTTCTGCTCCCGTTCAAACAGTCCGGTAAATGCGGGATGATCTTCCAGCAATTCATCTGCCGTTGCCACAGCGCTGAAGGAAGCATATTCTCCCTGAATACCCGCAAACCTTCCGGCATTGAACTGTGCAAATAAACTATTATAATTATTGATATTTCCGTTTTCAGAAGGGAAAAACATCACTCCCCCGCCATTTTGCACATACTCTTGCAGGGCTTGAAAGCTGTATTCGGGGATGGATTCTACTCCATCCAGCAGCACCGCATCAAATTCGCTGAGGTTTGCGGTTTCAAATATGTCCGGTGTTGCTTCCTGATAAGAGAGCTGTGCGTCATTTTCTCCTGCCACACGGAGCATGGCCCCGGTATAAGAAATAAACTGTGGATTTCGGCTCTCCTCACTTACCCACAACACATTTCGCGTTTCCGGAACCTGAACGGTAAAATAATACTCATTATCAGGTTGAAACTCATCTCCTTCAATAACCAACTTCCCTTTGGATGAACCTGTTTGTGATGGAGTGATTTCAAAAGTGTAGGTTTTTCGCTCGTTGGGAGCCAAAGCAATGGAGTACTGTCCGGCATTTTGCTCTTCAAATTCCAGCGACACAAATTGATTTACCGCTGCCACATCACTTTCATTTGCCAGCTCCACATTCAGGGTAAATGGGATATTGGTACCAATCATATTAGTGGAAGTAGAAATATCAGAAATCATCGTGTTTTGAACCTCTACTTCTCCCACATCAATAATGCTCACAGAAACATCTTCCATGTCCAGATCACGTAAGTCATCCAGCTGACTGAGTTGCCCATCCGTAATCACAAAAATATTCTTGTTCTGATAGGGGGCTTCTTTGACTGACTCAATCAATCCCGTCAGCCTGTTCAGCGTAAAATTGCCGGAGGATTTAATCTCAACTTCATCCACGGTTCTAAGCAGGTTGGCCCGGCTCAGAATATTGCTGTATTCTCCTTCTCCGTTTGTAAGCTGCAGCATAAACCGGTCCTCATCTTTGGCAGAACTTTCGATATCCCCTATAATTTCCCGGGCATATTCAAATAAGGGACCTTGCTTCCCGATTCTCGACATGCTTATACTATTGTCCAGCAAAATTGCGTTTAATGCCGGGGCTTGGGTAGTTCCTCCACCCGATAATCCGGGCGGTAAAAAAGGTCGTGCCAGCACCAGCGCCAGGCAGGCAATAGCCCATAATCGCAATATCAAAAGCAGGTAACGTTTGATACGGATTCGCCGGATGGTGGTGTTCTTCAGTTCCTGAAAAAATGCCAGTGTAGAAAAGGCTACTTTTTGCGGACGCTTGAGATTAAGCAGGTGAATAAGCAGGGGCAAACCCACCGCAATTAAGGCAAATAAAAAAATTGGATTTAGAAAACTCATTTAGCGCTCAAAAAATGTTACCTTTATTTCTTTGATACGGAACTTTTTATGGTTCCGGAAATTAGCCAATACAGAACCAAGACCTAAACAGCTTATTATTTCTTATTGATGCAACGCCTTTTTCAACTCTTAATTACTTTTTTTTCCATTAGCCTTATAGCTGCCTGCTCATCCGCACCGGATAACGAATGGTTTGCATTAATTCCTGAGGAAGCCACTTTTTTGGTAGTACCCGAGGATGGACTGAATGTACAAGAAATCATTACCAAAGAGTATGCCACTTACCTTGATGATTTAACGCCATCGGCCCTGCAGCAAGTGGCCGGCATCGATGCTGAAATGGATAACCCCTTAAGTATAAAAGCGGTGGCTCTGTATCCAGCTACCTCCCTTCACTCAAATTTTTTGTGGATTACGGGTTCGCCTTCATCAGATTTGAGCCAATGGGCATCCAGGTTTTATCAGCCGTTCACTCAGAATAATTACGAATTTAAAGGTTTCATCATTCATAAATTATTCTTCAATAAGACGGAAATTTATGCAGCTCAGGTAAACGACTACCTAATTTTGTCGGAATCGAGCCTGATTATAGAAAACTCATTGCGCGCTTTTCTTGATGAAAAACCTTCGATTCAACTTCAGCAAAACCCGCCGGCTTCCACGCTGGTGTTGAATACCCCGCAATTAGATCATTGGGTTGAACAGTTTGCAACGGTCATCAATCGCCCGGCCGTAATGTCTTCTTTCTCGGGCACTCAACCCACTGCCTTTACTTTCGATTCCTATTCAGACTCCACCAACAACATCCAGCTTTCCGGAAATATCGAACTAGCCGAAGACCGGCATTCCGTTTTAGTGGACGCATTCTCTTATGAGAACAAACCCATCACTCTCGACCGGCATATAGCCAGCAATGCCGCCGCTTTTGCCCTGTTTCGGCTGCCTCCCGTTTCGGTTCCTGTAGAGCCAACCAATACCATCACCACTAAACTTGATTCGGTATTGCTTCAGAATATCAGCATGTACCAAAACCTGGCGAATACCCTGGCATCAGAATTTGCTTTCGAGGCTTTCCCTGAATCCGGGCTACTATCTACCGGAGAGTTTTTATTTATGCGAAAGCTTAAAGACCGAAATTCTTTCCGGAGCCAACTGAATCGATTGGTACGCGATGGCCTGATTAATTTTCAGGATAACACGTATCAAATCAGCAGCAGCGTGATGGGTAAGCTGATCGGATCTGAAATGAGTACACTGCGGGATTTTTACCTTGCCTTTTCAAATGATGTAGTGGTGATCGCAAAGCGAAAAGGACTGGCTGAAAGCGTGAATGCAGATCGAATTCGTCGGCGGGTTATCTATTATGATGAAACCTATTCAAATGTCCGAGATAACCTTCCTGAGGAAGTGAGCGGATTTGTATGGTCGGCCTCTAACGACTTTCTGCAGTTCATCCGACCCTATGTGAAAACGGAGACTTCTATTGCCGGTTTACTCAGTCGCTTCGACATCACAACGATGACGATGACTACCCAAAACAGTGCAATAGACCTGACGCTGAACACCTACTCAAAAGAAGGGTCGAGCCTGCCATATGAAGAATTATGGGTGATGCCACTATCCAATTTTGAGCTAAGTGGCAAACCGGTATTAGGTGATTTGGTTGGAAGCAGCACGGATGAAATTATCTTTTCAACTCAGGACGGCCGGGTGATGGCTCTTGCTTTGGACGGCACCATTGCTATGCAAACATCAACCGATGGACTCGCTCCCATTGGAGGGCCTCAATTATACGATTGGTACGGAAACGGGCAACAAATCATTTTCCTGGCGGCCGGCTCTAAAATCTTTGCCTGGAACGAGAACGGAAACCTGCTTCCGCGTTTCCCGCTTGAAATGAACGAGCCGATTACAGCTCCTATTTTAGTTCAGGATGTTCTTAGAAATGGTGTCCCTGAAATTGTTGTAGCCACCGAAGACCGGAAAGTTCATGTTCTGGACGGGAGAGGTGAAAACGTACGCGGATGGCCTCAAAACACCAATGCAACTGTTCAGTCACAACCGGTATTTTCACTTCTGGATGATGTTTGGTCGGTTTGGGCTTTTTCTGAAAATGCCTTGCATAGCTGGTTGCGAAGCGGAAACACGCGCCCGGGATATCCACAATTTGTAAATGCTCGATTCACCCACTCCCCACTTGTTTTCGAAAACCAGGTAACCGCCAGTGCAGCTGATGGCTATCTTTATTCGTTAGGGATTAACCCGGTTTTCAGTGATTCTCTGGCAACTACTATTTCTGAAGACTCCGTTTCCATACGTTCACTTTACATAGCCAATAATGAGCTTTCATCGGTTGACTATCGGGAGAACATTTTGCTCAGAGACAGTACCGGGTTTTATCGGAATGACTTACTTATCACCCAAAGTTTGAATGGGTCATTATTTTTATACAACAAGGAAGGAGAGCTCCGGTTTACAAAAAGTTTGGGTCAGCCTGCTTCCACAACATTTGCTCCACAACTTATCGATATAAATTCGGATAACACTCTTGAGCTGGTTGCACTGGCTGAGTTCGGCCGGCTTTACGCCTGGGAAGTGCTGACCGGAGAACGTTTATTTGGAATACCCACATCCGGAATGAAGTATCCGATTATTACAGATTTAAACGGTGATGGACAAAAAGAACTGATTGCTCAAACAAGAGAAGGCCTTCGCTGCTGGACGATTAACAGGGAGAATTAGGTTATAGGTTTTAGGTGTTAGGGGCGAGGTGTTAGGTTTTAGTGGGAACTTGGATCGTAAGCAAAGAATCGTCGCGCATATCCTCCAGTACAAATCTCTTAATTCAAATCTACCCGTATGATGAAAGCTACCCCACTAAAACCTAACACCTAAAAACCTTGCCCCTAACACCTCCTACACAATGTCAGCGAGGGCTTCTTCCAAATATTCAAAATGAAACTCAAAATCCGCAACTTGCAGCTTCTTTGGTTGCATGCGGATGCTGTCGGTTACCGGCTTGGCGGCTTCACCCAATACAATATCCAGGGCAAACTTAGGTACCCGGAATATGGACGGACGATTCATCACATTACCCAGAGTCTCGGCAAACTCATTCATCGTAACCGGGTTAGGTGAACATAAATTATAAGCACCGGTGAACTCTTCATTCACTAATGGAAAAGTAAGTGCTTTGCATAGATCCGATCGGTGAATCCAACTCATATATTGCTTACCGCTGCCAATGGGCCCGCCTACCAAAAACTGAAAGGGCGGGATCATTTTTCCAAGAGCTCCTCCTCCTTTTTCCAGCACAATGCCAATACGCGGGTTAACCACACGAACACCAAACTCGGTTGCCTTTTGAGACTCCGCCTCCCACGCCTCACATACGTCAGCTAAAAAATCACTTCCATGCGCTTCTTCTTCATCCAGAATATCATCACCACGGTTTCCATAGATTCCTGAAGCCGAGGCGGATACAAATACATCCGGCTTTTGATCGGCTTCACGCATGGCATCCACCAACTGTTGTGTGGATTGAACCCGGCTATCCATAATTCTCGTCTTCACTTCATCGGTCCAGCGTTGACCGAATAGGTTTTCTCCCGCCAGGTTTATCACCCCATCTATTTCATTCATCTCGGTGGCAAGATCATCATCCCACCCAATAAACCGCTGGTTTTTGGCCGCTTCGTCTTCATATTTTTTGGGGCTGCGACTCACAATTACCAGGTTATGACCTTGTTTGAGAAGCATAGTTCTCAATTCTTCGCCAATAAAACCTGTTCCGCCCGTAATAAGAATATTCATAATCTTGGTTTCTTTGTTTTCATACCAAACCACATCCAGCTACAAAAACATTCACTTACTAACCCCGAAACCCGGTTTCTCCGATAATTCAATTTCTCCTGATTCCAGCACTGTTAAACCACTAAACGGATCATTCCCAATCAAAAGGTGGCCGTCCAGGTCGGCGTAGTCTGCTTCAAGGGCCAATAGTGTTCCTGCAGCGTTCGCCAAAGAGCTTTCGATCATGCACCCTATCATGACTTCCATGCCCAAAGAACGGGCTTCTTTCAGAACCTGTCTCGCTTTAACCAAGCTTCCTATTTTCATCAGTTTGATGTTAATCACATGGAAAGCTTCTTCTATTTCCCGGAGGTCTTCATTTCCCCGAAAGCTTTCATCAGCAGCCAGTGGCAATGGTGACCATTGCTTCAATTTTTTCATGAGCTCAAACTCATCAGCAGGCATGGGTTGTTCAATCAATTCTACATTTTGGGTGGCTAAAAACTCGATCTCTCTTTTGGCTTGATCAAGGGTAACCCAGCCTTCATTGGCATCCACCCGAAGGGGTTTGTCTGTGACTTCTCTGATAGCCTGAATAATCTCCCTGTCCCTGTCCGTTCCCAGCTTGATCTTGTAAACCGGATACTGACCGGCTTCCTGAATTTTCTTCTGCATTCTTTCAGGCGTATCCAAGCCGATGGTATAAGAGGTTACGGGACCTGTCGGAGAATCTATCCTCCACAACCTCCACAACGGTTGATCCTGAGATTTTGCCCACCAATCCAGCCATGCCATTTCGATTGCGCATTTTGCTGACTGAATGGAGGATAGATTCAGGCCTTCCAGCTTTTCAGTTATTTCTTCAGCATGTTCAATTTCATCAAAAAAGTCACCGGGTAGCGAATCAAAGTACTCTTCTACTTTTTCCGGAGTCTCATTGTATCGCGTATTTGGACCAGCCTCTCCATAACCGGTAAATCCATCTTTGGTTAAAGACAGAAATACATTGGGTACCTGAGATTTTGATCCTCTTGAGATGGTAAAAACTTCTTTTAGCTTGAGCGGGAATACTTCCCAATCGACCTTAAAATGAGACATATCCAAATTTCTGAATGAGCTGTAAATAAATATAAACGGCGGGTGCTACCAGTAGCAGTGCATCAAAACGATCGAAGAAACCTCCGTGCCCCGGAAGTAAATCAGAAGAATCTTTTACACCGGCTTTTCTTTTGATTTTGCTTTCAATTAAATCCCCGACGGGACCAAAGGTGCCCACCAACAAAATTAACGGAAGAGTCAGAGTCATCGTTACACTCGTTTCAAATGGGATGGCATATAAGGCAATGGCCAGCCCCACAAAGCACCCAAAATAACCTGATATAAAACCTTCCCAGGTTTTATTGGGACTGATGGAAGGAGCCAGTTTCCGTTTCCCGAATGAACGTCCACCGAAGTAGGCAAACACATCCCCGCCCCACACCATAAGTACGGCTGCCAGGGTTAGAAGAAATCCGGTTTCGTTAGTGCCAAGATCCCGAATCAGCATCAGGCAAAGCAGGCCAACGGGAGCATACAATCCCGCAAAAAAGGAAGTGCTCAATTTAGTGATACTCTCTTCGGAGACATCAAAAGTTTGAATGGCAATGAAGAGAAGTAGAATGCCCAGTCCAATTTCAAAAGCATAAGGAAGTACCGGGAACAGCATAATCCACAAACCTATGGTGTAGGGAAAGTATTGATCGGTGGGATTGCCCGCACTACTCATCAACCGCATCACTTCCTGCTGAATAAAAAATCCTATAAAAATGATGAAGCCTTTGAAGTACCAGCCTCCCATCCATGTTAAGGAAATGAATAAAATTGCTGCAGGTACCGCAAAAAGAATGCGTTTTACAAGTTCACTCAAGTCAGGCTCCGGTTATTCGGTGTCAGGATTGAAATCGGGATTTTCTTCTTCAAGATCTTCCAGTGCCTTACGGGCTTTTTTTTCAAACTCTTTGGGCACGTATAAATAGACCATCGCCATCTCACTTACATTCAGGCTGTAGGCTGAATCACGCTTGGATAAGATATTGGAAGGAATCTTCAGATTAGACAGGTAGTTCTTAGCCATTTCGATTTCGAGGTCTGTGCTGCCTTCAAGCACACATACCCAATTATCGATATCGTTTGGCTTGGGGGATTTGGAGAAAAAACTCATGCTTCCTGCTCTTTTGGTTTCAACGTGTACAGGTAATAAAGCAAACCTGTGGTTAAAACGACACTGCCAATTACCAAAAGAACAGGGATGTCCATTTCAGGGGTAATTTTCTCATCCAGCATTTCCGGGTAAAAGCTGCTGGCTACTACTTGTCCGCCGTTATTTACGAAGTGAGCAACCATAGCCGGAATCAGACTATCAGAGATGTAGGTAACATAGGCCAGGAAAACACCTAAAGTGGCCAGCGGTAAAAAGTTTGAAATTTGAAGGTGATAGGCTCCGAAGATAGCCCCTGATATTAAGATAGCAGCCGTTATGCCCCAGCTTTTTTCAAAAGCCCGCTGCACATATCCACGGTACATAATCTCTTCGCACACCGCCGGTACCAACCCAATATGAAATACTCCCAAAAGCAGGGCATTATCTGATTTCAGAAAGTTTGAAATCATTTCGGCCATGGTCTCCTGCATTTGAGCCATAGCTTCCGGAACCGGTAGAAAGGAATTCAGCCACCCTAAAAACAAAATAGTGGGCTGAGCAACAACAAAAAGAACGGCAGCCAAAGCGGTTACCTGCCACACATTCCCGGAAAGCTTCATTCTGAGAAATTCTTTCCGGTCTCCCTTTACTGCGTGAAGTTTGACAACCAGCAGTGTAGCAAGGGCCATGATGAGAATTTGACCCGAGGAGTTTGCCAGAAAAAGGATGTCAAAGTTGGTGGAAAGCTCGTCCAGCATGGTTTGCACATCCAGGCTTTCAGCGGTAGCTAAAATTCCTACGAACCCAACAATTCCTCCAACAATGTTAAACGCGATTAGTGCTACAAAAACCCAGGCAATAGCCATTCCCCAGTGGGCAAAACCGTTACGTTCTACCCACGGGGCCGGCTTATGGTTTTCATATACTTGCTGGTATTCACTGTGCGAAGATGCCGTCTCTTTTTCCTGATTCATTAACTTCTTTTACTCTTCTGATGCGAAAATTTTAGCGCCGATTAAGCCCGAGATTACGTTCAAAAGTCCAAGACCGATAAAAGTAAATAAAGCCTGAAGACCTATATTTTTAGCAGAATTAGGATTCTCCATCCCGGAAATAGCTTGCTCTTTTGCCTCTGCCGGCATTTGCATAGCTTCGATATTCTGAATGTTCCAGTCTACAAGAGCTTGCTGAAAACTTGGATCAATAATATTCCAGATTTGTCCTAAAATAACAGAAACAACGGTAGCACCCAGACCAACGAAAAGTCCAATTAATGCACCTTTGCCGATTTTATAGGTAACGTCATACTCTTTAGCGTAGTGCCAGTTTGCAAGCACTCCACCAATGGCACCGACCAAACATCCGATGGTTCCAAGAAGTTGAGCTGAACTAAAAAATGATCCTGATGGCTCAGAACCTAAAGTCATATACCCGCCGATAATTGCAAAGGCTGTAACGATAATCCCTACCACCAGTGAGGCTATTATTACTGAATTCCAATAACTTGGGTTTTCTTGTATCTGTTCGTTTTCCATATCCATTGTTACTCCGAATTATTAATTGTGAAAAATTCATGTACCAAGATAAATGCGAGCGGTAATCCAAATAAGGCACCCATAATAAATCTTGAGGTAAGGGTATTCGTCCAAAGGCCGAAATAGTTTCCCGAAACATCAACTAAATTTAACAGAATAGCAGCAATTAACCAGCCCTTTTCTATGTTTTGTCCCCGCTTTTTTAACAGGGCATACACAGGCAGTAAAATCCAGCCGGCAAACAATGCCCCATAGATACCAAAACATCTTGCACAAACAGCCATTTGAACACCGGAAAGAGTATATGAGCGGGCAGGATCCTGATGGCATAGCACATCAAATATGGCAAATTGCCAGCTGTTTATAGCTGTGGGTGAAGATGAAAACAGACCGGGGCCCAAGGCTGCAATAACCAGAAACACCAGTGCCGGCAACAAACTCCAGTACAATAGCTTGTTATGTGCCTGCAGGCTCCACACATTTTACCCGTTTAGCTGTCCTTGGATACCCTGTAGAAAAGATTCGGGTGCGCGCAATGGCTTTCGGGATTCACGATCCATAAAACAAAGGCTGACTTCACCAAACACATGCACCTTATCGGATGCTGAAGTTCTTACTTCATAAAAGGTTTGAAGCCGAACGGTAGGCATATCATATACCATCACTTTAATACGCATTTCCTCGTCATAGGTGATGGGCATTTTATATTCCAGCTCGGCATGAATCACCGGGAGCATCACACCGGAGTCTTCCATTTCCCGATAAGAAAGCCCGTAAGAGCGAATCATCTCTGTACGGGCTACCTCAAAATATTCCAGGTATCGGCCATAATACGCGTATCCCATCCTATCGGTCTCACCATACCGGCTTCGGAGTCGGTGCGTATATTCAATGATGGGCTGCTTGTCCGGGAATTCCACAATCGTTACTTAACTACCTTCCACTCACCCATGGCAGCGTACTTGTCGATGCGTTGTTCGATGAGTTTCTCAGGTTTAAGTTTTTTGAGACGCTTGAGGCTCTGCAGAATTTGTTTTTTGAGAGCGGCAGCGGCTTCATCATGATCACGGTGAGCTCCTCCCATAGGTTCGGGTATCACACCGTCAATCACATCAAGTTCTTCAAGGTCAACGGCTGTCAGTTTTAAAACTGCTGCAGCCTGCTCTTTGTAGTCCCAGGTTTTCCATAAAATGGAAGAACAGGATTCCGGAGAAATAACCGAATACCAGGTATTCTCCATCATATAAACTTCATTCCCCATGCCTATACCAATCGCTCCGCCACTTGCTCCTTCACCAATTACAATGGTCACGAAAGGCACTTTCAGCATCGCCATCATTTTCAGGTTTTTAGCGATGGCTTCAGCCTGACCGCGTTCTTCCGCTTCCAGGCCTGGGAAGGCTCCGGGTGTATCCAACAGCGTGATGATGGGAATATCAAACTTTTCGGCAAGCTTCATCAACCGGTGGGCTTTTCGATATCCCTCCGGATTGGCCATTCCAAAATTGCGGTATTTACGGCTGTTGGTATCCCGACCTTTTTGGTGGCCGATAATCATAACCGACTGCCCGTCAATAGTAGCAAGTCCGCCCACAATAGCTTTATCATCAGCGTGATAGCGGTCTCCGTGAAGCTCTACGAAATTCTCCGTGATTTTGTAGATGTAATCCAATGTGTAAGGCCGATCAGGGTGGCGGGCCAGCTGTACTCTTTGCCAGCGGGTGAGATTACTAAAGATAGATTCTCTGAGCTTATCAACCCTTTTTTTCAGGCTTTGAATCTCTTTATCCAATACGCCATCGCTTACATTTGAAAGTTCTTTGAGTTCTTCAATTTTACCTTCGAGTTCGGCAATGGGTTGTTCAAAATCTAAATACTGCATATCTGATTTTTAATTTTTTATCAGCAATAATATAAGGAATCCTCACCTGAGGTGAGAGTTTCAATTAGGAGTTACAGAGCACCAAAAATACTGCGGAATTTAAGCGCCCAAACCCGCCAGATGGCCTCTCTTACAATGGCCTTCGACATTTTTGAGACCCCTTCTTCCCGCTCCCGGAATACAATCGAAACTTCTTTCAGTTTAAAACCGGCTTTCCAGGCTCTGAAGTGTAGCTCTATCTGAAAAGCATATCCGTTCGATTTTATCCGCTCAATGGAAATGGATTCCAGCACCTTGCGGTGAATACATTTAAAACCGGCGGTAGTGTCAAAAATGGGCAGCCCCGTAATGGTGCGGGCATAAATGTTAGCACAGTAAGATAAAATCAAACGGCTTAGCGGCCAGTTTATAATACTGATTCCGTTTGCATACCGCGAGCCTACGGCCACATCAGCTTTACCCGATTTAACCTCGTTAATCAGCCTCTCTGCATCATCGGGATCGTGGGAGAAATCGGCATCCATTTCACATACATAATCATAGCCTTTATCCAGGGCGTACTCAAAACCTTTTACGTAAGCCGTGCCTAACCCCAGTTTGCCGGAACGTTCGATAAGCGCCACACGGCTGGAATATTCTTTCTGGGCCTTCCGTACAAAATCAGCGGTTCCATCCGGTGAACCGTCATCAATCACAAGAATATCCACTTGGTTCTCAAGATTCATAACGCGCTCAATCAGTCTGGTTATGTTGTGCGCTTCGTTGTATGTGGGGACAATAATTAAGGTATCTGAAGCCATGCTACTGTCCCTTTCCTTTTATGACGGTAATCATAGTGTTAATCAGGATTTTCGCATCCATTCTTAGTGATGCGTTTTCAATATAAAACAGGTCGAATTTTGTTTTCTCTTTTACATCATCGAGTGATGCATCGTATTTCCACTTTACCTGAGCCCAGCCGGTTATCCCCGGGCGAACTCTCAGCCTGCGGGTGTACAGGGGAATTTGTTTACTGAACTGTTCGACAAAATGAGGGCGTTCCGGTCGGGGGCCCACCAAACTCATATCACCTTTCAATACATTTATAAACTGTGGTACTTCGTCAACCCGAAGCTTTCTTAACCAGTAACCAAGCTTGGTTACGCGAGGGTCATCTTTCTTTGCCCAGGTGGGTCCGCTGTGCTTTTCCGCATTATCCAGCATGGTTCGGAATTTATAGATGGTGAAAATCTTACCGTTTCTCCCCACTCTTCGCTGCCGGTAAATAGCCGGCCCCGGTGATGTAAGGCGAACGGCCAAACCTATCAAAATCAAGAAGGGGAAGGTGAGCAGTAAAACAACCGCAGAGACAATGATATCAAATGCCCTTTTAATCGTTTTTTCCCAAAGAGGCATCGGTTCCGGGGAAATTTCAACCAGCGGCATTCCAAAAATCTGGTTGGTTTTACTGAGTCCGCTCACCAGCTGATAAAAATCGGGTAATAATTTGAGTGAGATCTCTGGAGCATCCACTTTAGAAATGACGTCCACCAAATCCTGACGGCGGTCGGGCTCCAGGGCCACTAAAATATCCTGAACCTGCCGTTCTTCCAGTATTTCTTTAATCTGATCGAGGTTCCCGATTACGTCCTCTTCGGTAATACCTGTTTCGGGGTCGGGTGCTTTTCCATTCACCTGTATAAACCCGAGCACCTGCATCCCCAGTATTTTATTACGGTTCAAATCATCATAGGCCGCTTTTGCTGTTTGGCCGGTACCTATAATCACCGTACGGTGCAGTCCTTTTCCTCTTTGCGCATAGTATTTCTGGATGGTACGAACGATAAACCGGTTCAACGCCAACAGCACAAAAATGGTAGCCCAATAGGTGATGATAATCATCCGCTGTTCGCTGATAGATATACTCTCGTTGATATTAATGATGAAGTATAAGATGAGCGCCCCAAGCACACTGGCTTTCAGTACTTTTATAAACTCATCGAGGCGGGATACGAGATATAGCTTTTTATATGACCCCATCACCACAAAAATAGCCAGCCAATAAAAGCTTATAATGATACCGCCGGAAATAAAATCCAGGTTAAAATCCTGAATCAGAATATTCATCGTATTCGGATAGAAGGAATGAAATACAAACCAACTGGCCAATACGATGAGGAAATCCAGAATACTGGTAAAAATTACTTCCCGATATCTTTTTAACTTCAGCACTATATTTATATGAGGCCTTTCATTTTTAAGATTGCCAAAATAAGCAATTTTAGATAGGCTGCATAACTTCTAAAACTTAAATTTAATTTAGATTGTACACACTTAAAAAGACAGCATCTACCACAAAAGCACGGCTTGGCGAACTAAAAACGGCACATGGTACTATTGAGACTCCCATTTTTATGCCCGTTGGCACCCTGGGAACCGTAAAAGGAGTTTCACAGGATACCCTGGCAGATCAGATTAAAGCACAGATTATTCTTGGCAATACCTATCACCTGTATTTGCGGCCGGGGTGTGATATAATCAAAGAAGCGGGTGGATTGCATAAATTTATGAAGTGGGATCTGCCTATTCTTACCGACTCAGGGGGATACCAGATTTTTTCCCTTTCCGATAACCGGGAACTGGACGAGGAAGGAGCTCACTTTCAAAGCCATATTGACGGCTCCCGACATACTTTTACTCCGGAAAATGTGGTGGAAACCCAGCGTATTCTGGGATCCGATATTATGATGCTGCTTGATGAATGCCCGCCCTATCCCAGTTCGTATGACTACGCCAAAAACTCCATGGAACTCACCCACCGCTGGGCCAAACGCGGCCGGAAGGCTTTTCTTGAAATGAAACCACTATACGGTCACGAACAGGCTCAGTTCGGTATTGTCCAGGGAGGAACGTATAAGGATTTACGGATTGAATCTTCCAAATTTATGGCCGATCAGGATTTTGAAGGCATTGCCATTGGTGGACTGAGTGTAGGGGAACCCATTGACATGATGTACGAATTTACCGATTTGAACACCGATTATCTCCCCAAAGAAAAAGCCCGCTACCTGATGGGTGTTGGAACTCCCGCCAATTTACTGGAAGGAGTGGCCCGCGGCGTGGATATGTTCGACTGCGTGATGCCTACACGTAATGCCAGAAACGGTACCATTTTTACCCGAAATGGAAGAGTGAATATCCGAAATGCCCAATGGAAAGAACACCACGATTACCTCGATCCTGATTTTCCCAGCGATTTATGCAGCAAATACACGATGGCTTATATCCACCACTTGATTCGAAATAATGAGATTTTTGGGATGGTGCTGGCATCTATCCATAACCTGACATTCTATTTATGGCTGATGGAAGAAGTGCGGAAGCGAATAGCGGATGACACTTTTGGCGAATGGTATCCGGGAATGGTGGAAAGACTGGAGAATAGGATTTAGTCTTTTTTCTTTGTTTCTGATAATATTTCTAAAGGATACGGACCATTAAATATGGTTTTGATAAGGATATCAATATCCATCCACAGCGAATAGTTTTGCAGGTAATACAAGCCAAAGCTTTCGGCTTCCTCTTCCTGCTGAATCCGGTTTTTGCTGATTTGAATGAGGCCCGTAACCCCCTTTTTGGCGGTGCTTGATTGCTCCATTACTGATTCATTGATGGGCGCCCCGACTAAACTCAGCTTACCTGAAATCACATACCCCAATAACCGGAGCCGGTTTTTCCACTTATTTTGCTCTATCTGCCGGTACAGTTTTATGCCTTCCACAAAAACCCAGTCTCGTCTCGAAAACAGCACAGCCGGCCAGCAGACCAACAACAGCAACACGAACAAAGGAACCGATAACCCAAGATCCAGCAATCTTTTCAGCAACCGATTTATGGGCTTGGAATATTCAAACTCTACTTCAACCAGGGGAATAGCTTCGAGGTATTCCACATTAGATTTCCCCAAAATGAAATCCATGGAGTCCGGGATCAGCTTAAATACAACTTCTTCTTTCTGGAGATTGGATATTTCCTTCAGCATCTGCTTATAGCTGATGGAATTCAACGCAAAAAACACCTGATCTACCTGATAGGCTTTTACCAGATCACGAAGCTGAGTCAGCCCTCCCAATGCTTTTTCATCATCTTCATCCACATTCACATAGCCTACCACTTCATAACTCCAGTCGGGACGCGTGTGTATTTTTGAAATGATATCAGCCGACTGCCCGGCATCGCCAACCAGAATTACCCGTGAATTCCTCAGTCTGCCCCTGTTCATGTTTCCAGCATCCTTTCTGTTCGCCCTGATCAGTTTATAGCTGACGAAAAAGATCACCCCTAAAATAAATCCAAAAATCAGACCCAGCCGCGAGTACGCAAGATTCCTTACAAAAAACGTGATTATTACCACTCCGGCATAGGTAATACTTAACGCTTTAAGAGCCGTTGAAATTGATTCCTTATTCTTTTTAAACATCCCCAGCAAGCTTCCGCTAAAGAGGAATAAGAGCGTCATCAACAGGTTTATCCAAAGGTATTTGGTTCCTTCCGGGGTCAATATGTTTGTACCCTTAATGCCGTAGCGGATCAAGAACCCTAAAGCCACCGACAAATTCAGTAATATCAGGTCGGCAAATACGGGCTTCAGTTTTTTCAGATTGGTTGAGATAAAAGAAAGAGCCGTTTTCAACCAAATAGCCAGGTAGATAAATATCCGAAAAAATAAACTGTACCGGGCGCTATAGTGCTTGTCAAAAAATTGATACAGCGCTTTATTAAAGATTCGGATGTACCGCAGATCACCTTTCTTGGTGCTCTCTCCTTTATAGTGAATGATGGAGGTATCGGGCACATAATCAATTCTATAATCTGTTTTCTGTACGCGGTAGCACAGGTCAATATCTTCCCCATACATAAAAAAGCGCTCATCGAAACCGTCCAGCTCTTTGAGTAAATCGGTTCGCCAGAACATAAAGGATCCGGAAAGCACTGGGATTTCACCGGCCTCATCTTCACCCATCCAGCTCAGGTAGTATTGGCTAAACAGTTTACTTTCCGGGAATAACGTATTCAGCCCAAAAACTTTGCACGAAGCTGACCAAATAGTAGGGATCGAACGCCGGGATTCCGGAGCAAAAGTACCATCCGGATTTAAAATTTTGCACCCTGCCGCTCCACACTCCGGGTTTTCATTCATGTGGTTCACCAATACATCGAGCGTGTCTTCACTTACCAGCGTATCCGGGTTAATGATTAGCGTAAACTCCCCATTTGCCTGCCTGATGGCCTGATTGTTCGCCTTCCCAAAACCGACATTCTCCTCATTGGCTATGTAATTAACTTCCGGATACCGCTGTTTGAGATAGGAAACAGAATCATCGCCGGAGTCATTGTCCACAACAAATATTTCCAGGGCAAAGTCGTGTTGTGCTTTTTTTAACGAGTTAAGGAGATTGGCTATATACTCTTTAACCTTATAGTTAACAATAACCACCGAGATATGAGGAGCTGCATTTTGCACGCTTTAAAATCCTAAGTTCTTGGGGTGATAGTCAATATTTTATTCCAACACATATCCGCCCCTTATTTTACAATAACTACTTTTCCAACCCCTGTTTCCCGGCCACTGTCTTCATACGCAATCAGGAAATAAACACCGGTTCCCAATCGGTTGCCACTGTAATCAAATCCATCCCAGCTTATCCTTCCACCTTGGGCCGTAAGCTCGTTCACCACAATGCCATCCACACCCAACACTTTTATTTGGGTTGATTCGCTTAATCCCTCTACCACAATCCGGCTATGTTTAGCGTAGTTAAATGGGTTCGGAAACACCTTTAGCTTATCCATTGATTTAACCGGAGCTTTTGGAATATCGAGATAACTCACCAATCCCAAATCAGTAGCTATAAACACCTCACCCGTTTCATTATTTATGGAAATAGATTCAATATTATTTGAGATCAGGTTACTGTTCTCTGTGGTAAACCGTTTTATGATCCGGCTGCCTTCGTCATTTAATACCCATATTCCCTGGTTCACACTGCCAATCCACTTCTGGTTGGCATCATTAACCGCCATGGTGCTTACATTTACATCTCGCAGTAAAAAGCGGGATGCAGCCGTGGTATCTTCATTAATTAGCCATTGAGCCTGCCGCTCTTCCGGGCCTCCTTCAACAATTAGCTCCGGGAAAATGAACCGGGCAATTCCCCTTCCGGTGCCAATCCAAACTTCTCCGTTCTTATCCTGAATAAAGGCATTAATTTTATCATCAGGAAGATTTCCATTTGATATTGCTGATGATAATCGCACCGAACGGTCATCATTGGGGTCCGTAGGTTCCCCGGTTTCTAAAATCAACAAGCCTTGCCCCACATTGTCGCTATTAACCAGCGAAATCCATTTTTGGTCAAAGGAGTCTATAAATAAGTTAAAGTATAAGCTGCTTCCGGCTCGTCCTCTAAAGGGAATCCATTCCTCAGTCTCATTTAATTGAACGTAAAGCGGGAACTCAGCCCAATATGAAACAGCCCACATATTATTTTCGCTGTCATCATCCAGTCCGGAAATCACCACATAATTGGGGTTTTCATCAATTCCCAACAGGCTCGAATTAGACCTGTCATATTGAGTGATTTCGTTTGTTGATTTCTGATGCTTAATAATACCGTCGCCCCAGCTTCCAAAAAAATAGGAAGAATCGTTTGAGCCTACCGAAAACGCATAGGCTGTATTATTTAATGCGGGATTCGTGTTTCTGTTGAAGTTATTCCATAATCCGTCTTCGAAAATATAATACCCTCTTAGAAAAGCGAATGCATCTGCACTTGGGAATGAGGTGGTTGAAGTACCAATCAATATATTATCCTCCACTTGTAGATTACCAAAAAAATTGAGGTAAGGCCCACTGGGAAGATAAAAATCGGCATTGCTGTTCCTGTTCTCCAGCACTACAAGTCCTTCATTGGTTGTCCCTAAAAAAATTCGCTCACTATCAAAGCGCATTTCCGTAATTGAACTTTCCAGGCTCAGGTTAATGCTTTCAGAATTCTGTTCTGTGTCTATAATCGTAAGTCTTGATGCTGAAGCAGCTCCCAATTCCTGACCGCTCATGCTTTTTTGAAAACTACGGATGCCACTTGCCGGAAATTCAGGATGTAAGGTCCACGCAGAGTTATTCTCCTGCGTATAAATGCTGCCGTCAATCAGAACGTTAATTTGGGAATTAAAAAAGTTAATCTCCTGCACACTATTAGCCGGGAGTCCCTCTGCTTCCGTGTAGTTAACCCAATTATCGCTTTCAACCAGGTTAGTATTTAAACTTCCGTAAGCTACCCCCTGAACTGTAGCAGCATAAATAGTATCTGAAACGATATCGAGATCATTTACTTGAACACCGATATCAAAATCAGCCAGCTGAAGAAAACTGTTCTCTACAAACAGGTTTTGAAGGTTATATACCACAATTCCAAAACTGGTGGCTACATAAAGCCGATTTTCATATACCTGAAACGCATTAATGCTTTTTGAATTAAATCTCGAAACTCTTTTGATGTCTTCTATTCTTTCTACTTCATTAGTTTCAAGATCAATTACATCCAGATTTCCGTCGATATATCCGGCGATTAATCGATTGTTGTCTGTGTCGGCAATAATCGTAGTGGGATTAGATCGATACAGCCCGTCGAGGGTCGTTAATTGGTGACTGATCTCTCCATTCTCAACGCTGAATATACCCCCTAAAGTAGCACTAAATATTTCGCCCTCATTTAACGTGATGGAATTTATCGTAGAATATGAGGGATAAGCGTTCCAGCTTTCAAGACCCTGCGATTGGGATGCAAAAGGAAGGCTACAGAGAATAGATAGAAAGAATAATTTCTTAATCATATCAACCAATTAGATGTCGGTTTCTTAAAGTAATTGCATGCAAGCAGTTGCTCGCAGATGGTCACTAACCGTAGCTATTTTCTATACTGCCTGATTTGATGTTTGAAATTATTCGGTGCTAATAACTTAAGGAAAAAGATCAGGTAGGTAAATTAAATCAAAAAATAAATTAACGACATAAAAAAAGCCTCTTCGTTGATTGGAAGAGGCTTAGGGGAAAAAAGGAAGAAGGCGACGACCTACTCTACCCCTTGCGGGAGTACCATCGGCGCTGCAGGGCTTAACGTCCGTGTTCGGGATGGGAACGGGTGGGACCCCTGCGCTAGAGTCACCTTCAATAAAATCAGTACATGTAATGTCTAAAAAAACGTTCTTTGACATGATGAGGCCAGCAATAGTAACGGGGTTTATAAACTTAGCTGATTACAGGGGGAATGCACGGGGACCCGTGCAAACCATATAACCGAAGCCAGTGGCCTAATTAGTATAGCTCGGCTAACCATGTTACCATGGGTACACCTGCTACCTATCTACCTGGTCGTCTCCCAGGAGGCTCTTAGGGAATACTTATCTTGGAGCGTGCTTCGCGCTTAGATGCATTCAGCGGCTTATCACTTCCGCACATAGCTACCCTGCGATGCATGCGACCACACAACAGGTACACTAGCGGTGCGTCCACTCCGGTCCTCTCGTACTAGGAGCAGCTCTCCGCAATATTCCTACGCCCACAGCAGATAGAGACCGAACTGTCTCACGACGTTCTGAACCCAGCTCGCGTACCGCTTTAATTGGCGAACAGCCAAACCCTTGGGACCTTCTCCAGCCCCAGGATGCGATGAGCCGACATCGAGGTGCCAAACCTCCCCGTCGATGTGAACTCTTGGGGGAGATAAGCCTGTTATCCCCGGAGTACCTTTTATCCTTTGAGCGATGGCCCTTCCATGCGGTGCCACCGGATCACTAAACCCAACTTTCGTTCCTGCTCGACCTGTGTGTCTTGCAGTCAAGCACCCTTATGCTTTTACACGCTACGCACGATTGCCAACCGTGCTGAGGGTACCTTTGGGAGCCTCCGTTACTCTTTAGGAGGCGACCGCCCCAGTCAAACTACCCACCATACACTGTTCCTCCGTTGCCCGGAGGTTAGAATTCACCTGAGGCAAGGGCGGTATTTCACTGGGCGACTCCCCCCAACCTAGCGATCAGGGTTCAAAGTCTCCCGCCTATGCTACACATGCATCCGGTAAAGCCAATGTAAAGTTGTAGTAAAGGTTCACGGGGTCTTTTCGTCCCGCTGCGGGTAATCGGCGTCATCACCGATACCACAATTTCACCGAGCTCATGGCTGAGACAGTGCCCAAATCGTTACACCATTCGTGCAGGTCGGAACTTACCCGACAAGGAATTTCGCTACCTTAGGACCGTTATAGTTACGGCCGCCGTTTACTGGGGCTTCAGTTAAGGGCTTCGCCGAAGCTAACCCCCTTCTTTAACCTTCCAGCACCGGGCAGGTGTCAGTCCCTATACATCGCCTTGCGGCTTAGCAGAGACATGTGTTTTTGGTAAACAGTCGTTTGGGCCTTTTCACTGCGCCCCGAACGCCCGAAGGCGCCCAGGGGATCCTTCTCCCGAAGTTACGGATCGAATTTGCCTAGTTCCTTAGCCATGAATTACTCGAGCACCTTAGGATACTCTCCTCACCCACCTGTGTCGGTTTGGGGTACGAGCGGGTTGTACAAACTACGACGCTTTTCTCGGCAGCGGGATTACCTCCACTATCTCCTTGCCCGCAGGCTCAGAGTACTGTCGGGGTTCAGCCTTAACGGGAGGCGGATTTGCCTGCCTCCCAGCCTACGCCCTTTAACGTGCATTCGTCAGCACGCGGGAGTGTCACTTCTGCGTCACGCCTTAGCCTGGCGTACAACTCGGTACCGGAATATTGAACCGGTTTGCCATCGGCTTCGCCTTTCGGCTACACCTTAGGTCTCGACTAACCCTGATCCGATTAGCGTTGATCAGGAACCCTTGGGTTTATGGTGGACGGGTTTCTCGCCCGTCTTCTCGTTACTCATGCCTACAGTTTCGCTTCCAGGGGCTCCACGGAGTCTCGCGACTCCGCTTCTGCGCCCCTGGAATGCTCCCTTACCTCCCCCGATAAATCGGGGGACCACAGCTTCGGCAGTATGTTTAATGCCCGTGTATTATCGACGCCGGGCCGCTTAACTAGTGAGCTATTACGCACTCTTTAAAGGAATGGCTGCTTCTAAGCCAACCTCCTAGTTGTCTGGGCAACCCAACTTTCTTTGTTCAACTTAACATACATTTGGGGGCCTTAGCTGGTGGTCTGGGTTGTTTCCCTCTCGCGACGGGACGTTATCACCCCGCCACTGACTGCCTGGTGGCTCTCTGCCGGTATTCGGAGTTTGTCTAGGGTTGGTACCCGGTGAAGGGCCCTAGCCTAATCAGTGCTCTACCTCCGGAGAGACAAAACCAGACGCTATACCTAAATATATTTCAGGGAGTACGAGCTATTTCCAAGTTTGATTGGCCTTTCACCCCTATCCACAGTTCATCCGAAGACTTTTCAACGTCTGGCGGTTCGGGCCTCCATGGGGTTTTACCCCCACTTCACCCTGACCATGGATAGCTCACTTGGTTTCGCGTCTGCCCCGCTGTACTGCACGCCCGTTTCAGACTCGCTTTCGCTGCGGCTCCTCCGCTTAGCGGATTAACCTCGCACAACAGGAGCAACTCGTAGGCTCATTATACAAAAGGCACGCCGTCACCCCTCAAAGAGAGGCTCCGACCGCTTGTAAGCACACGGTTTCAGGTACTATTTCACTCGCCTTCTCGGCGTTCTTTTCACCTTTCCCTCACGGTACTGGTTCACTATCGGTCATACAGATGTATTTAGCCTTACCGGATGGTGCCGGCTGGTTCACGCAGAGTTTCACCTGCCCCGCGCTACTCAGGATACCCGCCTCTCCGCTCGCCGTACGCCTACAGGCCTTTCACCTTCTGTGGGACTGCTTTCCAGGCAGTTTCGACTTAAGCTCGCTTCGATTATGCAGGTCCTACTACCCCGACTCCCCGTAGGAAGCCGGTTTGGGCTGCTTCCCGTTCGCTCGCCGCTACTAGGGAAATCACTGAATTGTTTTCTTTTCCTGGGGGTACTTAGATGTTTCAGTTCCCCCCGTACGCCCTCCTCGAAAGGAGTATCCTCCCGGTAAACCGGGAGAATGGGTTGCCCCATTCGGAAATCCACGGATCATTGCTCGTATGCAGCTCCCCGCAGCTTATCGCAGCTTTACACGTCCTTCATCGCCTCTGTATGCCTAGGCATCCACCGTGTGCCCTTAGTATGCTTCTACTATATGGTTTGCACGGCGTCTCCGCCGCCAAACCTACTCGTATTCATGCTATTGGTTTATTGTGGGCCGGACGGGGACGAACCTGTCCGGCTACCTTGGCGTAGTACGCAATCCTTAGTAACCTAAGAAATGCGCCCTACTATCTTTTGTCGCACATACAAGATGTGCGACATCAGACCTATTACTATTGCTATATTGCTTCATCATGTCAAAGAACCCGCGCTCGGCGCGGTACGGCCCGTTCGACGGGCAGCGTGTTTTACTACGGATGCATGCGCCCGGCCTCGAAAGACCAGCAAAATACATCCTAAACAATCTTATAAAGAACTTCGCGAGCTTTCCGGGCAAACCGCCTCTCATATCTCAATACTCACGACTACATTACTACCTTAAAATTCCTGTGGAGCTACGGGGATTCGAACCCCGGACCCCTGCCTTGCAAAGGCAGTGCTCTAGCCAGCTGAGCTATAGCCCCTTGGTTACCATTGTGGGCTTGGGAGGACTTGAACCTCCGACCTCACGCTTATCAGGCGTGCGCTCTAACCACCTGAGCTACAAGCCCCCATATCAGGCAGGCCTCGGCTGCAGGCGGTATTCGCCGGCTGCGGCGAGTGTGTGACCCGCCGGGTACACAGTCAATTAAAAGTACAGATCAGATTGTTTGCCACGAGCGATGCGTAGCGTCGTAGTCCCATATTGCAGGGACGCTCTCCTTGAAAGGAGGTGATCCAGCCGCACCTTCCGGTACGGCTACCTTGTTACGACTTAGCGCCAGTTACCAGGCTTACCCTAGGCACTCCTTGCTGGAGCGACATCAGGTACTCCTGACTTCCATCGCTTGACGGGCGGTGTGTACAAGGCCCGGGAACGTATTCACCGCGTCATTGCTGATACGCGATTACTAGCGATTCCACCTTCATGGAGTCGAGTTGCAGACTCCAATCCGAACTGAGAATGGCTTTGTGGATTTGCTCCTGCTCGCGCAGTGGCTACCCATTGTACCATCCATTGTAGCACGTGTGCAGCCCTGGACGTAAGGGCCATGATGACTTGACGTCGTCCCCACCTTCCTCACTACTTGCGTAGGCAGTCTGGCTAGAGTCCCCACCATTACGTGCTGGTAACTAACCACAGGGGTTGCGCTCGTTGCGGGACTTAACCCAACACCTCACGGCACGAGCTGACGACAGCCATGCAGCACCTTCCATAGTGCCCCGAAGGGACCCTCCTTTTCGGGAGGTTGCACTGTGGATTTAGCCCAGGTAAGGTTCCTCGCGTTGCATCGAATTAAGCCACATGCTCCACCGCTTGTGCGGGCCCCCGTCAATTCCTTTGAGTTTCATCGTTGCCGACGTACTCCCCAGGTGGTATGCTTACTGCGTTAACTGCATCACTGGCCCCAAAGGGCCAACAACTAGCATACATCGTTTACAGCGTGGACTACCAGGGTATCTAATCCTGTTCGCTCCCCACGCTTTCGTGCCTCAGCGTCAGTTACAGTCCAGCCGGCCGCCTTCGCCACTGGTGTTCTTCGTAATATCTATGCATTTCACCGCTACACTACGAATTCCACCGACCTCTTCTGTACTCAAGAAACCCAGTATCCATGGCAATTTTACCGTTAAGCGGCAAGATTTCACCACAGACTTAGGCTCCCGCCTACGCACCCTTTACACCCAATGATTCCGGACAACGCTTGCACCCTCCGTATTACCGCGGCTGCTGGCACGGAGTTAGCCGGTGCTTATTCCAATGGTACCGTCACCCCAGGTCGAAACCCGGGCGTTCTTCCCATTAAAAAGCCGTTTACAACCCATAGGGCCGTCTTCCGGCACGCGGCGTGGCTGCGTCAGGCTTTCGCCCATTGCGCAAGATTCCTCACTGCTGCCTCCCGTAGGAGTCTGGGCCGTGTCTCAGTCCCAGTGTGGGGGATCATCCTCTCAGACCCCCTAGCTATCATCGCCTTGGTGAGCCGTTACCTCACCAACTAACTAATAGCACGCAGACCCCTCTATACCCGGCCGAAACCTTTAACAACTGTGGCCATGCGGCCCCGCTGCATTATGCGGTATTAGCATCCCTTTCGAAATGTTATCCCCCAGGTATAGGCAGGTTATCTACGCGTTACTCACCCGTCCGCCAGTCTCCAGTGACTGCAAGCAGTCACCTTCTCCTTCGACTTGCATGTGTTAAGCCCGCCGCCAGCGTTCGTCCTGAGCCAGGATCAAACTCTCCATTGTAAATAAAATATATATACTCTGTGAGCTGACCCTACGCTCTTGGTCATTATCAAATGCAAAAAATTTGCATCAAGAAATTGAACAAGCTCTCGCTCGCACAAACAATCTGATCTATACTTCAATATGTCTAAGAACAAACCTTTCAGCGAAAAAAAATGCCGGCCAAAACATCAAGTTTTAGTCAGCGTTTTTGTTTCCTCGAAAGGATTATAAAGGTAAGGGCTGAACCCCATTCACTGCAAATTTTATTTCAAATTTCTTTCACTTTTTTTCTGTGCCAACGTGAGTCATTCAGATTCATATAAAGAGTGCCCTGAAGGGTCTTCATCATAGTGCTTAAGAAATCTAACACCCAAATAAAAGAGCGGTGTGTCGAAAAGTGCGAAGAAAAACTTAAACAAATAACTGTTGATGATCAGAATAATGAGCGTGGCAACAGAATTCACATTATCGCCGAGGTTTCCGGCCAAATATAAAATCGTTAAAATGGCGGTCGAATCTACCAGTTGACTACACATGGTTGATGCATTATTCCTTAGCCAAAGATGTTTGCCCCCAGTCAGGTTTTTCCAAAAGTGAAATAAACGGACGTCAACGGTTTGGGCTGTCAGGTAAGCGATCATACTGGCGATCGTATTCCCTACCATAAATTCATAAACTCCTTCAAATAATTGAATGCCACCGCTAACCCCACCTGTATTTGGAAGCCAATGCCCTACCGACATTAAGAAGAGCATGAACACGTTCATCGCAAACCCAATCCATACGACTAACTGTGCTTTCTTTCTTCCAAATAGTTCAGATATTAAATCGGTTGCCAGAAATGTTATTGGGTAAGCAATCAACCCAACGGGAATACTCATTATATATATGTCTTCATTTCTTACCAGCGAAGGCGTCAACGATTTTAACCAATCGGGTAGGTGAATACTGAAGAGTGTAACAAATTTGGTTGTCCCGATTACATTTCCCAGAACCAACGCCGTCAGAAATACTCCTGCCAGGCTCAGAAATAAAGCGTCTCTTTTTGCCAGTGATGGCTTTCGTTCATCCATAAAAACAATTGATAAGAATTAGCCCAAAAGTAAACATTCAAAACAATTTTTCAATTTATATCGTAGCAACGAACTGAAAGCCTCACGCATTCGTTTTGCAAGTGAAATAATCAAGACTATGACTACAGAAAAACTGAATACTAAAATTGAGCTGACGGAAGCAGCGATAGACCTATATATAGAGGATAAGTTTTCTATACCAAACCTGACCGATAAAACAGGCAAAACTGCTTCTGAAATTTATGCTTTGTTCCCGAATAAAAAGTCTATTCTTCAATTCTACTATCCCTCACTTGTAATACGCTACCGCGCAATGATTGGAGAGATTGAGGACTTCGACTCTTACACCATCGCTGAAAAGCTATCAAACTTCTGCTATACCCTATTTGATATGATGGACGACCGGCGGGCATTCGTGGAAGACACCTTTGAAAAGTATGAGTGGAAGTGTACATCCAACACGGAATTCCGAAATGAGATTAAAGATTTGTTTACTGACTTCTTTACCACAGATGGCCGCATTGCCACCAGCGCCGGCTTTATTATTGGGGATCTTTTTTACTCATCACTTAGAACACAGTATTTATTCCTGGTCAAATTCTGGCTGGAGGATGAAAGTGAGGATAAGGAACGTACATTTGCCTTGGTTGACAAACTAACCGGATTTATAGAAGAACTGGTGTATTCCAAAATTGTTGATAAAGGATTCGACTTAGCCAAATACTCTGTGAGTGCTTTTGGTTTCAGCCAACAGGTTGAAGATTTCAATGAATGGGTTTCTAGCTGGTTTGAAGATGAACATGAAGTTGAAGTCGAAATTACAGATGAAGAAGACGAGGAGACTGAAGATGAGTAATGACTTCCCATCCTCGAAATTTGAGCGAGGCAGCCGTATTGCCAAAACCGGACTCAAGGTTGGAACCAATTATGCCAAGCGTTATTTACGGAAGAAATCAGGTAAAGAAAACGGGGATTCTGACAGCAGCTTCCATTCCGAGAATGCCAAAGAGGTATTTAAGGAGTTTACCAAACTGCGAGGAACTGCATTAAAGATTGCCCAGGGCATGAGCATGGATCAGGGGTTTTTGCCTGAAGAATTCGCTGAGGTAATGAGTCAGGCTCAATATTCGGTTCCTCCTATTAATAAAGCTTTGGTTCGCTCTATCATAAAAAGAGAATTGGGTGACTATCCCGAGCAGTTATTTACCCGTTTCGACTCCGAGGCTTTTGCGGCAGCATCCATCGGCCAGGTGCATCTGGCAGAGCTTAAAGACGGACGAAAAGCTGCCATCAAAATACAATACCCCAATGTTCGGGAGACCATCAATTCCGACCTTGGCCTTGCTAAAATTTTAGTGAAACGCATCGTTAAGAAGGGCGCTGATATTGATCCCTATTTTGATGAAGTAAAACAAACCCTGCTGGAAGAAACCGATTATACAAATGAAGGCCAGCAAATTGAGTTATTCCGAGAGCGATTTGGCGGGATGAATATCGTTATTCCGGAGTGGATCAAAGAGTATTCTACGGATAAAGTTTTGTGTATGACGTACCTGGAAGGCCGGCATCTCAATGAGTTCCTGAAAGAAAACCCAACCCAAGAACAGCGAAATCGCTTCGGGCAGCTGCTGTGGGATTTTTTCCATCAACAAATTCAGGATAAGAATTACGTTCACGCCGACACGCACCCCGGAAACTTTTTATTCACTAACGATGACAAACTGGGCGTAATTGACTTCGGTTGTGTGAAGCAATTTCCCGAAGAGTTTTTCATGAATTACCTTCGGTTGCTACCCACCCATTTAGATGGGGATGAAGAAGCCATTCGTAATCTTTATTACAAACTTAAAGTCATCAAACCTGATTCAGATAATCCCGACAAAGAAGAGAAATACTTCCGTTTCGCCCGTAATTATGGAATGACTTTCGCTGAGCCTTATAAATCTGAAGTTTTTGATTTTGGGAACGAAGACTACCGAAATAAGATCAAGTACTTTACCAAAGACGCTCCCATCGGTAATGAACCCCGTGGATCTCAGCACTTCTTATATACAACCCGTGTACACCTTGGGCTTTACAATCTGCTGATGAAACTGGGAGCCCATGTCAACACTTCCAAAAGCAAAGAAATACTTAGCGAAATGCTGGACGTTGATTTTGGGGAATTGGTATAAGCCAAATTTCACAGCTTTTCGGTTGCCGAAATAGTATTGGTTTGCAAAGTCAGTATAAACCAATCTGCACAGCTCATCTGCCACTGACTATATATTCATAAGTATTTATATCAGTGTGCATTCAATAATTTGTTATATTTATTGAAATTGGAAAACGGCACATAAACATTCTACATGGATACTTCAGCATCTGAGGGGCATAAAAGAGATAAAGACGGGTTTTACTGGTCAGATGATGCAGAGCCTCATTTAGAACGACGAAAAGAAATCTTAAAAAAATACCCACAGGTAAGAGACCTATACGGAGTTGACCCCTCTTTAAAGTACAAAGTTTTTGGCTTGGTTCTCATCCAGATGATTTCCGCTTACTTTGCTCCGAATTTACACTGGTCGTTATTTTTAGTGGCCTCTTATGTGTTGGGTGCTACTATTTCTCATGCTTTATTCTTGGCTATCCATGAACTGAGTCACCATTTGGCATTTAAGAAAAGAGCTCACAATAATTGGCTTGCTATTTTTGCCAATATTCCGATGATTTTCCCTTACGCAATGTCGTTCAAGACCTACCATTTGATGCACCATGCCGAGCAAGGCGATGAACACCATGATGCCGATTTACCCCACCCTGTAGAGGCGGGATTTTTCAAAGGATTGTGGGGGAAATTGGTTTGGGCGTTCAATCAAATCCTATGCTACATCATTCGTCCTTTATTTGTGCACCCCTTAAAAATGAAAAAGTGGCATTTCATTAACATGGCATTTCAATTCCCCGTTATTGCGGTGTTCATATATTTTGCCGGATGGCAGGCTCTTCTTTACTTAGCCGTGTCAGTATTTTTTGCAGGAAGTTTACACCCGCTTGCCGGACATTTTATTTCTGAACATTATGTTTTTGAGGAAGGTCAAGAAACCTATTCCTATTACGGTCCGCTAAACAAGCTCTCATTCAATGTAGGATTTCATAACGAGCATCATGATTTCCCCCGCATTCCGGGATCAAGATTGCCCAAGCTAAAGAAATTAGCTCCCGAGTATTACGATGATTTGTACGCCCACAGTTCATGGACCCGGGTACTCTATAAATTCATCACCAATTCGGACATCTCCTTACATAGCCGGGTTAGACGAAAGAGCTCTCAAAACAGAAAGTAATCCGCTTCGGCCATCATTCTATAGCAGAACCAATGGAGTGAAATATAATTAACGGAACACAGATGACATGGATCGGGCAGGTTTTCGCTGATTTGTTATTGAACCTCTTTATTAATTTTGCACAGTACCAGCAAAGCTAATACCTGACCTGTTTTTAGAATTCTCATACCTCCATTCCCCTCCGGCTGTTCAGCGAGCTGATGTTCGTTCTCTCAAAAAAATCTGTAAGGAATTCGGTTTTCATAGCTCTTACCTGAGAAAAAGACGATGAACCATACAGAAACCACTTTTGATACTATGCCGGACCTCCAACAAGCTGAACATATTCTTCATGATGTTTTCGGTTTTGAGGTATTCCGGTCGCTTCAAAAAGATATAATTGAAAACGTTCTTCAAAAGCGTGATACCCTTGCCGTAATGCCTACCGGTGGCGGTAAATCACTTTGCTATCAAATCCCTGCACTCATTTTTGATGGACTTACCATTGTTGTTTCTCCTTTAATTTCACTGATGAAAGATCAGGTTGATCAACTTACCGCTTATGGAATTTCCGCTTCGTACCTGAACAGCTCACTTTCGCCTCGGGAATACCAAAACACGCTCGACCTCATCCGCAGGAACAAGCTGGACCTTCTGTATTTGGCTCCGGAAACTCTTTTGAAAGGCAATGTCCTGAATCTGCTTTCAGGACTTAATGTTGAATGTGTGGCCATTGATGAGGCCCACTGTATTTCGGAATGGGGTCACGATTTCCGGCCGGAGTACAGGCAGCTGGCTGATGTCACCAATCGATTCACCAATGCAGTTACCTTAGGACTTACTGCTACCGCAACACCCCGTGTTCAGGAAGATATTGCGACATCTCTGGGGTTGAAAAACGCCAATACTTTTGTCGCCAGTTTCAACCGTGAGAACCTGTACCTGAATGTAGAATCAAAAAATAGCGCTCTTCAGCAGGTGATTAATTTTATACGAAGACACGAGGGGGATTCGGGTATTATCTATTGTTTTTCCAGAAAACAGGTGGACCAACTTTCACAGGATCTGAATGCAAATGGATTCAAATCCCTGCCCTACCACGCCGGACTTGGAGAACAGGAGCGCGCCCAAAACCAGGATGCCTTCATCAAGGATGAGGTGGACATTATTGTAGCCACTATTGCATTCGGTATGGGTATTGATAAGCCGGATGTTCGGTTTGTTGTGCACCATGATATGCCAAAGAATATCGAATCGTATTACCAGCAAATTGGCCGCGCCGGGCGTGATGGGCTGCAATCCGATTGCCTGTTTCTGTTCAGTTATGGAGATGCTGCCAAGATCCGATACTTCATTGACCAGAAAGCGGAAGCCGAACAACGGGTGACAGAGCAACACCTGCAAAAGCTGATGGAGTATGTGGAGGCTCACCAATGCCGGCGTATCAAGTTGCTGCAATATTTTGGAGAACATTTCAATGAGCCCAATTGCGGAATGTGTGATTTCTGCACCGGCGATTCGCCCGAAAAAGAAAACATCACCATTCCTGTTCAGAAATTCCTGTCAACAATGGCGCGGACTGACCAAAAGTTCGGGTATCACCATATCAAAAATATCCTGGTCGGTTCACGCCGCAAAGAAGTTCTTAAGTTTGGGCACGATCAGCTTTCAACCTATGGAATTGGAAAAGAATTCAGCCGACCGGAGTGGAAACAGCTGTATCGCGAACTCATGAAACAAGACATCATTGTTAGAGAGTTTGAACATAAAAGTTTGAAGCTTACTCCCAAAGCCGTGGAAATCCTCAAGGGTGAACAGGAGGTTTTTGGAGTGATAGAAGAGCCTCAGAAAAAAGCGCAAACCGGAAATACTAAATCTGAAATCGAGTCGCTCGACTTCAACAAAAACTTATTTGCCTTACTAAAGGAAAAGCGGATGAATCTGGCTCAACAGCAAGAGGTTCCGCCCTACGTTATTTTCGCAGACACCACGTTGATCGAGATGGCTTATTATTGTCCCCAGTCAAGCGAGAGTTTTTTGCAAATTCATGGGGTTGGTCGTGCAAAAGCGGAGAAATACGGCACGGCTTTTCTTGACATCATTATCGGCTTCAGTAAGGAACATAACCTGGAAGAAAGATCAAAGTCTGACCGGAAAAGAAAAAGTACCGTTCGGAAAACCTTAAGCAAAAGCAGTCGTCCTTATGAAGTGGGACAATTGTTTTGCGAGGGAGGCAGCATCTCGGATATAGCTGCAAAAATCAGTGTTAAGGAAAGCACGGTTGTTGGGTATTTAATCAAGTTTGTAAGAGCAGGAAATACGATACCCACTGACAAGATCTTGCAAGCATCGAACCTGAGCAGTTCTGAGTTGAAAAAGGTAAGGAAAGCCTTTGATGAACACGGGACTGAAATGCTTCGGCCTGTCTTTGAAGCCCTTTCCGAAGAAATAACTTATGATGAATTGAAAGTGGTGCAGCTGCATTTAATTTCAGAAGGCTGACCATTGGCGTGATGAATATTCTCAAACTTGTGAAGCACAAGCTTTTTAATTCTGCCTTTTATCCCTAAAAGAAGCTAAGGCCAATTAATTAGGTTTTATAAACTCACTTATTGGTTTTGCACATTGGGGTAAAATAATGCTTTCGGCGTTTCTGAAGGGTGTTTTTTAAAAAATTTATGAAAATCTTCTCTAGTTTGAGTAGAATTATAATTTTGAGACATTACTGTAGACAACTTTTCATTAAAACGTAACAACGAAAACATATACTCTTTGTATTCTTCTTTATCTGGGCCAATAGAATAAGACACCTTCCCTGTCTTTTTGTTTATTGTACATTCAAACAAGTCTAAAAGTGCTAAACCAGTTTCTAAACTATAGTCAAAATCAGGTTTCTCTAGCATTAATCTTGTAATAAAAACTGCCGAAAAACTCGGCTTTGATTGGAATAGATCTCGGTATTTATTTAATAATTCTGATAAGTATCTACCAGGAAACGACGAGATTGAAACTGCTATTGCTATTTCATTTGGAAACCTTTCCACAGTGTTTTTATCAGGTATAGAAGGTAATTTTACAATATACTCTGCCATAAAAAATTCTTGTAAAGATTTATGAGCAAACATGTACTTATTATATCCTGATTGTAAAAATAATCCAGTATGTGTTTCTAATTCATCTACTACTTTTTTCACCTCTCCTCTTGGTAAATCAAAGTTATCACAAATGCTAATGTAACTAGTTATCATCTCTTCTTTAGTGAATAAATTCTTACTATTTGTATCGGAAAGTTCAAATGCAAAAGCACAAAGAAAATCGTATTTCCTATCCGTTTCAAAATTGGCATAGCTTGAAGATCTTTTTATAGATCTCTGTTGATCCCACTCTTCAAGCATCAAATCTATTACTTTTCGATAAACAGTTTTCGGCTTTTTAGGTATATCCTTAATTCTTTCATAAATAGCACACAGATGAGCAATTGTCAGTGGTCTTATAGCTGTATCAAAGAAAGGAGATTCTTTTATTTTTGAAATAAAGTCATCAGCTTCCCGGTCATCTTCTAGCCATTTATATGCAAAGTCAGAAATTTGCCTCTCCTTCAAGGGCTGAATTTCCAGCTCTCTTGTGTTTGGAATATGATAATTAAAATCTCCGCTTCTTGAGGATAGTATAAACCTTGAATTGCTCAGAGCTTCTGTAAGGAGTCTTACTTCTCTTATTACTTTTTCCTTTATCTCAATACTGGGTAATTCATCAAATCCATCTAGAAGTAATAAAACACTTTGAGTCTCTAAAAAGCCAAGAATCAGTTTCTCTTTAGCTACCTTAGTTTGCCTTTTTAATTCATCCTCATCAATCTTAAACTCATTTTTCTTAAGGTTTTTTGAAATTCCCAACCCAAAAATTTTAATCAGTTCGTCTATTATTAGACTATCATATTCAAACTCATTTTTTACAGATATTTCTCTGAATTTGATCAGAACTGGATAATGAATTCTATTTTTAACACTTGATTCAGAATCATCAAACAATAGGTCATTTATTAGATATTTCAATGAAGTAGTTTTTCCAGCTCCAGGCTGACCAAGTAATACAATATTATCCTCAAACGAGATTTCTTTTAATTTTAAAGATTTACTTTTTTCATTAGTTGAAATCCTTTGACGAGCAGGGATTAGCTCCAAATCTAAATGGATATATACATCCGTAATACTTTTTCTTTCTCTAGCATCCTTAAATGAAACTTCTTTTGCCCAATTTGTACATTTAGTTAAATGAATATTCAATGATTCTTGAATATCAGTAAGATCCTTGTCTAAGCTAAAGTCTAAATCATTAAGAATAGACTTTGATTTTTCTAGACCAAACCCAATTATTTTATCTAGTAAAACCCCTTCTATCATGAGTATTGATTAATTAAAAAAAGCACGAGTTCATCACTCGTGCTCTAAAAATACAATTTTCACTTACTTTAACTAATCGATCCGGTTCAAATACCTGAAGAAATCACTGTCGGTAGAGAGAATGACGTTTGTTTGATCGTCCATGGTTTTCACATAGGCATTCATCGAACGCATAAACGAATACAGCTCTCTCGCTTGGGGCGATTTGTTATAGGCTGCATTGTAAATTGCTGCTGCCTGGGCATCGGCATTACCGCGAATAATTTCGGCTTCCCGGAATGCCTCAGACTGAATGCGGGCAAGGTCTCTTTCCTTTTCACCATTTATTCGTGACGCTTCACCCTGACCTTCAGACCTGAATTCATCCGCTATTCGGTTTCGTTCAGAAATCATACGGTCGTACACCGTTTGGCGCACATCTTCCACATAATTTACCCGCTTGATACGGAAGTCCAGAATCACAATTCCCAGGTCTTTAGCCCGCTCGTTTCCTTTTTCCTGGATTTCATCCTGAATGAATCCACGTCCTGTTTCGATGGTCTCCAGCGAATCTTCCACCACTTCTAAAATAGCGGCCCCGGAAGTATCCGGTTCACGGTTGCTGGTTCGTACAATTTCCAGTAAATCGTGAGATGCAATCGCGTTTCGGGTTTCCCCATCCAGAATATCATCAAGACGAGACTGGGCCCCGCGTTCATTGCCTAATCGTTGGTAAAACTGCAGGGGATCTGTAATCTGCCAACGCGCATAGGAATCCACAAAAATGAATTTTTTATCACGTGTTGGAATTTGATTGCGATCTCCATCCCATTCCAGGTACCGCTTCTCGAAAAAGTTGGCCGTTTGCATGAATGGAATCTTGAACTTCAAGCCCGGTTGTGTGATTGCTTCTCCAACAGGATCACCAAACTGAGTGATGATAACCTGCTCGGTTTCGTGCACGATGTAAAACCCATCAATTGCTGTTAAAAACAGTACTAAACCAATTACGACGGCAATTATTCCTTTTGCTTGGCTCATCTTAGTTACCTCCGTCGTTTTGATTAGTTGAACTGCGGGCTCCATCTAACTGAAGCTGAAGCAGTGGCAACACATTGTTTCCGTTTTGATCTGTAATAATCTTCTTACCCATTTTTGGTATGATATCTTCCATGGTCTCCAAAAAGATCCTTCGTTTTGTAACCTCCGGAGCCTTTATGTACTCGGAGTATAAATCGTTAAAGCGAGATACTTCACCCTCGGCTGTATTCACACGCTCCGAAGCATAACCTTCAGCCCGCTGAATGGTTTCCTGGGCTTCCCCTCGTGCTCTTGGAATCACACGGTTGTAATCGGCCCGGGCTTGGTTAATCAACGTTTCTCTTTGCTGTTGTGCCTCGTTAACCGCATTAAAGGATGGCTTCACCGGATTCGGTGGATTGATATCCTGCAGAACCACCTGCTCAATGGTAATCCCCATTTCATATTCAGTAACCAGAGATTGAATGAGCTGTTGTACCTGTATAGATACTTCGGCACGGCCAACGGTTAGTACTTCGTTTACGGTACGATCACCTACAATTTGGCGCATCGCAGCCTCTGAAATATCTGATAAAGTAGATTCGGCGTTACGTACTTTAAACAGGTAGCTGTATGGATCATTGATTCGATATTGAACCACCCATTCCACATCAGCAAGATTCAAATCACCGGTTAACATTAGCGATTCGTCCTCATACCCAGCTTTCTGATATCGTGTTTGAACGCCGGCCTGAACCGTACGATATCCAAATTCTTGTTTCAGTTGTCGTTCTACGGGAACCAATTCCACCTGATCGATGAGTGGTAGTTTATAATTTAATCCCGGTTCAACGGTTTCTACAAATTTACCCAACCGCACTACAACTCCTACTTCTTCGGGGTCAACCGTGAAAAAGGTAGAAAAGCCGAGCAGAGCAACAATCAACCCGCCAATAATAAGCCGGATGTTTTTTGAAATCTTCTCGAACTGCGGCGGTACATTAAAATCAAAATTTTGATCTTGAGCCATGTTCTGTTTTTTGTGATTAATATTATCAAAGCAACTCGCTGGCAGCCTGTTTTAAATGGTGCGATTTGCCTTATTCTTTTTTTAAATCTTCAGGCATATGATAGTAGTATCATCCGCCAATTGATAGTTACTGAATTTCTGAACAGTCCGTTTTATTTCCTGTGCAATTTCATTAGCTGACAGGTTTTCTGTATCAATTGATTCTATCAGCCTCGGCACTTCATCAAAACCAAAACGTTCGCCCTTTTCATTCACTGCTTCCGGTAGTCCATCAGAATACAGGAGGAAGAAATCTCCTTTTTTCATAGTGATAGTTTCGGCATTGTATTTAACTCCCGCTCTCAGCCCCAATGGGAAAGCTGGAGCCGGCGTATGGATATATTCTGCAAGGCCGTTTCTCTTTAGAATGGGGCGGCAGTGTCCCGCATTGGCAATGCTCATTTTCATGGAATCAAAATCGTACCGGGCCAGTGCACAGGTGATGAATGTTCGTTTGTCTGTTCTCGAAAATATCGGCTCGGTAATCTGTGACAATACCTCGTCCGGCATATCTTCCTTCATTCTGGATAGCAGCAATCCACTGGTAAATACAGCCGGCATTGCCGCCCGCATTGCCTTACCGGAAACATCCACTACAACCATTGTCAATGCTGTCGCCTCTCCTTGTCCATTTTCTGAAAGCACGTAATCAAAATAATCGCCGCCTACCTCAAACGAAGGTAGAAAAAATCCATACACATCGATTCCATCAGCTTTGGGGGGCTGAAGGGGCATCAGCTTATACTGGCTTTCGCGAGCTATCTCAATTTCTTTTTCAACCCGAAGGTGCTGGGCTATTCGTTCCTCATATTCCGGGATGTATCCTCCAACTTCGGAAACGGAAAATCCATATCGGTAGGCAATAAACCCATAAATCAACGGTCCCGCCAAAACAAATGCCTGAACCCAACTCACATAGGCTACTTCCATCGACTCAGAACCGATGTAAGGCTGAATCATGAAGAACACATTGAAAAACCATAAAGCGGTACACACACTGAGTAATCCAAACTCCCGGATTGCATAAATCAGGACAACGGCTATGCCCAGATAAATCGCCAGGTCTTCAAATACCGAGCCGCTTGTACCTATAAGACGCCCTAAAACGGTTATACAAATACCACTGAATATGATTGAAAGAATTCCAACCAACCAATCCCGCTTAACCCAATGATTAATGATTGAATACACAAACCCTATTTGTGCAACACACACCAACCAGGTAACCGTCAGCGCACTCATATTAATAGTCAACAGCCTGGGTTTAATACTTGCCTCTGCAAAACCAAACTGGCTGTCGATTTGGATCAGGTAATCTCCCATTAAATATATTAATGCTGACATGATTCCAATGAGAATCCCACCAACCGCAAAACCGTGGATAATACCGGCCCCGGTTTCACTAATAAAAAACTTTCGCTGCCACAGTGCATCAATTACATCAACCTGTCTCTGTTTTTGAGAACGTGCCAGTGCCTCCCAGCTTATATAGGCCAGTGAGCCATACAGCCCAACCACCAAAGCAAATAACACGCTGTTTATGGTAGCCCCAAATAAACCTGCGTTACTCAGAAAATCATTAAATGTGTAATAGAAGAAAATGGCACGCCAGCCATAGGTGGTTAAAGCCACAACTATGAAGATTATAAGAGCACGTCTCCATTCTACTTTTCCTTTAAAAATGTTTTGAATCCCAACCGTAAAGACCAGAATTGCGAGGATAAATAATGCTACAAAAAGAGCATACGAAAAGTATAAATCGCTATCGTCTTCAATTGACGTACTGGCTTGCAAGTTTTCGGGTTCAAACTGGTTCATCGCTGCAAACGACTCAATACTGAATCCGAATTCGGTCCTGAATCCGGACTCATTATCAATTTCCCGAACTACAGGCTTGAGATTCAGTGATAGTAACTCGGGCGTATCCGTTACACCAGGCTTCCTTTCCCAGGTAATATCGAGGGTATTGGCACCCCCATTTTCCAGTATTACCCTGTCATTTCGCTCTTCCAGGATTTCAAAAGTGGAATCATCTGAATTTTCTTCTACGATTTCATATTTATCGAGGTCATATCCTAATGTATTTCCTACCAGCTCGTTTGCAATTGCTAACAGGGAGTCGCCTTGTAAAAAGGTTGGATTTGGGTTTTCATCATGAGCGTTTAGTCGAATCACCCGTCCCGAATTGGAAACATTAAGCTGGAGCCGGCCTACATCATCAAATAACTGCCCCGTTGAGGCGAACATACCGTTATTTCTATTTTTGCTACCTATAATCGTTTCCCAGCTTTGGATGTGCACGTTTGCTTTGTTCAGCTTTGCCGGATTTGTTTCATCCGTCAACGTGTCTTGCAGGGTTTTCAGGTATTTGAGATGCTGTTTTCGCATCGTCATCATGGCGAGAGAATCGGTGGAGAACCCAAGCCGGGGTGCAATATCCGCAAGCCGTTCCTCAACAGTTTCTTTGCTTTCTGATATGGGACCAGCCGCATAGAATTCAATATCGGGACGGACAAGAAAATAGCTCGCCAACCCGGCTAATCCACAAAAAAGTAATATAAAAGTACGTCGGTTTAACAACGAAATGCGCCCTAATTAATCTTGTGTCATTAAAAAATGACCGGAGTTAACAGTAATAAAAGAAGCTACGATTTTTTGAAGGCTTTGTTACTAACCTTTTGGCCTGATTTGCATAAAATCAGTTATTGGATCCCTGTTCCCGAATAAACTCAATTTTGAAGACGCTTCCTTTCGCCTTCGAACTTTCCAAAATTTCGAAATCACCTTCCAGCTGGCCGGCTAACGTTTTAATAAGCGTGGAACCCAATGAGTCTGAATCTGTGAACTTATCGACTTCGAAACCTTGCCCTGTATCAGAGATGATCATCTTTATTTTGCCGTCCTCTTCAGTCATCTTCACATTAATCTTGCCCTCTTGCTGACCCTTAAAAGCGTGTTTGAAAGCATTCACAATTAGCTCATTAATAAGCAGTGAACAAGGAATAGCCTGATTGATACTAAGAGAAATCGGATCTACATCCGCAGAAAGTTTAATATTCTTTTGGCCATTCATGTGCATACTGCTAATGGCCTGTAGTAAGTCGTTTACATATTTGTCGTAGTCAATGTAGGCCAGCGATTCGCTTTCATATAGCATTTCGTGCACTAAAGCTATCGACTGAATCCGCATTTGGCTGTCGCTAAGTGCTTTCTCTACCTCGGTATTCTTGGCGCTATAACTTTGCAGTTGAAGCAGGCCTGAAATAACTGCAAGGTTATTTTTTACCCGGTGATGAATTTCTGCCAGCATCACCTCTTTTTCTTTAAGGGAACCCCGAATTTCTTCTTCCTGCTTTTTGCGCTCCGAAATATCACTGGCCACCGAAACCGTCCCCACCTTATTCCCTTGCGTATCCATTAGCTCTGCCTCGGAAAACAAAACCGATAGTAAATGTCCCTCTTTGTGGACCAGTGAAAACTCAAAGGACTTTTTGTCCTTTCGGTTTTGCTCATATTCCTTCCTCATCCCTTTCATATTATAGAAATCTCTGATAGGGCGGTGAGTCATTTCTTCTACCCGATATCCCATAAGATCGGCGGCGGCAGAATTAACCCTGATCAGGGTGCCATCGTTATCCGTTACAAACAACGCCTCCTGGATAGATTCAATGATATTATCAACATATGCTTTGGAGACGGTCTTTTTTTGAAGTCCGGCTGCCATGGAGTTAAATGCCTCGGAAAGTTCGCCGATCTCATCTTTGGAAGCCACCTCTATCCTTTCATCCAGCTTTCCTTCACCCAGTTTCTTGGCTGTAGCGCTCAACCTCGCCAGGGGATTTGCAATAGATCTGTAAATATAAACGGCCAGAACAATCGCCAGCAATACAGAACTCAGGGTAGCGATATAGTTTATTAGCTCTGCCCTCTCCAGTGAGTTCGTAAGCTGAACGTTCCGTTGTTCCTGAATGGACAACACAAAACTTCGAAGCTGAGTTATTTCCGGAATGATGTTATTACGGAAGTATGGTTCAATTGAATTGATGAACATGATATTGGCCTGGGCAAAGTCTTCCTCTCCAAGATCTAACCACTGTTTTGCTATCGATTTGTACACTTCGTAGCTCATCAGCAGCTCATTCACATCCTCCGGTAGTCGCTGATCCTGAACCAGCAGATCTTCCAGTTTTGCATAGGCCGTTTCAAATTGCTTCAGCTCTCCTTCAAATTGTGAGATAAGCTCTACTACAGCCGGGAGCTCTTGTACGGTATCGTAGTTTTTTTCTACTACCAGGGCTTCTCTTATTCCGTTTAAAAAGATCAGGCTTTGGAATAAGCTGCGCTCCATTTCCCCGGTATAAATCACAACTTCGGAAGCCTCATTAACCGATCGTAGCTGTTCCTGTCTAATTTCCGATGTGAATTGATCAGAAATAAACCCAACAACAGCCAACAATAAACTGATGCATATAAAGCCAATGATAATTTTTGTACCGAGTCTCAAGGCCAATAAAAATTAAAGAGTTGAACGCCTTCTATGATATAGATTCCAAGTAGGAATCTCTACGATCTTAAAATTAAAAAAGACTCATGTAACATTTGGCACCAAACTTAGAAAGAGAGCAACTCCTCTATCTTACCGGCAATTTTGTCGGTTGTTGGCAGCACTGAGTTCATCAGGTTAACATTATAAGGAACAGGGATATCGGGCATAGTTATTCGCTCAACCGGTGCATCCAGGTAGGTGAAGGCTTCGCGCACAAGAACGGCAGCTATCTCCGCACCAAAGCCGGCAGTTTTGTTATCCTCATGGACAATCAAACAGCGGTTTGTTCGGCGAATGGAATCCAAAACAGCTTCCTTATCCCAGGGCATCAATGTCCTGAGGTCGAGCACATCTGCAGAAACTCCCAGTTCTTCAACGGCGGCTTCACTTCGTTCACACATAGCTCCCCATGTAACAATGGTAAGCTCCTCTCCTTCTCTCAGCTTTTTTGCTTTTCCAAAAGGTACAATAAAATCGTCGCCCGGATATGGTTTGCGGGCATACTTTGCGTCTAATAAATTCCGATGCTCAAAAAAGACCGTTGGGTTATTACTTCTCATGGCTGACCTCAACAAACCAACCGCGTCTTCAGCATTACTGGGCATGGCTACCTGCCAGCCGATGGCATGGGTAAAAAATACTTCGTTACTCATACTGTGCCATGGGTCTCCACACTTGGCAAACCCTCCGGGCATACGAACTACAATGGGAGCAGCAAAACGGTTCGCTGTTCTCCACCGTGTTGTACCGCAGTTGTTGAGCTGCTCGGTTGCCGGATCTGCATATTTCCTGAACTGTATTTCAGCGACGGGCATTAATCCTGAATATGCCAAACCAACGGCCCGGCCGATAATCCCTTCTTCCGAAAGGCTGGTATCAAATACCCGATCCTCTCCAAATTCAGACTGAAGATCCATTGTAGCTGCATGAACACCTCCTTTCATGCCAACATCTTCCCCAAAAACCATCAGCTTTGGGTTGGTTTCCAGCTCATACTTCAGCGTTCGGCGGATCGCTTCTACAATATTAATGCGCTGCTTTTCAGGCTTCGCTTCTTCGGACGACTCCGGAAAGTCATGTCCTTCAGCAACAAGCCCACCAATGGTCTGGATTTCATCTTCCGCGAAAGCAAACTTTTCGGTTTGGGATGTATCCGGTTGTGGACGGTTCAAGGCTGCTTCTGCCGCTTCTTCAATAGTATCTTTAGCCTTCTTTTCCCAGTTCTTCCAGGTTTTTTCGGTGATCTGATCTGGCACCATATAGGCTTTCAGTTTTTCAAGCGGATCGTTTTCTTTCTCTTTCTCAATTAACTTCTCATCCTTATACGCCTGATTATCCTGGTAGGAATGTCCGTTTAGTCTTGGCACAGTTAACCGAATAAGGGCAGGGCCTTTTCTTCCCCGAACGTAATCAACGGATTCTTCCAGCAACGATGCAGCTTCTTCAGGATCGGTTCCGTCTCCGTCATAGATTTTCAGGTTGTTAAAAGACTGCAGGTTGTTGCTGATTTTTCCACCCGGAGTTTGGTATTCGCTTGTAACCGAAATTCCGTATCCATTGTCTTCAATATAAAACAACACCGGCAGGTTCTGGGTGGTGGCAATTGTCAATGCCGACCAAAATCCATTGGTGGCTACCGATCCATCACCACCTAAAATTACAGAAATAGCTTTTTCGTACTCTTTTTCTTTAAGCACGTTTTTTCGGTATTCAATCCCCTGAGCCCAACCAATGGCGGGTGTATATTGGGAACCTACGTCCCCGGCCATCGGCAATACTTTGGGGCCATCGGCATCCGGTTTATTACAAACCACTCCAATATCACGTCCGTCGCTGTAGCCTCCTGACTTACCCATGGGGGCCGCCATTGCATCTTCTTCGGAAAGCCCAAGAGTTAGCAGCAGAGGACGGGAACGGTAATATGCACTGGCTGAGTCGTGCTTATTGGTAAGCAGCTTTCCTAATAAAATCTGTCCAAGCTCATGTCCACGAGCAGAAAACTGATACAGTACTTCTTTATTAGGAACCAGCTCATTTTCCTCCTTATCGTCCATTGCTCTTGAGGTAAGCATGAGCCGTGCAACGTCTTTCCAGTCAACGTCTTTAGTTGTTTTGTTCTTCTTTTTAGATGCCGTTTTTTTCTTGGCCATAAATAAAACTCTTTACTGCTTACTTCTTAGTTACTTCTAAAAATGATTGTTCAAAATGGTCCATTTCTTCTGAAAGACCCACCGTAATCCTGATGCAATTTGGCAGTCCAAAAGCATTGATTCGGCGCAGGATTACTCCCTTTTCCAACATACTCTGGGTGAAATCTATCGCTTCCTCTTCCGATGGAAGAACCATCATTACCGAGTTTGAAATTGATTTTACGTAGTTAACATTTTGTTCATCAAAAAACCGGTACAACCGCTGCTTACTTTCTTCAACAACATCAGTACTTTTTTGCAGAAACTCATGATCGTTGTATGCTGCAAGTGCGGCCGCCTGCCCCAGTGTTGTGGGCTCAAAAGTGAGTTTTGTTTTCATCATATTGCTGATGAGTTCTTCATTGGCAATTGCATATCCCACTCTGAATCCGGCTAATCCGTAAGCTTTCGAAAAAGTTCTCAATACAATGATATTGTCATACTCATAGTCCAGAGCTTGCGGATAATCCTCAACGCCTTTTGTGTACTCAAAGTAAGCCTCATCCATCACCACAAGCACATCTTCCGGCACTTGCTGCATAAACCATTCAAATTCTTCTTTATTGATATAGGTGCCGGTAGGGTTATTGGGATTGGCAATATACACCATTTTGGTGTGCTCATCGATGGCATTGGCAATGGCTTTTACATCATACCGGTAATCCGGGGTCATGGGGATTCGCTTCAAGTGAACCCCTCTAACCCCTATCTGCACAAAAAACCCTACAAAGGTTGCATCGGCTGTTACCGCATTTTCTTTATTGAGGAAAAACGTTTTACAGAGAATAGAAATAATACTTTCTGATCCGGAAGCGAGTAATACATTTTCACTGTTTACCCCATTTCGTTCCGCAATGGCAGCTCGAAGTTTCCGGGCAACCGGGTCCGGGTAATCCTGAATTTCTTTAAACGCCTCATCAATTGCGTTTTTAACTTTTGGGCTACATCCCAGTCGGTTCTCGTTGGAAGCAAGTTTGGCTATTTTGGTGGGTTTGTATAAATCTGCTACTTCTGCAATAGTCTTACCCGCAACATAGGGTTTTAGCGTTTCTATATTACTGGGTACTAACGGTTTACCAGTTTTTGTAGTCATTAAGCCTTAACTTACTATTTAGGATTTTTAACAGTGTGGAAATTTACCACTAAAAAAGCGCTTTTTCCAAGCTCGCGCCAACTTATCCGAACTATTTGTAAATGCATTTGTTTGAGTCATTAAATCTAACAACAAAAATACCAACATATTAATGAGTAAGACGATTTTAGTTACCGGAGCCAGCCGCGGTATAGGATATGAAACTGCACTCAAACTGGCTTCAGAAAATCACACCGTTATTGCTACTGCCCGTTCACAAGATAAGTTACAGGAACTTTCAAATACTGCTGAGAACGGAAAAATCATACCTGTTACGGCTGATCTAACGAAACCGGAAGACATTACCAAAATCGCTGCTGCTGTAGAAAGCACGAAAGGTCTGGATGGGTTAATCAATAATGCTGGGGCTGTTCATCGGCAAGCTTTTATGGATACCGACATCGAAGTATTTAAAAAGCTCATGGATGTGAATGTGTATGGAATTGTTCGTCTCACTCAAGCACTGAAACCACATCTCAGGAAGGGAAGTCATATTCTCAATATTTCCAGTATGTCGGGATATCAGGGCAGTTTAAAATTTGGGGGATTATCTGCTTATGGTGCCGCAAAAGCTGCCGTGGTTGGCCTGTCTGAAGTGTTGAGTGCCGAATTCGCTGAAGATAATATTGCCGTTAATTGTTTATGCATCGGGGCAGTACAAACCGAAATGCTGGAAAATGCCTTTCCCGGCTTTGAAGCTCCGGTTTCCCCACAACAAATGGGAAGCTATATAGCGAACTTTATCCTGACCGGACACCAATTTTATAATGGAAAAGTATTACCGGTAGCATTAAATGATCCGAGTTAGTACAGGATGGTATTGGCATTTATTATTTACTAACTTCGGTAAAATCTAAAATTCTATGAGACTATAATGCGTACACTTTCAGCACTCTTTCTTTGCATCACGATCATCTTTTCAGCAAGCGAAGCAACCAAAGGTCAAACAATTGAGCTTCTGGCAGGCAATACATTAAACGGAGCTGTAAACGGGACCCTCTTAGGAGGAGCTACGATGGCTTTAAATAATAGCTCTGACTTTGCTCCTTTACGTGTTGGTGTGGGGCTTGGAACTTTGTATGGAGTGGGAGTGGGAGCTTACGATATAGCTTCCTCCGGTGGACAGCAACTGATTGTGCAGGGTTTATTTAATGATGGAAACAACACCAGCATTATTGTTTTGCTGGATACCTTTTATGGAGCAGCTGCCGGTGCCGTGGTTACAACATCCGTGATGCTGGTTGCCAATGAGCCGTTAGTAGAAGGGTTGCAATATGGGGCCGGTATTGGAGCATGGGTAGGTTTCGGAGTAGGGCTCATTGATGCCTTTGCTCTTTCAAAACGAGTTACTCCTACATCCACTGCAAAGAAAAGCTCTGTTCCTAATGCTGATGGATTAGTAGGCATTCAATTTAATAATAAAACCAGCCTTGGTTTAGTTTCTCCGGCCATAACCACTACCTATCAAACAACCGATAGCGGATTATCACGCAAATTCAACCCTTCTGTTAACTTCGTTAACCTGAAAGTTAATTTTTAGGCTCAGCCAGTTTTTTAATGATTGCCTTCGTTGTTTCCATATGTCCGGATAAGGAGTGATGCAGGCCATCCGGAAGGTAGTTCCAGGCATTAGGCTCACCTTCTCCCATTCGTTTTGCAGATGCATCCACTATTGCCCCTTGCTTACCGGAAACTAAATCCTGCACCGGACCTAAATCCTCCGGTTTGATGGTGAAATCATAAAGCAGATTCTCTTCCAGCATTTCATCAATAACAGGAGCAGGTGTAATCCAGATCAGCGGGTTTTCCACTCTTGATTCCAATACTGATTGGATGGTTTCTATATTCTCCCAGGTTTCTGAAAGAGGTAATAAGGTACGATCGGGAGCAATATTTAACCGCTGTGCATCAAAAGTGCCTAATGCTACAATTACCCAATCCGGTTCATGAACCACTACATCGCGATCAACACGGCGTAGAGCTTCTGCCGTTGTATTGTAAGAAACACCCGCATTTATGAAATTGAAATTGGCTTTTTCCACTGATATTTCCAGTACATGCTTCAAAATGGTAAACCAGCCCTGTGCATCTTCCGTGTTTGAGTCACCAAAGGCTACGATGGTTTCTTCTCCATCCATGGGAAGTTTATCGAGGCAATCTACAATTTCATCTTCCTTAAGAATCTCCAGTGCAGCCTGCCGGGCATTTTCGTCATAATTCTCTCTGTACTCTTTGAGCTCTTCTTCTGTAATTCCAAATAAACCGGCTTCCGATTTTGCATCATTTTTACCGGGGAAAAGAGGAATTCGTTTTGTAATGTGATAGAAAGGCAGCATAAACTGCTCCAGAATTCCTTTTTCTTCGTCCGTCGCTTTTTTATTCGCCATTTTGCTATGTGTGTTCTTTTATAAGTTTGTCTGCTAATTTTTTAACGCCAGTACCTGCATTCTCTTTGTAGTGTTCCCATCCGTCAAAGTCATAAAGTTGAGGGTCAGAGGGGTCAATGATGTATTTAGGGATATGTGTTTTTGCATAATCAATCAATCCCGCGGCCGGATAAACCACTAAAGAAGTACCCACCACAATTAGAATATCAGCAGTAGAAACTTCGATGGCTGCAGGTTCTATCATCGGTACTATTTCGCCAAACCAAACTACATGCGGTCGTAGCTGAGCTCCATCTTCAGCAGTATCTCCCCATTTAATGGGGTCAGCACCAATATCGATTACGACAGATTCATCCTCAACACTTCGGGCTTTTGTAAGCTCCCCGTGTAAATGCAGAACCTGAGTGGAGCCGGCTCGTTCATGTAAATCGTCAACATTTTGAGTAACCACAGAAACGTTGAAATGATCTTCAAGATCGGCTAATGCTTTGTGAGCTGCATTGGGTTTGGCTTCCGCAGCTTGTTTTCGTCTGAGGTTATAAAATTCGAGAACGTTTTCGGGATCTTTATTCCAACCTTGTATAGAAGCCACTTCGTTGACATCGTATCCTTCCCAAAGTCCACCGGAATCCCTGAATGTAGAAAGGCCGCTCTCTGCACTTATTCCGGCCCCGCTAATTACTACGATCTTTGGATCAGGCATTCACCATTGAAAGTTTAAACCAGGAACTGTCCATTTTATACTCTTCCACCACATCAGCATTGCCACCATACTTATACGTTTGCATGATAGTGTTAACTTCATCCTGTAACGTTTTGATAGCATTTTGAATCAGTTCATTATTAAATCCCTGATCTCCAAGGTTGAGTGTAAATTCCATAGAAATAATGCGGCCTAATGCTCTGCCAAGTTCTACCAACTTACGTTGTGGCATTTTTGGATCAAGCTCGAAGTTCAATCGCTCTTTAAAATATTCCGAAGAGCGTGAAGTGAGGTGGAATTCACTTAGGAAATCATGAAGATTATTGTTTTTCAGCTTTCGCATCATCTTCAACACCGACTCACTGATTTGTTGATAGAGAATGTCATTAGATCCTTCAAAAATTTGAAACGGCCGGCTGTCAATAACCGAACGGCCGGCAATGCTATCCAATCGGTAGCCCATAGCTCCTTTCAGTTGTAACAGTGATTGTGATGCCCGTTGCATGTAATCCGTGACAAGTGCCTTAATAGCATTGGCCTCCAGATCCATTCTGGAGGTATTTTTTTCTAACGGAATGTTAGAACTGGTAAAGTTGCACATAGCTGAACAGACTGTAAAATAAGCCTGAATTTCAGAAAGCCGGCTTTTAACCTGATCGTAATTGATCAGGCTTTGTCCACCTACGAACCTTTCCTTGCAATGCTCCATGGCTTCATCCATCATACGACGAAGGAAACCCATCCCCATTCCGGGAAACTGAAGCCGGCTTCGGTGAAGAAGGTCCAGCATCATGGTAACTCCTGTGCTCTTGGGCTGGAGCTTGTGAGATTCATCAACTTTTATATCAATTTTGTTTTTGCCATAAGGCAGCATGTAAAGTCCAAGATTGTTGTAGTATTCTTCTACTTCAATACCTCCATTTCGGGTATCGTGTATAAAGAAAGATATATCCCGGCCCAAGTCGCCTTTGTCGTTCATATTTCGTGCTGTGATCAACCAGTAATCTGCCATACCGGTAAGCCCACCCCAGTGTTTGGTGCCTTCTATTTTGTAGGTATCATCGCCGATTTTCTGATAGGAGGTTTGCATCTTCAATGCATCAGAACCAAAATCAGGCTCGGTAATCATTAACCCACCCAACTTATTGGAATTTATTACACGATTGAAAATATCTTTCTTTACCTCTTCATTTGCATAGTTTGCAACAGGCTGAAGAAATAATGCTCCGTTTATTCCCATCATAAGGGACAAAGGTAAAGACTCATAAGAGCTGGCTTCCAGCATTGCGAGTGCTTCAGCAGTATGCCCGCCATAACCACCGTATTCAGATGGGATAAAAGCACCCAGAGGAGATAAATCCATAATCTCTTTTAACGTGGATTCTTCAATTCCTCGTACCAGTGTATTTTCTTCCGCTTCACTACTCTGTGAAAAAATATCGAATAGCTTTTGTTTGTAGTTTTTCAGGAATTTTTGGAAATCCATTGCCATAACTTCTGCTTAATTTAAAATCACTTTTTTAACAACACTATTTAATATAAGCATTCCAACCTGCGTTTTCTGTAATAGTTTTACAAAAAACTTGTCTTACCCCTATAAAAAAAGCCTCTTCGTTGATTGGAAGAGGCTTAGGGGAAAAAAGGAAGAAGGCGACGACCTACTCTACCCCTTGCGGGAGTACCATCGGCGCTACAGGGCTTAACGTCCGTGTTCGGGATGGGAACGGGTGGGACCCCTGCGCTAGAGTCACCTTCAATAAAATCAGTACATGTAATGTCTAAAAAAACGTTCTTTGACATGATGAGGCCAGCAATAGTAACGGGGTTTATAAACTTAGCTGATTACAGGGGGAATGCACGGGGACCCGTGCAAACCATATAACCGAAGCCAGTGGCCTAATTAGTATAGCTCGGCTAACCATGTTACCATGGGTACACCTGCTACCTATCTACCTGGTCGTCTCCCAGGAGGCTCTTAGGGAATACTTATCTTGGAGCGTGCTTCGCGCTTAGATGCATTCAGCGGCTTATCACTTCCGCACATAGCTACCCTGCGATGCATGCGACCACACAACAGGTACACTAGCGGTGCGTCCACTCCGGTCCTCTCGTACTAGGAGCAGCTCTCCGCAATATTCCTACGCCCACAGCAGATAGAGACCGAACTGTCTCACGACGTTCTGAACCCAGCTCGCGTACCGCTTTAATTGGCGAACAGCCAAACCCTTGGGACCTTCTCCAGCCCCAGGATGCGATGAGCCGACATCGAGGTGCCAAACCTCCCCGTCGATGTGAACTCTTGGGGGAGATAAGCCTGTTATCCCCGGAGTACCTTTTATCCTTTGAGCGATGGCCCTTCCATGCGGTGCCACCGGATCACTAAACCCAACTTTCGTTCCTGCTCGACCTGTGTGTCTTGCAGTCAAGCACCCTTATGCTTTTACACGCTACGCACGATTGCCAACCGTGCTGAGGGTACCTTTGGGAGCCTCCGTTACTCTTTAGGAGGCGACCGCCCCAGTCAAACTACCCACCATACACTGTTCCTCCGTTGCCCGGAGGTTAGAATTCACCTGAGGCAAGGGCGGTATTTCACTGGGCGACTCCCCCCAACCTAGCGATCAGGGTTCAAAGTCTCCCGCCTATGCTACACATGCATCCGGTAAAGCCAATGTAAAGTTGTAGTAAAGGTTCACGGGGTCTTTTCGTCCCGCTGCGGGTAATCGGCGTCATCACCGATACCACAATTTCACCGAGCTCATGGCTGAGACAGTGCCCAAATCGTTACACCATTCGTGCAGGTCGGAACTTACCCGACAAGGAATTTCGCTACCTTAGGACCGTTATAGTTACGGCCGCCGTTTACTGGGGCTTCAGTTAAGGGCTTCGCCGAAGCTAACCCCCTTCTTTAACCTTCCAGCACCGGGCAGGTGTCAGTCCCTATACATCGCCTTGCGGCTTAGCAGAGACATGTGTTTTTGGTAAACAGTCGTTTGGGCCTTTTCACTGCGCCCCGAACGCCCGAAGGCGCCCAGGGGATCCTTCTCCCGAAGTTACGGATCGAATTTGCCTAGTTCCTTAGCCATGAATTACTCGAGCACCTTAGGATACTCTCCTCACCCACCTGTGTCGGTTTGGGGTACGAGCGGGTTGTACAAACTACGACGCTTTTCTCGGCAGCGGGATTACCTCCACTATCTCCTTGCCCGCAGGCTCAGAGTACTGTCGGGGTTCAGCCTTAACGGGAGGCGGATTTGCCTGCCTCCCAGCCTACGCCCTTTAACGTGCATTCGTCAGCACGCGGGAGTGTCACTTCTGCGTCACGCCTTAGCCTGGCGTACAACTCGGTACCGGAATATTGAACCGGTTTGCCATCGGCTTCGCCTTTCGGCTACACCTTAGGTCTCGACTAACCCTGATCCGATTAGCGTTGATCAGGAACCCTTGGGTTTATGGTGGACGGGTTTCTCGCCCGTCTTCTCGTTACTCATGCCTACAGTTTCGCTTCCAGGGGCTCCACGGAGTCTCGCGACTCCGCTTCTGCGCCCCTGGAATGCTCCCTTACCTCCCCCGATAAATCGGGGGACCACAGCTTCGGCAGTATGTTTAATGCCCGTGTATTATCGACGCCGGGCCGCTTAACTAGTGAGCTATTACGCACTCTTTAAAGGAATGGCTGCTTCTAAGCCAACCTCCTAGTTGTCTGGGCAACCCAACTTTCTTTGTTCAACTTAACATACATTTGGGGGCCTTAGCTGGTGGTCTGGGTTGTTTCCCTCTCGCGACGGGACGTTATCACCCCGCCACTGACTGCCTGGTGGCTCTCTGCCGGTATTCGGAGTTTGTCTAGGGTTGGTACCCGGTGAAGGGCCCTAGCCTAATCAGTGCTCTACCTCCGGAGAGACAAAACCAGACGCTATACCTAAATATATTTCAGGGAGTACGAGCTATTTCCAAGTTTGATTGGCCTTTCACCCCTATCCACAGTTCATCCGAAGACTTTTCAACGTCTGGCGGTTCGGGCCTCCATGGGGTTTTACCCCCACTTCACCCTGACCATGGATAGCTCACTTGGTTTCGCGTCTGCCCCGCTGTACTGCACGCCCGTTTCAGACTCGCTTTCGCTGCGGCTCCTCCGCTTAGCGGATTAACCTCGCACAACAGGAGCAACTCGTAGGCTCATTATACAAAAGGCACGCCGTCACCCCTCAAAGAGAGGCTCCGACCGCTTGTAAGCACACGGTTTCAGGTACTATTTCACTCGCCTTCTCGGCGTTCTTTTCACCTTTCCCTCACGGTACTGGTTCACTATCGGTCATACAGATGTATTTAGCCTTACCGGATGGTGCCGGCTGGTTCACGCAGAGTTTCACCTGCCCCGCGCTACTCAGGATACCCGCCTCTCCGCTCGCCGTACGCCTACAGGCCTTTCACCTTCTGTGGGACTGCTTTCCAGGCAGTTTCGACTTAAGCTCGCTTCGATTATGCAGGTCCTACTACCCCGACTCCCCGTAGGAAGCCGGTTTGGGCTGCTTCCCGTTCGCTCGCCGCTACTAGGGAAATCACTGAATTGTTTTCTTTTCCTGGGGGTACTTAGATGTTTCAGTTCCCCCCGTACGCCCTCCTCGAAAGGAGTATCCTCCCGGTAAACCGGGAGAATGGGTTGCCCCATTCGGAAATCCACGGATCATTGCTCGTATGCAGCTCCCCGCAGCTTATCGCAGCTTTACACGTCCTTCATCGCCTCTGTATGCCTAGGCATCCACCGTGTGCCCTTAGTATGCTTCTACTATATGGTTTGCACGGCGTCTCCGCCGCCAAACCTACTCGTATTCATGCTATTGGTTTATTGTGGGCCGGACGGGGACGAACCTGTCCGGCTACCTTGGCGTAGTACGCAATCCTTAGTAACCTAAGAAATGCGCCCTACTATCTTTTGTCGCACATACAAGATGTGCGACATCAGACCTATTACTATTGCTATATTGCTTCATCATGTCAAA
>NZ_JANDBC010000001.1:1960000-2175423 GCF_024320785.1 Gracilimonas sediminicola
GGCGTTGATCCCATTCGTATGCTTCACGCGGTGATTGTGGGCGTAAGCTTTATTGGAGCCGGCACCATCCTGAAAAGTACCTCAAAAACCATGGTCCGGTACCTGACTACCTCCGCAACCATTTTGATGGCAGCAGGAATTGGAATTAGTATTGCCTTAAAACAATATATGCTGGGAGCCGGAGCCACTCTTATTTTGGTGACGGTTAACTTCCTGTTCACCCGACTGAATAAATGGGTTTATAAAATTTCAGATTATGAGAGTCCTTATGTTGAATAGTTTTTTAGTTATACTACTATTTGTTAGCATTGAGTGAAGAGAAATAGAGTAAAAAAACTATGTCAAGACCGAAAGAAATAGATGCCAAAGTAGTAGAACATATTATCAGGTTTGGGGGAGATATTGATAAAGAAAAGCCGGTCGATTTTTTCTTTTATTTTCCAACCGAATATGCTGCCAGTCAAGTAGAAGTCAAGTTGTTAAATCTCGGTTTCAGTACAGATCTGCATTACCTGGATAAGAATAAAAAGTGGTCATTATCAGCTAATAAGATAATGAAGATAAGTACGGATCGGATTTATGAATTGGGCCTGTGGTTCAATAAGATAGCTGAAGAACAGGGCGGAGAATATGATGGTTGGGGAGCTCCAATTTGATTCCTTTATTCGTACTTTAACAATTCTAAAAGCTACTCAAAAAAGTATTAAATGAACATCTACGCCATCATTATTCTGGCAACCATTGCCATCGATTTTATTCTTGATATCACTTCCAACTACCTGAACCTGAAATCTCTATCAAAAGAACTTCCTGAAGAATTTGAAGGAGTATATGATGAAGATACCTACGCCAAATCCCAGGAGTACACCAAAGTAAGAACCAAGTTTGGCTTTCTGACGGGCGGTTTTGACCTGGCACTGGTATTGGGGTTCTGGTTCTCGGGCGGATTCAACTGGCTGGATCAGATTGTTCGGGCCTGGGGGTTTGGAGAGCTGGTAACGGGTTTGACCTATATCGGGATTTTACTGCTGGCTAAAACCATCCTGAACCTTCCATTCAGTATTTATTCTACTTTTGTGATTGAAGAGCGATTCGGCTTCAACAAAACCACCCCGAAAACTTTTGTGTTGGATATGGTGAAAGGTCTGGGGCTTGGATTATTAATCGGGACCCCTCTGCTTGCCGGAATTCTCTGGTTCTTTATGTATGCCGGAGATTTGGCCTGGCTGTATGCCTGGGGGGCGGTCACTGCCTTTACGTTGATTATGCAATATGTGGCCCCGACCTGGATTATGCCGCTGTTCAATAAATTCACCCCACTTGAAGAAGGGGAACTTAGAACCGCTATTGAAGAATATACCGAGAAGGTGAATTTCCCACTACAGGGGTTGTTTGTGATTGACGGTTCCCGTCGCTCCAGTAAATCGAACGCCTTTTTTACCGGCTTCGGGAAGAATAAAAGAGTAGGGCTTTATGATACGCTGGTCGAGAATCACACCGTACAAGAATTAGTGGCAGTTTTGGCTCACGAAATCGGGCATTACAAGAAAAAGCACATTATAAAAGGGATGATAACCAGCGTTGCCCAAACAGGAGTGCTTTTCTACTTGCTTTCGGTGTTTCTAAACGCCCAGGGGTTGTTTGATGCGTTTTATATGGAGCAGATGTCGGTTTATGCCGGACTCATCTTTTTTGGAATGTTGTATGCTCCCATTGATATGATTTTATCTGTATTCATGCAAATGATTTCCCGCCGGCACGAATTTGAAGCCGATGCTTTTGCAGCTGAAACAACCGGGGAGCCCGAAGATATGATTTCAACGCTTAAGCAGCTTTCGAAGGACAACCTGAGCAATTTAACCCCTCACTCGTTCTACGTATTTCTGAATTATTCCCATCCGCCGGTTCTGGAGCGAATTCGGGCAATCAGAAAAGATAATCAGGAAAGGTGACTCCCATTTACATCTGAGAGGCTGAATGACAACCGGAAGAGTACGCCGGGTTCCGTTTTTCGGGATTTATATTCATAGTCTGCTTCCAGCTGATGCGCCAGCGTTTGGATCAGCACCATCCCGAGAGAATCTTTTGTTTCCGGATCGGCATCATCAGGAAAGCCAACCCCGTTGTCTGTTATCTGTAGGGTAATTTGTTGGTTATTCTTTTGAAGCTGAACGGAAATCAGTCCTTTTTGCATATCCGAAAACGCGTGCTTGATGGAGTTGGTCAGCACTTCATTCACAATCAAGCAGCAGGGTACCGCCTGATTAATGTTCAGGTTGATGGGCTCAAGATTGAATTTAGTCTCAATTTTAGAATGATCATCCATGGTTTCGAGAATGGCATGAACCAGGTTTTTTAAGCCGGCATCAAAATCCATATTTGAGAAACTGTTGGACTGGTAAAGTTGCTCGTGAATATTGGCCATCGATTTAATGCGAAGAGTACTGTCTATCAATTTTTTTTGGATTCGTTCATCGGTTTCTTTGAACGACTGCATCTGAAGCATTCCCGATATTACTGCCAGGTTGTTTTTTACCCGATGGTGAATTTCAGCCAGAAGGGTATTTTTCTCGTCCAGCGAATTCTCCAGCTCCCCCTGATGGCTCAACAGGTTTAGCTTCAGTTCTTTCTGGGATTCAATGGTTTCCTGAAGTCCGCTAAACAGCATGGGCATAAATACCACGGCGACTATACTCAACAGAATAGAATTAGCCGAAATAGCAAGCCAGGAGGCCACCTGATAGCTTTCACGAAGTGGATAATCGACAAGGCGGTTGTGAATTAATAACGCCTGTACCACACAAATAAGGATATTGATGAAAATGGTAAGCACCCCCGCGCGGGTAGGCAAAATCAGCAGGGAGAAAACCGTGGCTCCGAACAAATAAGTAAGCCCGGCCCCAAGTTCACCCATAAAGAAAATAAGGATGGCAGCTACCGAGTAAATAAGGGTAAGAAAAAGATATTTACGTTGATTGATCCGGAGTCCGCTGTATAACGATATGGTTGTAATTGCTACCCCAAAAAAGATATACGCCACGGTCAACGACTGGATGCCAAGCGCAAATACCACAATGGAGGAGGGAATCAAAACAATGATCCCCAGCGGGAAAAGATAGATGATGATGGTGGTAAAGAGCTTGTTTCTCCAATACTCCAATCCATCGGACCGCGTAAGGCTGCCCATGCAGTTCTTGCGAACCCTCAGTTTATAATTCTCCCAAAGCTTTGCCATTAAATTCTATTATGTAAAAATGATAAGTACGGCTAACAGTTATTCTATTTTTACTGTTCCGGCTAATGCAAATTCAGTTGACAATAGAATGAAAGCACCATCCAAAATCAACCTAACCTCAATTTCATTGCTATGTTACATACTACTACTTATCGGCGAATAAGGAGTAAGCATTAGAAAAGGATGCACACCTCACTTGTGATAACAAATAAGGGAGTATCCTGAGATTTTGTTTATTTTGGGGTGAATCAAATAAGCACCGATTATCCATGAAAAAACACATTGAGACAATAGCCATCCATGGCAGCATGAAGGAACAGGTTGGGGAGAATGAACCCATTGTTCCGGGAATAGAAATGTCTACCATTTACGAGCACCGGAAATCGGGCAGGAAAGATGAGGACTGGAAATACACCCGCCATTCAAACCCCAACCGTGTACAGCTGGAAAATGTGATAAGAGATCTGGAACACGGAGATCATTGTGCGGCATTTTCATCAGGGATAGCGGCTATCTCCTCGGTATTTCAAACCATAGAATCCGGGGCACACGTGCTGGTTCCTGAGGATGTGTATTTCGGTACCCGAAAGCTGATCTGGGAGTTTGCCGAACGTTGGAACCTGGAGGTTGATTTCATTGACATGACGGATTTGAGTACCGTTTCATCATCCCTTAAAGAGAATACCAAACTGGTTTGGATGGAAACCCCGTCAAACCCACGACTCCTCATTACCGATGTGGTGGAAGTAAGTAAAATCGCCAAAAACCATGGAGCCATAGCGGCCATCGATAACACCTGGCCCACACCATTCAATATGCGTCCGCTGGAGCTTGGGGCAAATATTGTCATTCATTCCACCACTAAATATTTAGGAGGACACAGCGATATTTTAGGCGGTGCCGTGATCACCAAAGGGAATGAAGAGTTGTTTGAGCAAATCAGAAAAGTTCAGGTAGTACAGGGCGCCGTTCCCTCTCCGCAGGATTGCTGGCTGCTGAGCCGGAGTATCCGTTCGTTTCCGTATCGAATGCGTGCTCATAATGAGAATGGCCGAAAAGTAGCTGATTTTCTGAATGATCACCCAAAAGTTGAAAAGGTATTCTATCCCGGTTTACCCTCTCATCCCGGACACGAAATAGCCAAAGCCCAGATGGATGACTTTGGAGGGATGATCTCATTTCTGATTGACGGAACGGCCGAAGATGCCATTAAGGTTGTTGCAGGAGCAAAAATGATCAAAGCCGCTACCAGTCTCGGAGGCATTGAGAGCATCTGGGAACACCGCAAAAGCAGTGAAGGGGAAGAATCGCCAACCCCGGATAACCTGATTCGCCTGAGCGTGGGGCTGGAACATCCCGATGATATTATTTCAGATCTGGAATTAGCCTTATCTTAAAAACAAAGTAATAGAAAGCCCGTTGGGTTCATCAAAAGAGTGTATCATTTAAAACCATATTCATGTTCAATAAGATTTTTTCTGTATTTCTGATTTCTATCACTGCTATTTCCATGGCGCAGGCTCAAAACCGGCCAGATATGTTTGACTGGAAGCCACTTTCGGAGGCTATGGAGCTGGCTGAGCAAAACGATAAAAAAGTGCTGGTGTATGCCAATGCCGTGTGGTGCACGTATTGCAAGAAGATGGAGAAGGAAGTGTTTACGCAGGAGGCGGTTCAACAAAAAACCAAAGAGCATTTCTATTCCGTTTGGATGGACATTGAATCGGATGAGAAACTGACTTTTCGCGATCAGGAAATGACGCAGATTCAGTTCAGCCGTGCGATGAGAATCACCGGAACCCCCACCTTCATTTTCTTTGATTCAGAAGGAGAGATTATAGCCGGTCAGCCCGGATTTATCCCGGAAGAAATGTATCTGCAAATCCTCGAATTTGTAGGAAGCGATGCCTACCTCGATCAAAGCTTCGGAGAGTTTGCGGGGGTAGAGGCGGAGAATTAGATTGGGGTGAGTCTTCCCTCAAAATCCTTTACATTCCTGCCGTGGAATTGTTTACAGGAATAAAAACAAAAGGAGATGGGAAGAACAATTAAAGCACCAACGGGAACCGATCTGAATTGCAAAAGCTGGCTGACGGAAGCTCCTTTCCGCATGATCCAGAATAACCTTGACCCGGAGGTAGCCGAAAAACCGGAAGAGCTGGTGGTGTATGGCGGTATTGGTCGTGCTGCCCGCAATTGGGAGAGCTTCGATAAAATCCTGGATTCGCTGAAATCCATGAGTGACGAAGAAACCCTGCTTGTTCAATCCGGTAAGCCGGTCGGCATTTTTCAAACTCATAAGGATGCCCCGCGTGTTTTAATCGCGAACTCCAACCTCGTTCCAAAATGGGCCAACTGGGACCACTTCAACGAACTCGATAAAAAAGGCCTGATGATGTACGGGCAAATGACGGCCGGCTCATGGATTTATATCGGAAGCCAAGGCATCGTTCAGGGAACCTATGAAACCTTTGTAGCCATGGGGAAAAAGCATTTTGACGGGGATCTATCCGGTAAATGGATTCTCACGGGCGGACTCGGAGGCATGGGTGGCGCTCAGCCGCTGGCAGCCAAGATGGCCGGTGCAAGTATGTTAGCTGTGGAATGCCGGGAAGACCGGATTGATATGCGCATCCGAACCGGGTATGTAGATCAGAAAGCGACTTCTTTGAACGAGGCTCTGGAGATTATTGAACAGTCTGTTCAGGACAAAAAGCCGGTTACCGTTGGCCTTCATGGAAACGCTGCAGACATTTACCCCAAACTGCTGGACAGAAAAATTATGCCGGATGCGGTGACCGATCAAACCAGCGCCCACGATCCGCTTAACGGATATCTGCCACTTGGTATGACGGTTCCTGAATGGGAAAGCAAACAGAAATCCAATCCTAAAGAAGTAGAGCAACGGGCCAAAGAATCTATTTCAGTGCAGGTTCAGGCCATGTTGGGCTTTCAGCAGCAGGGTATTCCCGTTTTTGATTATGGCAATAACATCCGGCAGGAAGCTTATGATCAGGGTGTAGAAGATGCATTTAATATTCCGGGATTTGTGCCTGAGTACATTCGTCCATTGTTTTGTAAGGGAATTGGTCCTTTCAGGTGGGCGGCTCTTTCCGGTGATCCCGAGGATATCTATAAAACCGATCAAAAAGTGAAGGAGCTCATTCCTGATGATCCTCACCTCCACAACTGGCTGGATATGGCCAAAGAACAAATTCACTTCCAGGGATTACCTTCCCGCATTTGCTGGGTGGGATTAGGTCAGCGTCATAAACTGGGACTGGCCTTCAACGAAATGGTGAAAAACGGAGAGCTGAAAGCCCCGGTCGTTATTGGACGCGATCATCTGGATTCCGGTTCCGTTGCCAGTCCAAACCGGGAAACCGAAGGCATGAAAGACGGTTCAGATGCCGTATCCGACTGGCCGCTATTGAACGCTTTGCTTAACACTTCATCCGGAGCCACCTGGGTTTCCTTCCATCATGGCGGGGGCGTGGGGATGGGATTCTCGCAGCACGCAGGACTGGTCATTGTTGCTGATGGAACCGATGATGCCGCGGCACGGTTAAATCGTGTGTTATGGAACGACCCGGCCAGTGGGGTTATGCGTCATGCCGATGCCGGATATGAAATTGCCATCGATTGTGCCAAAGAACATCAATTGAAATTGCCATTTTTGGAATAATTGGCAGAAATATCATCCGTGGGGACGTATCATGATACGTCCCTACGGATTGATTATCATATTGTAAATCTAACACCTATGCCTGATTTATTAATACAAAACATATCGCAAATTGCTACGCCCAAACCCGGGGTAACCCGCGGGTCGGAATTGCGCAGCCTGAATGTAATTGAAAATGCCTCGATATTTATATCTGATGGCGTGATTCAGGCTATCGGGCCACTTTCGGAGGTATTGAAACAAGTGGAAGGGCACCCGGTAATTCTGGATGCGGAAGGCAAAGCAGCCGTGCCGGGCTTTGTGGACTCCCACTCCCATTTGGTGTTTGGGGGAAATCGGGCTGATGAATTCGCCATGCGTTCGGCGGGTATGAGTTACGAAGAAATTGCCGAACAAGGCGGTGGAATTGTATCGACGGTAGAGGCCACTCAACTGGCAACCAAAGAAGAGCTAAAAAACATTGCCCGCATTCGTTTGCAGAAAGCGTTGAGGCAAGGCATCACCACCATGGAAATAAAGAGTGGTTACGGGCTGAACCTCGATAACGAGCGCAAGATGCTGGAAGTAATCAACGAACTGAAAGAAGAGCAGCCTATTGAACTAAAAGCCACCTTTTTGGGAGCTCATGCGGTTCCCAAAAATTCTACCAAAGAGGAGTATGTGGAAGAGGTGCTGAATATGATCCCGGAAATTGCCGAACTGGCCGATTACTGCGATGTGTTTTGTGAAGACGGCTATTTTACAAAAGATGAGTCCAGAAGCATACTGGAAAAAGGGATGGAGCATGGACTCAAACCTAAAATTCACACCAATCAGTTCAATGATATCGGTGGGGTGGAAATGGCCCTGGATTTGGATGCTGTCTCGGTAGATCACCTGGAAGTGCTGTCTGACGAAGATGTAGATCGCATCGCCGGATCTGATACGGTAGCCACTATTCTGCCCGGAGTTTCCTACTTCCTCAACATCCCCTATTCCCCGGCGCGTAAGCTCATTGACAGGGGCGCACTGGTAGCCCTGGCTACGGATTTCAACCCCGGTTCATCTATGACTATCTCCATGCAGCTGTTGATGAGCATGGCTTGTACGAAAATGGGGATGTCGGTAGAGGAAGCGCTAAGTTGCGCCACCCAGAATGGAGCCAAAGCCCTGGAAAGGAAGAAGCTGGGCTGTATTGCTCCCGGTTTCCAGGCCGATATCCTGTTGCTCGATACGGATAATTACAAAGACCTTGCTTATTTCTTTGGGGAAAATCACGTGCATACGGTCATCAAAAAAGGAGAGAAAGTATGGGAATCGAGAGGCTGAAAGCTATTCTAAAACCGGTTTCCAAATCGCTTAAGTCAATGCGCTCTCATGATCCAAACGACCACTGGCTGGTTCAGGAGATGTTGTTTGACGCGAACGATTACGACCAATCAACCCACGTGTTGATTGGCTGCCCGCAACATGAAGGAGTGTTGAGAAACAGTGGAAGAACCGGAGCCGCAGAAGCTCCCAATAAAATCCGTGAGCAGCTGTTTAAGTTACAGGTGAAAAAGGACACCGCCATCCGGTTATTTGACGCCGGCAATGTGAGTACTGATTTATTCGATTCTTCAGAAGTCACCGACTTTCCCGACCTTGATCAAAATCCGGATGTATTGGAAGAAATTCACAACAGGTTAAGCACGGCTGTGATTGAATTTTTGCGGGACGGCAAGAAGGTGATTGTGCTGGGCGGGGGGAATGACATTTCCTATGCGGACGTAAGAGCACTGGCCGAAACGAGCAGGGAAATTTCCGCCATCAATATCGATGCCCATCTGGATATGCGCGAGGCCGATGAAATGACCAGCGGCACACCTTATCAAAAACTCATTGACGACCATTATTTGAGTCCCCATCGACTTTATGAGTTTGGGATACGGCCGGAATCCAACGGAGCTTTCTATATGGATAATGCGGACAAACTTGGAGTGAATGTCCATCTGTTGGCTGATATTCTGCAGGAAGGAGTAAGCCCGGCCTTTCAGCATATTCTGGGGCAAATCGGGCAGCGGCCTTTCTTCCTTGGCTTGGATATGGATTCCAGTCAGGCTTCGGATGCCCCGGGCGTAAGCGCATCTTCTCCGGTTGGATTTTCAGGAAGGGAAGTGCTGGAATGTATTTATCAGGCCCGACAAAAAGAAAACCTGAAGGTATTTGAAATCACGGAAGTGAATCCAAAATACGATATCGACAACCGCACGGTGAAGTTAGCTGCGCAGTTTGTTTATAAGTTTATATTTGGATAATTGTTAAAATTAGGATTTTTAGATAAGACGAACGTAATAAGTTGTTTGGGGTATATAATTTTCATTATTTGTCACTAATTCTCGGATGTGAGAAAAAAAATAAACTTTTTTATGAACCCGAATGTTAGTATCATAGAATCGAAGAAAATAAGACCTGCCACGCCTCTCCATAGTGACGCGCACCCGGGCGGGTTTTTTATTTTATACAACTTAGGTTATGCAATTTGATAAATCTCCTCTTAGCATAACGCAACAAGTTGAGCTATTAAAAGATCGGGGCTTGACGATAAAGGATGAAGAAAGAGCTGAACATTATTTGTCATACATCAGCTTTTATCGTTTAAGGGCATATACCTACCCTTTCCAGGATAATGAAGATTCAGATCACCCTTTTATCAAAGACATTACGTTTGATGAGGTTTTGGATTATTACATTTTTGATCGTGAATTACGATTGATTGTTTTTGATGCAATTGAGAGAATAGAAATTGCTTTTCGTACTCAAATAATTTACCAGTGTTGTATGGCTCATCAAAGTCACTGGTATGAAGATGAATCTCTATTTCGTAATTTGCGACACTTTGAGTCAGACTTAAAAGCAATTGATGATGAGCTGAGGCGCTCGGCAGAGGTTTTTATAGAACATTATTACAACAAATATTCAAACCCTGAACGTCCGCCGGCATGGATGACTTTAGAGGTAATATCTTTAGGAACTCTTTCAAAACTATACCACAATTTAGAATTGGGGAAAACAAAGAAGACTATTTCAGGTAAATTCAATTTGGGACATCCATTTATTTTAGAGAGCTGGATGCATGCCATTAGTAATGTTCGAAATATTTGTGCTCATCATGGCCGATTGTGGAACAGGAAGTTGGCTGTGGCTCCAAAACTCCCAAAACTAACATCTCTTCCTTTCATCAGAAATAAAGATATTGACGAGCACAAATTATATGCCTTGCTTTGTTGTATGGCATATTTAATGGATGTAATTAACCCTGATCATCACTTTAAACAACGACTGAAAGATCTTTTTAACCGTTATGAAATGATTGATTTGAAAAAAATGGGTTTTCCTGAATACTGGGAACAAGAAGCACTTTGGAATGGCTGACTTATCAGGCTCGCAATTAATTATATTGCTAAATGATCAATCTATTTCATCTCATCTCTCAGAATGACTAAGGCAAGATTGACCTAATTGAATAGAACACGGATAACGCAGAAACTGCGGATTTTCACAGATATTTACTTTAAAACTGCGAGCATCTGCTCAATCAGTGTCATCCGCGTTCCATAAAAAGTTAAAAGAGACTTACTCCCAAACTACGGTAGTCCCCTCATCTTTGCCGTCTACCACAATCTTTTTCAGGTTGCCTTCCTTGTTCATGTTGAAGACAATGATCGGGGTTTTATTTTCTCGGCAAAGGGTAAAGGCGGTAAGGTCCATAACGGACAGGCGACGTTTCAGCACATCATCGCCGGTAATGGTATCGAATTTTTGAGCGTCTGCATTTTTTTCGGGATCGGAATCGTAGATGCCATCCACGCGGGTACCTTTCAGGATCACGTCACTTTCAATTTCGATGGCACGAAGGGAACCGGCCGTGTCGGTAGTGAAATAGGGGTTTCCTGTTCCGGCTCCAAAAATAACCACACGTCCTTTTTCGAGGTGACGGATTGCTCGGCGACGGATATAGGGCTCAGCGATAGCTTCCATGCGGATAGCACTCATCAGCCTAGTTTGTACATCAATTTGTTCGAGGGCATCCTGCAGGGCCATGCTGTTGATCATGGTGGCAAGCATCCCCATGTAATCTCCCTGAACGCGATCCATGCCCTGGGTGGCTCCCTTCACCCCGCGGAAGATATTCCCTCCGCCAATCACGATAGAAACCTGAACGTCGGCTTCCTGAATAGATTTAATTTCTTTTGCGTAACTACTTAGAATATCGGCATCGATGCCATGCCCTTGCTCACCTAAAAGTGCTTCGCCGCTGAGTTTGAGAAGCACTCTGTTGTATTTATTTCCCACGATTTCCTCGATTAGTAATTATAAGACAAAAAAAAGGCTGTCAATTTTGACAGCCTTAATGTAAAGAAAATTTATTAGTCGTTTTCGCCCAGTTGCAGCCGGTGAAAGGATTTCACCAGGGGAGCATCATTCTGCTCCAGGTACTGCTGTACGGAAACGCTGTTATCTTTAACAAACTTCTGCTCCAGAAGAACACGTTCTTCGTAGAAACGGCGAAGTTTACCTTTGGCAGCTTGCTCAGCGATGTGCTCAGGCTTGCCTTCGTTCAGAAGTTGTTCTTTGGCGATTTCAAGCTCTTTCTCAACCAGAGAAGAATCAACGCCGTCTCGGGTAACAGAAAGAGGCTTCATAGCTGCAACCTGCATGGCTACATCTTTACCGATTTCTTCGTCGGTAAGGTCGCCATCAAATTCAGCCAATACGCCTAACTGGTTTCCGGGGTGGATGTAAGAAATCAGTGTGCCTTCAGTTGTGGCCAATATCACATTGTTGATTTCAATTTTCTCACCGATTTTACCCACCATCTCTTCCAGGTGCTTTTCAATAGTCAATCCATCAAGCTCAATCTTCAGAAGATCGTCAGCATTATCGATGTCATTTTCGAAAGCAGCGTTCAGGAACGACTCGGCATCATCCTGGAATTCCTGATTTCGGGCTACAAAGTCAGTTTCACAGTTGATTTCAAGCAGAGAAGCTTTGGTTTTATCATCGTTGATGCGGCTCAGGATCAATCCCTGGTTAGCTTCACGATCAGATCTCTTTTCAGATACTTTTTGTCCTTTTTTACGAAGGATTTCAACAGCACGGTCAAAATCACCATCTGCTTCAGAGAGGGCTTTTTTACAGTCCATCATACCCGCTCCGGTCATGTCACGAAGTTTTTTTACGTCAGCAGCAGAAATGCTCATTATTCTGAATAGTATTTTTGGTGTTGGAAATTTTTATTCTTCTTCATCATTGCTGTCAGCATCCGCTTTCGCTTCGGCTTTTTCAGCTTTGTTGTCGTCTTTCTTGGAAGACTTTTTCTTGCGGCGGGAACGTAACTTGGTTCCTTTAGCAGCGTCTTTAACGTCAACGTCATCATCTTTATCGTCGCCTTTGGCTTCAGCAGCAGCTTGCTCCATTACGTCTTCTTCCTGCTGTGCTTCACGCTCAGCTGTACCTTCAATAATAGCATCGGCAACCTGAGTTGCTACCAGCTGGATGGTACGGGCTGAGTCATCGTTACAAGGAACGATGTAGTCAGGGATATCCGGATCACTGTTGGTATCAACCATAGCAATGATTGGGATGTGGAGTTTAATTGCTTCGCTAACGGCAAGGTGCTCTTTAATAATATCTACCACAAAAATGGCACCGGGAAGGCGACCCATGTTTTTGATACCGCCAAGAGTGTCATTCAGTTTGTCCTGCTCGCGTTGCAGCATCAAACCCTCTTTCTTGGTGAGTTCTTCAAACGTACCGTCAGTCTTCATGCGCTCAATTTCCTCCATACGGGAAATACTTTTACGAACGGTACTGAAGTTGGTAAGCATACCACCTAACCAGCGATGCGTAATGTGTGGCATTCCACAACGTAACGCTTCAGTTTTGATGATTTCGGTAGATTGCTTCTTGGTACCTACAAAAAGGATAGTTTTACCGGCACGAGAAAGTTTTTGAACTTCGTCGAGGGCTTCCTGTAAATATTTCTGAGTTTTCTTCAGGTCAATGATGTGAATCCCGTTTCGTTGCATGAAGATGAAATCCTTCATTTTTGGATTCCATCGACGGGTTAAGTGACCGAAGTGTGCGCCTGACTTAAGCAGGTCTTGTATTGATGCAGCTTTTGGCATTGTAATAAGTATGTAAGTTTAGGTTAATCCTCTGTGTGGGTCATTCCCGAACGTTAATCCTGAGTCAATTAAGCTCAGGACACCAAACGCAGGGTCGCCACACATGTGTGATTGTGTTTGAAAAAAATTGGTCGCGTAAATATTAACGCTTAGAGAACTGGAATTTCTTACGAGCTTTAGGCTGACCGTATTTCTTACGCTCTACCATTCTGTCGTCTCGGGTAAGAAGTCCGTGTCCCTTAAGAACATCGTGAAGGTCTTCATTCTCTCCGTCCAAAGCACGTGCAAGAGCATGAGAAATAGCACCGGCTTGTCCGGTACTTCCACCACCGCGAACGGTGATTTTGATGTCATACTTGCCTTCCGTTTCAGTAACGCTCATTGGAAACAGCGCAATGTTACGGCGTGCTTTTACCGGAAAATATTCTTCAATGGGTTTGTGGTTGACGAGAATGTCGCCTTTACCCGGTTTGATGTACAAACGGGCCGTTGCAGTTTTTCGTCGTCCTATGTAATTCGCTTGTGCCATTATTGATTAAAGCTCAATGATTTCTGGTTCTTGTGCAGTATGCGGATGTACGGGGCCTGCATAAACTCTCAAGTTGGTGGCAATTTTATTGCCCAACTTGGTTTTAGGAAGCATGCCCTTCACAGCAGTAGTTACCAAAGAGGTTGGATCTTTCTCCAACATTTCGGCTGCTGTTTCAAATCGCTCTCCGCCCGGGTAAAATGTGTGACGGAAGTATGTTTTGTCCGTCATTTTCTTACCAGTCAGCTTCACCTTTTCAGCATTGATAACGATTACGTTATCACCTGTATCCATATGTGGGGTGAAGGTAGGCTTGGTTTTACCTCTCAAAATTTTTGCTACTTCGCTACTCAGGCGACCCAATGGCTGATCTTCAGCATCAATGAGTACCCAGTTCTTTTCAATATCACTGGGTTTGGCCGAGTATGTTTTAAAACTTAATGTGTCCACGATTAAACTCTTTTATTTCGTCAAATTGGAAAGTCGAATAAGATAGAAGTAATTCTTGTAGATATCAATATCAAAAAAGCAGAAATGTTCACTTCTTTGAGTGAAATCCAAAAATAACCATTTTCCCGGCAGCACATCAAAAGTGAATAGCATTGATACCTGCATATTCATGTTAAATTATTGTATCTCTGATTACAATTAAATACTATCACGGCAGTACGATTGATTATGAAGTTTAAGCGTCCAAAAAACATACATATGAATAAAGTCTCATCGGTTCTTTTTGCCGCCGTTTGCCTCTTCCTTTTTTGTGCTGGCTGTGAGCAAACGTTCCAACCGCTGGATAAAACGGACGATGTGTTTACCATTTACGGGGTGCTTGATGTGCACAGCGACACCCAGTGGGTGCGGGTGATGCCCATCGGTGAAACCTACCTTCCGCAGGATCCTTCGATCGGATCAAGTGAAGTACGCCTTACCCGCGAAGCGACCGGAGAGACGGTAACTCTTAACGATTCACTTTTTAAGTTTAGCGGGGACACCTACGTTTGGAATTACTGGCTGCCGGATTCCGTCTTTACCAATGAAGTATATACCCTCGTTGCTGAAAACGAGGAGGGCGAGCAAAGCAGGGTTACCCTGGAAACCCCCTCTCCTCTGGAACTTCCTGAAGTTGAAAAGCGGGGTGGAGAAACCCGGATCTCAGGTCCGGCAGCAGATTCGTTGGTGGTAGCGTCCGTGAATTACCTGGTTCAGCCGGTTACGGATATGGGCTGCGGTCAGGAGGTTGAGATTTCAGTCTCGCAACTGGATCACACCTTATTAAACTCAGAAGGTGGTTATTTCTTCATCGTTCGCGGAAGCTCTGCCATCGTAGATGAACTGGGTACAAGTAATTTCATCGTAAACAGAACGTCGGTGGAAGTTGTGACGGCTACCGACAGCTGGCCCGATGCGACAAGCCTGGAGGACATCGAAGTGGCTCTGCCGGAAGTGGTCTCAAATGTTGAAAACGGAACGGGAGTTCTGGCGGGTGTAGCACGGCGTGAAGTTATCCTGACTCCACGGCAACCCCCGTGTAAAAACGAAAAGTAAAAATATCCAACGCATAAAAGGCTAATTAACTCAGCTCAATACACAATGTCGGAACTGAAAAAAGGTATTTTTCTATTGTTTATTCTGCTTCCCCTGAAAGAAGTTTATGCCCAGAATAATGCGGTAAGGGGTATTATTTCAGACCGGGGAACCGGAGAGGCTCTGATAAGTGCCACCGTTTCAATCCAGACTTTCTCCGGGGAGATAGTGAAGGGTACGGTAACGGATAACAACGGGCATTACCAGATAAACAACATTGACCGGGGAGATTATATTTTCAAGGCGAGCTATGTGGGGTACCAAACCTATACCGATACCATACGGGTAATTAATTACGGAGGGGCCATTCTTAAAAACATAACACTGAGTCCTTCCAGTGAGGAGCTTGGAGAAGTAACGGTTTCTGACCGAAGTCGGGGCGATAATGCCGGACAAACCCGTATTCAGCCCGAGACTATTGGCCGGGCACCAACACCGGCGGGCAGTGCAGATTTAGTGAGCTATATTCAAAGTCAGCCCGGCGTTTTGGCTACCGGAGACCGGGGCGGTCAGCTTTTTGTACGGGGAGGTACTCCTTCTGAGAATATGGTGCTGATGGACGGTACCCTGATTTATCAACCTTTTCATATTGTCGGGTTTTTCTCGGTATTTCCGGAAGACGTAGTTTCTTCAGCCGATTTTTATGCCGGTGGATTTGGCCCCAAATACAGTGGACGGTCTTCATCGGTTATGGATGTGAGGCTGAAAAACGGGAATTTGTATGAGACCGGGTGGTCGGCATCGGTGAGTCCCTTTATTTCTGATGTATTTGTGGAAACGCCGATTAAAAAAGGGAAAAGCTCGCTGCTTTTTTCCATGCGCGGTTCTTTAATTGAGGAAACGAGCGATGCGTATTTACAGGAACAGCAGCCGTTAAAGTTTAACAGCCAGCTGATGAAATTTAACAGCACCACCAACGAAGGTCTTGGCTGTTCTGCTCTTTTAATGCGAACCTACGACCGGGGCAAGCTCAATTTTGATTCGGATCAATATTTTAAATGGAGCAATGTAGTTGCCGGAACCCGCTGCTTTGGAACTGCCCAGGAATCCTCCCTTTCATTTATGGAGCTGAATTTCGGCCTTTCCAACTTTAATAACGAAGCGGGCGGTGGTGGCGGAGGGCGCAGAACGTCCAACATCTTCAAATCGAATCTGGATCTCAGTTTCGTTAACTATGTGAGCGATATCAAAATTGAGTATGGTTTCTTTGCTAACTATCGAACGGTGAACTTCGACATTCTGAACAGATTCAACTCTTTAGATGCGAACGAAGAATCATTTTTAACAACCGGATTATATTTGGAAAGTGAGGTTCCGGTAGGGAAATACTTATCCCTGAAACCCGGACTTGTTGCCAATTCATACATGATCAGGCTTGACGGTACCCTTGAACCCCGGTTTCGGTTCTCTTTAGACTTCACGGATGTTTTTAACGGGGAATTTCATGGAGCAGCGGGCGTGTATCTTCAGCCTTTAATTGGTTTGGCTGATTTACGAGATGCCGGCACCGCTTTTACAGCCTGGATGTTGCCACCCGGTTATGAAACCACGCTCAGAACCACCCATTACTTGATTGGGTGGAGACAAACGGTGACTTCCGGTTTCGACTTCACCGTAGAAGGCTACTTCAAAACCATTGAGGATACTCCGATTTCAGTGTGGAACCCCGTAGCACAATTTACAACCGAACTGGAATACGCCGATGGTACGGTACGTGGAATTGATGCCCGGCTTAATTTCAGTCACAAAGCTTTTTATGCGGCCGTGGGTTATGGCTATTCAATCACAGAATATGAAACTTCTCAGGATCACTTTGTGCAATGGTTTGGCAAAGAGACGCAGAGATACAACCCTCCTCATGATCGTCGCCATCAGTTGAATGCACAGCTTGGTTTTGACTGGGGTAATTTTTCAGCCAATCTGAACTGGATTTACGGCTCGGGCTTACCCTACACTCAGCCTAAAGGATTCGACAGCTTTTTTAATTTAGATGAAGGAGTTCCGGAAGTGAAAGATGAATACGGAACGCCAAGAATACTTCTTGAAAAACCTTTTCAGGGGAATATGCCCGATTTCCACCGGTTTGATGTATCGCTCCAGCAGCAGTTTCAGCTTCCCTCAGCTAACCTGAATGTACAGCTTGGGGCCATTAACCTGTACGATCAACAAAACTTATTCTATTACGATGTGTTCTCCCAGAGAGGAATAAATCAGTTACCCATCGTACCTTATGTAGCCTTGAAGGTGGAGTCAAAATAAGCTTCATCTCCTTAGCGAGTTTTTTCTCATTGCGGCGCTCTGCGGCGCAATGCCCACCCGAGGCTCTGCCTCAAATTCTGCATTCATATCTTTACACTATTTCCCTGTTAACTAACTTGAGGCGGAGCCTCACAATGAGGTTCCGCAGCGGAGTGGCGGAACCAGTCTAAATGGTAAAGTTGAATCTATCATCACATTCAATAAATCTCATAGATACTTGATAAAGACAAAGCCCAAAAAGATTTGTACCTTTGGGCATTAGGAGAAAGAAAATCTAAATCGAGTAAAAAATGAGCGACAAACTGAAGCAAACCAGAGTTGAATTTGAAACCGGTTCGGGCAAAGCCTACCTGCACAGCCTCCCAAAACTGAAAGAACTGGGTTATAAGAGTATTGACAAGCTCCCCTTCTCTGTAAAAATATTGTTGGAAGCCGTACTCCGCGAATTTGACGGATACGCTGTTACTGAAAAAGACATTGAAGCACTGGCGAATTATAATGCCAAAGATCCGCAGGGCGAAATCCCTTTTAAACCATCTCGTGTGGTGCTGCAGGATTTTACCGGCGTTCCCGCTGTTGTTGACCTGGCGGCTCTCCGGTCTGCAATGAAACGAATGGGTGGTAAAGCTACAGACATCAACCCGCAAGTACCTGTAGATCTGGTGATTGACCACTCTGTGCAGGTTGATATGTTTGGGCAAGATGCCGCGCTGATGTTCAACGTGGAAAAAGAAATGGAGCGTAACAACGAGCGCTACGAATTCCTGAAATGGGGTAAAGAAGCTTTTGATAATTTCCGTGTGGTACCTCCGGGGCGTGGAATTGTTCACCAGGTAAACCTTGAGTATTTAGGCCGCGGTGTTTTCACCCGAAAAGAAGAAGACGGAACAACAACGGCATATCCGGATACGCTGGTGGGAACTGATTCTCACACAACTATGATTAACGGACTCGGTATTCTCGGCTGGGGTGTTGGCGGGATTGAAGCGGAAGCTGCCATGCTTGGCCAGCCTATTTCCATGCTGGTTCCAGAAGTAACCGGAATGAAACTGACCGGAAAACTTCGTGAAGGTGTAACGGCTACCGACTTAACACTGACGGTAACCCAAATGCTTCGTGAGCACGGCGTAGTAGGTAAGTTTGTAGAATTTTACGGCGACGGGCTCAGCAATATGAGTCTGCCCGACCGTGCTACCATCGCAAACATGGCTCCTGAATACGGAGCAACCATGGGTTTCTTCCCAATCGACAAAGAGTCGTTGCGGTACATGAGAAGAACCGGCCGTTCGGAAGAGTTGGTGCAACTGGTTGAAAATTATACCAAGGCACAGGGCTTATTCAGAACGGATGACACTCCGGACCCTGAATTCTCTTCAACCCTCGAACTTGATTTGAGCACTGTTGAGACTTCCCTTGCCGGACCAAAACTTCCTCACGACCGAATTACCCTCGGTAATATGAAGAAGGCTTTTGAGAATTCATTGACCAGCGACAATCCAACCATGGGTTTCAACCTTGCCCAGGAGAAGCTGGCCAACAAAGGCTTGTACAAAAACGGGCAGGAAATTGAGATGAAGCACGGTGATGTGGTTATTGCCGCGATTACTTCCTGTACCAACACTTCCAACCCAAGCGTAATGCTGGGCGCCGGTATTGTAGCGAAAAAAGCATACGAAAAAGGTCTGGAAGTACCGGCTTATGTGAAAACATCCCTTGCTCCCGGTTCACGAGTAGTAACTGAATATCTGAAAGAAGCAGGCTTGACCGAGTACATGGATAAGCTTGGTTTTAACCTGGTAGGATACGGATGTACAACTTGTATTGGTAATTCAGGTCCGCTGCCCGAGCCGGTTGAAAAAGCCATCAAAGAAGGCGACCTGATTGCAGCCGGTGTACTTTCCGGAAACCGTAACTTTGAAGGCCGAATTCACCCTTGGGTGAAAGCGAATTACCTGGCTTCACCTCCACTGGTAGTAGCTTATGCACTGGCCGGAAGTGTGGATATTGATCTTGCTACCGAGCCTTTAGGCAAAGACAAAGACGGCAATGATGTATATCTGAAAGACATCTGGCCAACAACGGCTGAGATTGCAGAACACCTGGATGCAGCTATTCGTCCGGAACTCTTCGAGAAGATGTACGGCGACATTTTTGAATCCCCAACCTGGGAAGAAATCCCGGTATCCGGTGGCGACTTGTTTAACTGGAGTGAAGAATCAACCTACATTCAGGAACCTCCATTCTTTATGGATATGAATGAAGAGCCGGAGCCTATCAAGCCTATTAAAGGCGCCAGAGCCCTGGTGAAAGTTGGTGATTCTATTACCACTGATCATATTTCTCCGGCCGGTAATATTAAAGAAGACGCTCCGGCAGGAATTTACCTTAAAGAGCACGGAGTGGAGAAAAAAGACTTCAACTCTTACGGTTCACGCCGAGGTAATGACCGTGTAATGACACGCGGCACCTTTGCCAACGTTCGGTTTAAGAATCAGCTGGCTCCCGGAAAAGAAGGTGGGTTTACCAAGTATTTCCCGAATGATGAAATCACAACCATTTATGATGCATCGCTGAAATACAAAGAAACAAACACGCCGCTGGTTGCCTTAGCCGGTAAGCAGTACGGAACCGGTTCATCCCGCGACTGGGCCGCCAAAGGAACTGCGCTGCTTGGAATCAAAACGGTAATTGCGACTTCTTATGAGCGTATTCACCGATCAAACCTGATTCAAATGGGTGTGCTTCCCCTTCAGTTTAAAGAAGGCGATAGTGCTGACACTCTTGGGTTAGACGGTTCGGAAACATTCGACATCCACGTGGATGACAATGTGAAGGCCCGTGATGAGATTAAAGTAACGGCAACCAAAACCAATGGTGAAGTTGTTGAATTTATGACCGATTGCAGAATCGATACACCTGTTGAGGTAGATTACTACCGCAATGGCGGAATCCTGCATACGGTATTGCTTGATTACCTCAAGAAAAGTAAAGCAGAGAGCTAATCAAGGCGAATTAATCATTCTAAAAGCACAGAATTTTATTCTGTGCTTTTTTTATTTTCGATAATGTTTATTATTAGAGCAGAAATACAGAGCTGATTACCTGTCTTTTCTCAGCCTCTGATAAGTATAATTTTTCGGGTATCGTTATTAAAAATCAGGACAAAAATATAGTCAGGGAAGGACCTCAGACTCCGGGCCATGAAGCACTTCTTTTGCATGTGGTAGATGGTATAAACCGAACACTGCAACTTAAGGAAGTACTTCGCAAGTGTATGGAGGCCGCCAAGGTTGTGATGAACTCAGAAGCGAGTTCTCTTATGCTTTTGGATGAACTCACCGGTGATTTGAACGTCAGCATTCCAACCGGCCCCGTGAAAGATGAAATTATGGGGATGGCCGTTCCGAAAAGCAAAGGTATTGGTGGATGGGTAATATCCTATAACCAACCTTTCATCTCTAACGATGTGGTGGAAAGCGATATTTTCTGGAAAGATCTGTCCACAGGCTTCACAACCCGGAATATCATTTGTGTGCCTTTGCAGGATAATGAAGGACAGGCATTCGGTGTACTTCAGGCCATCAACAAAAAGGATGGGCAGATGTTTGTGAACGAAGATGTGCCTGTGTTTGAGTCGCTGGCCCTTCATGTTGCTTCCGCCATAGAGCGGTCCAAAAAGTTTGATGAGGTGGAGAGAAAACTGGCTGAACGGGAGGAGGAAATTCTGGACATCCACCGCCGGCTGAATGATAACTTATCTGCAATTTCTGACCTTCTTGAGTTTGACCTGGAGGAAATCAGAGATATTGACTCCCGAAAAATACTGAAGGCTACGAATGCACGCATTAAATCCATGATGAACGTGCAGCCTCTTTTGTCTGAGAAGACGGAATCCGGAACCATCAACTTATCAAAGTACCTGGGACTGATAGCCGGTCAGGTAGAACAATCTTTCGATGATTCAGACGAGGATGTGCGATTGACTTTACGCCTTGAAGACGCACAGCTGGATAGCAGAAGAAGCATGCTTTGTGGTTTAATTTTGAATGAATTGATGACCGCTGCATACAAAAAAGCATCTTCCAGTAAAGAAATAGGAGAGGTAATCGTAAGTCTGAAGCAGACCGGGAAGGAAAAAGTTGTGGTTATTGTGACGGATAATGGCCGTGGAACAGAGGTTATTCAAAAGGATGTTGAAGGAATGAAAAGTCCAAAGGCCATCATTCGAAACCTGGCGGAAAAGCTGGAGGCAGACCTTAGCTACACACAGAACCCTGAAATCGGTTCAACCTCCATTCTTTCATTTCATATTTAAATCCACCAGCTGCCGAGCCCCCGCATTGTAAAAATCTCCGCTACTTTATTCTTGAGTGGTGAATGCAGCATGCCCTTTACAAACAGGTTTCTGAAAACAGGCATCCTTTGTTTTCGTCCCAGTGCCATATTGATTTCCGCTCTTCGTGCCACTTTTTTTGCAATAGACCTTTGATGTTCGGAATACTCCCGAAAGATCTGTTCAGCGATACCAGATTCTTTGTTTTTAATTTGAGCAAAAGAATCAGCGAGCACCCGGCAGTCCAGCCAGCCGAGGTTCATACCCTGACCACCAATGGGGCTTACAACATGAGCGGCATCACCGGCGAGTAATACCCTACCTTTGGCAAAGGTTTCAGCCATAAAATGCTGCACTCCAAAACTGCTGAGCATCGTGCTTTTTATGCCAAATAAGTCATAATCCAGTCTGTCCTGCACCAAAGTAGCGAGCTTTAGCTGACTTGGTTCCGGTATATAGTCATCGGTCTTTACCACCCAGCGTCGCATTCCATTCGGGAGCGGGAAGCATTCAATCAGGCCTTCTTTTAGCAAAAATACAGCCGCATCGGGACCGAAGTCGGTGGTGTCTTCAAAGTCGCCCATGATGTAGGTATCGTTATATCGTTTTCCGGAATAGTGGATAGAGGCTTTTTGGCGGATAGCACTGTTTTTCCCATCACAACCGATGATGTAGTCAGTCGTTATTCGCTGATTCGCTTGCTGATCAATGGAATAGGTGATTTCCACAAACTGCCCATATTCATCGAAGTGTTTTACGGTTGCTCCGGTTATCAAAGCATCTTCATCAAGTTTTTGCAGTTCATTACGCAAGATTTTTTCTATGGTGAATTGCGGACAGGCGAGGATATAATTATGAGGCGTCGGGCAGTTTTCGAAGGAGATTTCACCCAGCTTCTGGTCTTTGGTAAGCGCAATTCCTTTCCTGATTTTTAAACCGGCACTTAAGAATTGCTCTGTGATCCCCACTTCATCAAACAGCTCCAGCGATACGGGGTGAATGCCCAATGACCGAGAATCCGGAATGGGTTCTTTTCGTTTTTCAAGTACACGGCATTCTATTCCCTCTTTAATCAGGCAGATGGCCAGGAATAAACCAACGGGCCCTCCACCTACAATTACCACCGGTATGTCAGGCTTAGTTCTTGTCATACTTCAATAATAATCGAAAAGGAAATAAGCGTTGAACCTGCCATCCGGTAGGGGCGACTTCAGCCAATTCCGCCTTGGTGTAACTTCGTTTTATGGAAATCAATCCATCGGGAACAATGAAGGAATTACGAAAAATCAGCCGGGCAAAAGTGGCAAAGAGGCCATAGCCAATATCACTCCGTTCAATATCATTGAAAATGACTTTTTGAAGGGCAAGCGACTTCGCTTCATTCAATATTTGAAGCGTCTGATCTTTAGGCAGGTGATGAAGCACATGATTGGAAATCACGAAATCGTACGAACGGGATTGGGATACCAGATCCGTGGAAGAACAATGCCTGAATGTAACCTGATCAGGAGCCTTCTGCTGCCGGGCAAATTCAAAGGCTCGTTGATCAGTTTCTATAGCTGTGATTTGCAAATCAAGCCCATCCTTTTTGGCCCATTCAGAAAGTTTGAGAGGTACATCTCCGCCTCCAAAGCCGATGTCGAGGAGAGAATAGCTTTCACCTTTTTTCATCAATGGCTGAAGTTCGTTTTTATAAATCCGTTTCCATTGTGACAGCAGCAAATTAATAGTCGCAAACTGCCGATAGGTATTTTCGAGCAGTTGAGGGTCACAATCATCCCGATCCATATATTCAATTAAATCCGGCCGGCGCTTTGACAGAAAAACAGGCATGGATCAATCCTCATCCGGATGATGAACTTCAAAGAGCCCACTTTCAATCGTCAATCCCGGACCAAAAGCCATGGGAAGAACGTACTGTCCGGCTGTTAAATCAGAATCCAGCAGCTTGTTGAGTACAAACAGAACCGTGGCGCTGCTCATATTACCAAACTCGGAAAGCACAGCCCGGGATGCTGATATTTGATGGGGTTTCAGATTCAGGCTGTCCTCAATTTTGTCAAGGATTGCACGCCCACCCGGATGCAAAGCCCAGTAATCGATATCCGCTCTGGAAAGCTGATAAGCCTCATAAAGTGGCTGAACAACAGATTCCAGGTTCTCTTTAATGATGTCCGGCACATAAGTGGAAAGGATCATATTAAAGCCGGAATCACCAATGGTCCAGGCCATATCTTTTTCCCCTTTTGGAGCCAGGGAAGAAGCAAACTTCCGGATTTCAAAGCCTTGCTTTTTGGGTGGTTTTGAAGAGATGATCATTCCTGCTGCCCCATCTGCAAACACAGACCCGGATAGCAAATTGTCGATGTCATTTCTGAACTGAAAGTGAAGCGTGCATAGCTCAGCAGCAACCACCAACACCACCGCATCCGGATCAGCTTTGCAAAATGATTGGGCCATTTTCATGGCCGGGAAGGCAGCATAGCACCCCATAAATCCAACATGAAAACGTTCTGTAGAGGGTTTCAACCGGAGAGCTTTCACCAGTTCATAATCAGGCCCCGGAGCAAAAAAGCCCGTACAGGATACAGTGACTACATGGGTGATTTCTTCAGAAGAGATATGTGGATTGTCAGCAAGCAATTTCCGACCGACATCCACAAAAAGCTTTTTTGATTCCTCTTCATACACCTTGTTTCGGGCGGCTGTTCCTGGCTCGGATTTAGCCTGACCGTTAAAAAACAATCTTCCGTGTTCGTTGGGCTCAAAATCTTGCACCACAGAATGGCGTTTCTCAATTCCGGACTGAGTATAGATGCGGTGAATAATGGCTTCGGTTTTTCGATCCGTACCCACATGCTTTTTCATCACCTCGCGGATATGCTGCTGATCGCTCGAAAAAGGCGGAACTGAAGTGGCTATGTCATGAATGAATACGGGCATATGGTAGGATAACAATTTGGGGATGTTATCCAAACCTTTTGGGGCGGGTCTTCATTCAGTTAAGACCTGGCTTTCGTGAGCTTATTAAACCGGTAGTTATGTAATACAGCTGCTACAGTCAATCCACCGATCAGCCCAATCCATAGTCCTTCCGGGCCATATCCGAGATAAATTCCTAACAGGTATCCGGTTGGAAAACCCACCAGCCAGTAAGAAATAAAGTTCACGATCATGGGAATGCGAGTGTCCTTCAATCCCCGAAGTGCACCAAAGGCTCCCACTTGCAGTCCGTCTGAGATCTGGAAAATAGCGGCCATAAACAGTAAGGAAATGGCAACTGAAGCTACTTCCACATCATCGGTGTAAATGCTGATGATGAATTCCGGTGCCAGGAATAGCAGCAATGCGGTGAGCGTCATCACCCCTGCACAAATGACAATTCCTACAAAACCCCGAAAGCGGGCATTAGTCATAGAACCTTGCCCCAGCGAAAACCCGACCCGTTGGGAAATAGCCATGGAAAGCCCGAAAGGAATCATAAACATGGTAGCTGCTACATTAATCGCAATTTGGTGAGCAGCGGCAGCTTTTACGCTCAGTGTTCCCATCAGCAAGCTGACGGTAGCAAAAAGAAGGATTTCCATAGATGAACTCACCCCATTTGGTACACCTACTTTAATGAGTTCACCAATGTACTTCCACTCAGGACCGGTTGTCCGATCGAAAATATTAAAGCGTTTGAAGGGTTTAAAGGATGCGGTAAAGGCGATGAATACAATGGCCCCGAACAGATTAATGATGGAGGTTGCATAGCCGGTGCCAACCGCTCCCAAAGCCGGGAACCCTAATTTGCCATACATCAGCACATAGTTGGCTCCGACGTTTAAAACCAGGCTTGCCGCGGCAATGTACATAGCCGGCTTGGTAACCGATAATCCTTCACTGAAGTATCGAACACCCGCGTAGGCAAGCAGCGGTAAAACGCCCCAGGAGATGGCTTTGAGGTATCCATCGGCGAGGGGGATGATTTCCGCGGTTACGCCCACCAGGTGCATCACCAGGTCCAGGTTTCGGATCAGGAAAAAAGCGGGAATGGTTAGTAAGATGATGAGCCAGAACATCTGCCGGGCGCTTTTGCCAATTTCCTCAAACTTTCGGGCACCCAGAAATTGAGAAACCACCGGATTGATGGCGATCAGCGTGGCCATGCAAAAAATCCCGATGGGCATATAAATGGCATTACCGATGGCGACGGCAGCAAGATCGAGGGCAGACAGGTTTCCGGCCATTACCGTATCGGTAAAATTGAGCCCCATTCGTAAAAGCTGAGTAGCAATGATAGGGCTACCAATAGCTACTAACTTCAGCCCTTCTTTCTTTATATCTTTGCGCGGATTTTTCATAGGAGGAGCGCAAAGGTACGGACAAATTTTCTCCAATTGCGATAAAGATTGGCTATCGGGTCTATTCGGTTTTGTCTAAAGGAAGGTGAATGGTGAAGGTGGTTCCCTTTTCTTTTTCGGAGGTAAAAGAAATCTCGCCATCGTGTTCTTCAATGACTTTTTTAGTGATGGCCAGCCCCAGGCCGGTTCCGCTCGATTTAGTGGAAAAATTCGGCACAAAAATCTGATCCTGAGTTTCTTCGGGAATACCCTCACCATTGTCTTTCACAGATATGACTACCTTGTCTTTTGCCCTGCTCAGAGTAGATGTCAGGGTGACTTTCCCTCCTTCGGGCATGGCCTCATGCGCATTCTTAACGAGGTTGATGAGAGTCCGCCGTAGCTCATCTTTCACGCCAAGAACCCGGAGTTCTCCTTGGTGAAGTTCAGTTTCTATGGTGAGGTTCTCTTCCGGCTCATACAGCTCTGCCACCGATGCAAGCAGTTCATTCAATTCAACCGGTTTAAACTCCTGATCGGTAGGGCGGGCAAACTTGGAGAAATCGGAAGCAATTTGGCTGAGTGATTCAATCTGTTCAATCATATTTGCCGCGATCTTCTCAATTTTTGGTTTCATGAGTTTGAACTCATCTTCCGAAACATTCAGCTGACGCTCCAGGTGTTGGAGGTTCAGCTTCATGGGTGTAAGCGGATTTTTGATTTCGTGAGCCACCTGCTGGGCCATTTCTTTCCATGCAGCTTCCCGTTCGGCACGGGCCAGGTCTTCCTGTAAGTCTTTCAGCCGGTACACCATAACGTTATAAGCATTGGTCAGCGAGCCGATTTCATCTTTACTTTTTACGGGAAGAGTGGTTTCCAGATCGCCACCGGATATTTTTTTGAGTCCTTCCCGCAGTGCTTCGAGTGGAGAGGTTAATTGGGTTGAAATCAATGAAGCGGCAATAATGAACAGCCCGAATATGATGACATAAAACCCAAGCAAATAGCTGGTTGTTGAAAGCAGCTGTTCATTGAATTTTGGCGCTTCCAGAAAGGTAGGAATGGCAACAATACCGGCAATCGACCCTTCTGTGTTAAGCCAGGGCTGATATCCAATCAACAGTTCCTGATTGCCAAGGGTGGCTTTTCGGGTAACCTGGCTGTTTCCCCGGTTATAAATGGAATCGTACACATCCCAGGGTAAAATTCTCGGAAGCAGGTGCTGATTATAAATCTGGCTGGTGGTAGAGGTGTTGACGGTTTTGTCTTTATAAAGAGCAGCATCAGCATCCAGTGTTGATGTGAGTTCGCTGAGTGGAATAGGGGATGCGCTAAGCGATTGCTTCTCCTGAAGAGAAATAGCATCGGTAAGATTTCCCAGTTTATCCAACAGTTGGTCCTGTACGCTTTTTTGGTTTTGGCTTTTGATGGCATAATATGTTGTTGCGATCAAGGCCATCAGGCAAAGCAGGGAGGCAAATACAAAACGGTCGATAAGCCGGTCTCGAAAACGACGGTTATGCCCCAGAATGTTGAGGTCTTTTTTCCAGAACAGGGAGCCAAGGACGAGGAGGCCGGTAATCAACACACAAAAGAAAAACCGGAGCAGCGAAAACAGGTGATTATCCAGGCCGGGGTGATTTGTAGCAGCCCGTATTATTTTCTCACTTGAGGTGGCAATGAAAAACTCCCTGATTTGCTGATCTCCAAGACCCTCTGTTCTGAACATGGTGGAATCTTCCTCTACCACAATATCTTCAATAAGTTCTCCGGGAAGCCGCAGATAACCGGGCATTTCCAGGGGTATCCCAACAATGTTTCTGCGGGAAGCAAGTCCGTTCACATATTCCGTGATACTGATTGACGCGTTCCAGTTCTCACTGCCCTCCGAGGCAATAACGGCACGCAGAGGTTTCTCAAATTGAGGACGTTCGCGGTACACGGAGCATAAAATCCATCCAATACGCTGTGGAGACGAGCCGTTTTCATAAAGGGGAATCCAGGCCCGGCGGAAAGAAGAATAATTTGAGTTGGCTTCATTTAAGGGCCGCTCCCGTACAATGGGTCGAAGGTTTTCCAGCCTGATTTGTTCTTCCTCAAATGGAATCACCAGCGACATAATATTGAAAGCGCGGGTCCATGCCGGGGAATCTAAATCAGAAGAGTACTCCCCGATGATATCCCCATTATTATTTACAAGCTGGGTTGAAATGGAGAAACGCTCCCATTCTTCGGTAATAAGTTGTTGGGTTTGCTGGGTGAAATAATTCTCAACAAAAGCGGGGCGCTGATTTAAGTCTTCTTCGGTAAGATTAGAGACTGAGCGCTCAAGCCCGGTAAGTAAACTTCTGGCAATACGTTCGGCCTGGGTGGCTTCTTCATCAACAAATAACTCGGCTGCCCGCTGCATCTGCCCATTCAATCGTTCAGAATAGCCTTTGTACACAGCTATATACGATAAGCCTACAGAGATAAAGCTGAATAAAAGCAGCAATCGTAAACGGGAGGCATAGGTAAATAAATCAGAATCTCGATTGGCCAGGAAAACGAAGCTAAGGATGGTTCCAAAGAAAATGCCGGTGGTAAGGGTGATCCATCCCGCAATATGGGCATCGGCACTCAGCTCAAAGATGATAAACATCCCAAGGATATATCCTGAAAGAATGAATAAAAAGGGGATAATGGGAGGGGTGATGGTGAGCTTAATGATAAACCAGCCCAGCAAGGTTAACAGCGTGATGCATGAAATGGTGAAAACCCCGGACATCACATAGAAAACGAGGGTGTCCCAGTTGGGGAATACCTCAAGATCTAACACCGGGATAGATGTCTGGGTAAAAAGAGAGTAGGTTTCAATGATATAAAAGTGAAGCAGGAAGGCGCATAGAAACCCAAAGAAAATCAGGGTTAACGGCAGGGTGATTTTAGGTTGTTTCTGCAGCTCAATCTCCGAAGAAATTAACGGGCGGAAGCAGACAATGGTGAGCAGCAGAACAAATAACGCATGTACTCCATACTTTACCAGGGGCTTAAGCGTCAAAAAATCTTGCTGACCCAAAGCATAAAATATTTCAATCCAGCCCACCCCGTAATCAATATTTGAAAAGAAAGCCCATGCCAAAGTGATGGCAAATAATTTCAACAGCAAGGATTTCCAGGTACTCAATTCCCGGGAAATGGAAATCAAAAACAGGGTAATTAGGCAGATGAAAACAGCGTAGAAAATAGCCCGGTATAAAAAGTAACGGTTCTGTTGGTTTGACCGGTAGGTAGCGTAGCCTTCCGAAAGGGTATAAACGACTCCGGCTGAATCTATATTTGCGGTAGATATTTTTGTTTGGAACTGAATGTTAGCCGGTGGGTTTTCAAAAAAACTAAAGTGAACCGGGTACTCCGATTCTGTCTGGAAAAGAGTTGAAGGACTTATCTCGGCATTGTTGCCAATGGGGAGAATATTTTCCTGCTTAATTTTCTTCCGGGTAATGAGGATAAACGGTACGGAAGAATCCGCCTCACTGACGGTGAAGGAAGTTCGGTATTGCAGAAATGTGACGTTGTTATTCTGTTCAAGGCTTAAAACGGCTTCGCTGCTATCCGAAATAGTGGGGAGAGTCTTTGCGGCAAAGCCGGTCCAAAGCAACATGTTCTGATCTCTAAAAAGTGACAACCCCCAGAAGTCAAAACCTGCCACTGCTTCTTCGGCAAGTGCATCTGTCGGGACATTGTTTTCCAGGAATTGGTTTGCGGTAGTCGCATACTTTTCACTTTCATTAATGAAGTCCTGCTCAAAATCGCTGTAGTTTTGCAGTGCTTTATAAACCGATTGATTGGCTAATTGAACCTGTTCAATCTCAGAAAGTTGCCCTTGTTCGGTCCATATTTCAAATATCCCGTAAGCAAGGGCGATCAGAGTCAGCAGAAAGGCAAGAGCCCAGGTTTTATTTTCTATGGGTGATTTCAATATAGCACTACTCATAAAGGTGAGAACGAATATGAGCGTAAATTAACGGCTAATCAAGTTTGGTATTTCGCTGTCCGCCTTACCTTCAAGGACCGATGTGATCGCTTCGGCGGCAAGCATCCCGATGTCTTTTCTGGTGCGATGGGTAGCACTGGCGATATGCGGAAGCAGCAGGGTATTTGGGGCCGTTAACAAATCGGGATGTACTTTGGGCTCCTCTTCAAAAACATCGAGTGCGGCTCCGGCAATTTGGTTTTGGTGCAATGCCTGGGCTAAAGCCGCCTCATCAATAACCGCTCCTCTCGAAATATTGATCAATAATGCGTGCTCCGGCATCGAATCTAAAAGCTCTTTATTCACCAGGTGATGGGTTTCTTCAGTGAGTGGGCAATTCAGGCTCAATACATCAGCGCGTTGGGCAAGCTCTTTATGATCTGCAATAAACTCGGCTTTAAGTTCCTGTTCTGTTTCTTCATCCACTCTTGTGCGGTTGTGGTAGATAATCTTCATGCCAAATGCACGAGCCCGGTCTGCAAAGGCCTGCCCAATTCTCCCCATCCCTATGATGCCAAGGGTTCGGTCTCTCAGTTCCATTCCTAAAAAGCCAAGGGGCTCCCAGCCGGCAAATTTTCCATCACGCAGATACTGTTCGGCTTCTTTGAATTTTCTGGAAAGTGCGAGCAAAAGGCCCATCGCGTAATCTCCACAAGCTTCGGTAAGCACATCCGGAGTGTTGGCTACTTTAATGCCAAGATCATGAGCGGCTTCTACATCAATGTTATCATACCCAACGGCAAAGTTGGCTATAACCTTTAGGTTTTGCCCGGCTTTTAGTACCGTCTCCGAAACCGGGGTGGACAGCATGCATAGGAGTCCGTCGTATTCCGGGATATCCCGAATGAGCGCTTCCTCAGATTGGTAGGTGCCTTTATCCCCAACAGTGACCGATGCGAAGTTCTTCAAATAATCAATTACATCATCAGGTATAGGTTCTGTGATCAGGATCTTAGGCATGTCAGGTTATTTTGTTGAAGAGCCAAGCGGCAGTTCAAATTCCTTTTCATTTATCACGATCAGCTTTTTTTGTTCCCACTGCTCCGAACTGATGCCCTTGTGGATATAGGTGAATGGAGTGATAGTTTGGGCACACATCTGCTGATATTTTTGCCAGCCGATAATATTCAGTGTCAGCATTTCGGGGACGATGCGCTCATCCACTCGAAGTATTTGGGTGCAGGGGTTCGGGAAAGTTCCTTTTACTACTAATGCTTTTTCTTTTTGCACTCTGATAAAGGCGATACTGTCGATAGCGATCTCTTTCTCTACATATGGAATCCGGTGCGGTGGATTTTCATCAGCCAAGTCCGGGTAACGTTCCTCCGGGGAAGGTTGATTTGAAGCACATCCAACTCCCAGAATAATCACAGCGATCAAATAAATGAGGAGACTATAAACTTTCATTCTTCAGAAGCATCTTCAATGTAGGTCACTTTGGCATCATTCCACATGCGCTCAAGTCCGTAGAAGTCCCGTTTTTCTTTACTCATTACGTGTACTACAATGTTCACAAAATCCAGGATTACCCAGGAGCGGCTCTGCAAACCCTCTTTTTTCCAGGCTTTCTCTCCCATTTTTTCGCGTACATCTTCTTCCACAACATCGGCGAGAGCTTTGATTTGAACGTCGGAGTTACCATGGCAAACAACGAAATAGTCGGTAAGGGTAGTCAGTTCAGAAACATCCAGCACGATTATTTCTTTACCTTTTCGGCTAAGCAGGGCCTCCGTAATTACTTCCACCATTTCCTGAGAATCAGGGGTGTCATCCGAGAAGGCATTTTCAAATTGTTTTTTTGCTGGTTGTTTAATGTCGGTCATAAAGTTAATCAGTGTTTAGTTTTTCAAAGTCGTGGCCAATAATTACGCTCACGTCGAGATAAAAATCAGGAGACGATTCCCGAATTACGTTCCGTTCAGGAACGCCTAATGCGTTGGCCACACGATATGCATTATCCATCACTCCGCTTCGTGATATTATAAGGGTTTCCTGGAGGTCAAACGTTTCAAAATTTCCGGTTTCAACCACATCGAACCCATTTTTCCGGAGCAATCCGGTATAGGAGTTGGCAATTCCTGAAATCCCACACCCATTCAAAACCTCAATTTGAATGATTTCGCTTATAAGTTCTGATTGAAGCTCTGCCCGTTCATTAAAAATGCGGGGATAAATAATGCGGGTAAATAGTGCTGCTACCAAAACCAGCAGCAGAACACTTAGAAATCCAATAGCGGCGTTTAAAAAAAGTTCGTTCGTACCGGAAGAGCTGTTACCTTTTGTTTCTGCCATCAACTACGTTTTAAAAATCCTTTCTAATACCAGGGGTTGAACCGGTTATACCCATAGGCTCCGAAACCATAGGGGTTGTGGTACCCATAGCCTGCCGGTAGTTGTTGATATTGCAACTGAATGCGCGCATTGTCGCTGATTTTGTAGTTCAATTCGGCATTCCGGATTAGTACCTGTCCGCCTAAATTATTATTAGTGTTAACAAAATCAGAACCTCCGAATGGAGAGTGAAGGAAAGAAACATCCACGCGGCCGGTAAGATCCGGGGTAAACATAAAGTTGAGCGTATTGGTGTAAGCGTTAACGTTCTGGTAGGAACCGCCAACAGCACCAAAACTCATTGAGTAAGAGTGGCTCATCGTCACGTTGTTCTGGAAGAAATCATTCAGCCAGGTCTGGACAGTAGATGTCTGGGAGTTAATAATGGGCCCTGAAAAGTCGTTGTATCTGGGAAGATCCTCTCTCAGCTGGGCAGATAATTGAACACTATAAATAATAGCGAACGCAAAAGTGAGTGTAAATAATTTTTTCATGATGCTCGTCAAAGTTTACAGTTGAACGCAAGAGCAGATACTTAAGTATAACGAATTGGCCTTTAATAATAAACAACAGACAATGGGCACAAGCTTTGAAATCCCATAAAAAAAACTCTATCTTATTCAACTTTTCTAACAGTACTGAATAACCTGATAAATAGCTAAATGAAGCTTACCGATTTTAAATTCGAGATTGACGATTTAAACATTCCTGAAGAACCGCTGAAGAAAAGAGATTCAGCCAAGTTGATGGTTCTTAATCGTGCTGAAAAAACCATCGAGCACACCACTTTTGATAAAATTCATGAGTACATCAATAAAGATGATGTCATGATCTACAACAACACCAAAGTATTCCCGGCCCGCCTGAACGGTAAGAAGGAAAAAACAGAAGCGGATATTGAGGTTTTTCTGCTGAGAGAATTGATGCCGGAAAACATGCTTTGGGATGTGCTGGTTGAGCCGGCGCGTAAAATCCGAATCGGGAATAAACTGTATTTTGGAGAGGAAGACGAAGAGCTGATGGCTGAAGTAGTGGATAACACAACTTCACGCGGGCGTACTATTCGTTTTCTTTATGAAGGACCTAATCAGGAACTGTACAACAGGCTGGATGAACTCGGTAAAATGCCTTTACCTCCATTCATTGAACGTGAGCCGGTAGAAGAAGACAAAGAGCGATACCAAACTATTTTTGCGACCGAGCGTGGAGCAGTAGCTGCTCCGGCGGCCGGGATGCACTTTACGGAAGAGCTGGTTGAGAAGATTAAGAAGAAAGGAGTCGAGTTCTTGCCGACCACCCTTCATATTGGTTGGGGAATTTTCCGCAATGTTGAGGTTGAAGATCTGACCAAGCATCGTATGGACTCAGACAATTACTTCATTTCTAAAGACACGTCCGATAAAATCAACGAAACGCTGAAAAAGAAAAAGAACCGGGTGATTGCCATTGGTTCAAGTTCTTGTCGAACCATCGAAACAAGCGTGATGGCAAGTGGGATGTCTAAGCCGGGAACCGGTTGGACTGATAAGTTCATATACCCTCCTTACGATTTTAAAATTACAGAAGGGTTGGTCATTAACTTCCACCAGCCGGAGTCAACTCGTTTGATGCTGGCAGCTGCTTTTGCGGGTTACGACTTTCTGATGGAGGCTTACGAAGAAGCCAAGAAAAACGATTACCGTATGTTTGCATTCGGTGATGCAATGCTGATTCTTTAAGCATGTCTAAACTGTCGGTCATAATACCGGCGGCAGGGTCGGGGGAGAGAATGGGTTCCGATATCCCCAAGCCTTTTATAAAGGTGGGGGATAAAACCATTCTTGAACATACCATTTCCAGGTTTCTGGAAGTTCCGGATGTAGCCCAAATCATTATCGCTACATCAAAAAGCTATATCCCGACTATAAAGTCCATGTTTGAGCAGCTTTCGACAGACATACAATTGGATGTAGTTGAGGGCGGTGCCGAGCGTCAGTTTTCAATTTATAATGCACTTAAACTTGTGTCTGCTGAATGTGAGCTGGTTGCCGTGCATGACGCAGTTCGTCCCTTTGTTCGCAAGCAACTTATTGAAGAGTGTTGCGAGGTTGCTTCAAATATAGGTGGAGCCGTTCTTGGGGTGCCCGCCAAAGATACCATCAAAAAAGTGGATGCAGATAAGGTGATCGAATCAACGCCTGATCGTTCGGTTTTGTGGCAGGCTCAAACCCCCCAGGTTTTTCAAAAAGAATTGCTCGTCAAGGCATATGAGTCAGCTTTAGGTGAGAACTTCATCGGCACCGATGATGCCTCTTTAGTAGAAAGAATTGGCGGAGCCATTCAAATGGTTGAAGGAGACCGGGAAAATTTGAAGATTACCTATCCTGTTGACCTTAAGGTTGCAGAATTAATTCTTGGAGTGGGAAAGTGAAAGTGCGAATTGGATATGGATACGATGTGCATCGGTTCAGCGAAGGGCGCAAGCTCATGCTCGGTGGGGTTGAAATCCCTCATGATAAAGGACTTCTTGGTCACTCCGATGCAGATGTATTGCTTCACGCTATAACAGATGCACTGCTTGGGTCACTTGTTCTCGGGGATATAGGCGCACACTTTCCGGATACAGATCCTGAATTCAAAAATGCCGACAGCCGGGTGTTGCTCCGAAAAAGTTATGAGCTGATAAAGGATAAAGGCTATCAGTTGGGAAATCTTGATGCCACGATAATAGCTGAGCAGCCAAAACTCCGTCCTTATATAGATGACATTCGCAAAACCATAGCTGAAGACCTTGGTTGTTCCATTGACGATATATCCGTGAAGGCAACAACTTCCGAGAAAATGGGATTTGCCGGTCGTGAGGAAGGGATAATTGCACAGGCTGTAGTTCTCATTCAGGTTTCCGGGTGATGGCTGATCAGATTGTACAAAGTATTGTCGATTGGATAAGTGTAGTGCCACCGATTGGTGTTTATCTCATCTTTTTTGGAATAGCCTATATCGAGAACCTTATCCCACCCATGCCCGGAGATGTGATTGTGGCTTTCGGCGGATACTTAGCTGCGGAAGGTTTGATCGGGTTGTTTCCTGTATGGAGCCTCACCGTTGTTGCTTCTGTAGGGGGATTTATGACGATGTATTGGCTGGGCCATCGGTGGGGAGCCCAAATTGAAGAAAACAGGGACAGTCATTTTTTACTCCGCTTTATCGATTACAAGTATTTCGCCAGGGGGAAAAAATGGATGAGCCGATGGGGGCAGGGTGTGATTGTTGCGAATCGTTTTTTGGCCGGAACCCGATCGGTCATCTCGCTCACAGCCGGGATGTCTCATCTCAAAATTACACCCACAATTCTGAGTTCACTGGTGAGTTCGGTTTTATGGAATACCCTGCTATTGGCGATGGGCTGGGTCATTCGGGATAACTGGCAAATTATCGGGGAGTATCTATCCAACTATGGAAAGGTCATTTTAGCGTTGATAGCGCTGTTTGTAGGGCTTAAAGCCTACTTTTCCTATCGCAGGAGGAAGCAAGTCGTAAAAGATGAAAAAGAGTGAAATTTTTTCACAAAACATTATTGACAATCAAAGCTATCATACTTAATTTTGAAGTCTTTCGCGAAAAGCCAGTGTAGCTCAGTTGGTAGAGCAACGGTTTTGTAAACCGTCGGTCATCGGTTCGAATCCGGTCACTGGCTCAGCGATCTTTAATTTATTGATTTTATCTGGGGAGATACCAAAGCGGCCAACTGGGGCAGACTGTAAATCTGTTGTCGTGAGACTTCGTAGGTTCGAATCCTACTCTCCCCACGCGTAAGCGAGCGTAGCTCAATTGGTAGAGCGTCACCCTTCCAAGGTGAATGTTGCCGGTTCGATTCCGGTCGCTCGCTCAACGACGCCGATATAGCTCAGGGGTAGAGCACTTCCATGGTAAGGAAGGGGTCGTCGGTTCAAATCCGACTATCGGCTCAGGTCGAAATTTTTTTGATGAATTTTTAAACAATACTTAACAAAACAGCTTAATCATGGCAAAAGAGACCTTTGAACGGAATAAGCCCCATGTGAACGTGGGAACAATTGGACACGTAGATCATGGTAAAACAACCTTGACGGCAGCTATTACAACAGTAATGGCGAAAACTTACGGCGGTGTAGCCAAGCAGTTTGCCGACATCGACAATGCTCCGGAAGAGCGCGAGCGTGGGATTACCATTGCTACCGCGCATGTGGAGTACGAAACCGATGCCCGCCACTACGCCCACGTAGACTGTCCGGGTCACGCCGACTATGTCAAGAACATGGTGACGGGTGCCGCTCAGATGGACGGAGCAATTTTGGTTGTTGCCGCTACCGACGGTCCGATGCCACAGACTCGCGAGCACATTCTGCTGGCTCGTCAGGTAGGTGTACCTCAGATTGTTGTATTTATGAACAAGGTAGACCTGGTAGACGATGAAGAGCTGCTGGAGCTGGTAGAGCTGGAAGTACGCGAGCTGCTGTCTTCTTATGAATTTGACGGCGACGACATCCCGGTGATTCAGGGATCAGCCCTGGGCGCTCTCAACGGCGAAGCCGAGCACGAAGAAAGCATTGTAGAGCTGATGAAGGCTGTGGATGAAACCATCCCAACGCCGGAGCGCGATGTAGACAAGCCTTTCCTGATGCCGGTAGAGGATATCTTCTCTATCACCGGTCGTGGAACGGTAGCTACCGGACGTATCGAGCGTGGCGTTATTAAAGTAAACGACGAGATTGAGATTGTAGGGATTGTAGAAGACCCGATGAAATCGGTAGTAACCGGTATTGAGATGTTCCGTCGTATGCTCGATGAAGGGCAGGCCGGAGACAACGCCGGTATTCTGCTGCGAGGAATTAACAAAGAGCAGATTGAGCGAGGCATGGTACTTTGTAAGCCCGGCTCGATCACTCCTCACAAGCAGTTTGAGTGTGAGGTATATGTACTCAGTAAAGATGAAGGTGGCCGTCACACGCCATTTTTCAAAGGCTACCGCCCACAGTTTTACTTCCGTACCACCGACGTAACCGGAGCCTGTGAGCTTCCTGATGGTGTGGAGATGGTAATGCCGGGAGACAACGTGAAGCTGAATGTAGGATTGATTCAGCCGGTAGCGATGGAAGAAGGGCTACGGTTTGCGATTCGCGAAGGCGGACGTACCGTGGGTGCCGGAGTTGTAACTAAAATATTGGATTAAGGCAGTACCTTAAATAAGGCCAGTGCATAGAGCAGTCGGTTTGCCGCCTGCTCTTGTGCGCTTTATACGGGTGTAGCTCAGTTGGCAGAGCACTGGTCTCCAAAACCAGGTGTCGGGAGTTCGAGTCTCTCCACCCGTGCAGACAAAATAAATGATATGAGCAAGATTAATGATTTTTTTGACGGTGTTGTAAAGGAATTCAAGAAGGTTTCCTGGCCAACCCAGAAAGAGCTAATCGATAATACCATTATCGTGGTGGTTTTTTCAATCATAATATCGGTATTCATCTTTGGTGTTGACCAAATGTACAGCACCATATTAGAAGCTATTTATAATCAATAATGAGTAAAGAATTAACGCATGATTGGTACGTAGTTCGCTGCTTTTCCAGTCATGAAAAAAAGGTTAAAGAGTTTCTCGAGCGCGAAATTGAAGATCAGGGTTTAGAGGATAAAATCAAGGAGATCTTGATTCCCACTGAAACGGTTGTCGAGATTCGTTCCGGAAAGAAGCGTACCCGCGAGAAAAACTTTTTCCCCGGATATATTCTTTTGAATACTCATTATGATGAAGAAGTAAACAATTTGATACAAAGTGCACCCTCCTGCCTTGGTTTTTTGAAGGTAGGTAAAAATGAGACGGTGCCAACTCCACTGAAAGATCACGAAGTCAAACGCATCATTGGACGAGTGAAAGACGGTGGCGACGAACCGCGGAATATTGAAATTCCGTACAGCGAGGGAGACCTGGTTAAAGTGATATCCGGTCCGTTCAAAGATTTTGACGGAACCGTTCAGGAAGTGAATCCTGAAAAACTGAAGCTGCGAGTCATGGTTAGTATTTTTGGCCGTAAAACTCCTGTTGAAGTGGATGTCAGCCAAGTTGAATCCGCTACATAAAGAACCTAGTTGATGCACACTAGCTATTACGCAAATTAAACTGAAGTTATTAATTATAGGATCCTGAGAATCCATGGCTAAAAAAGTTGAGAAAATCCTGAAGCTCCAGATTGTTGGGGGGCAGGCAAACCCTGCGCCACCTGTTGGACCGGCACTCGGTCAGGCGGGAATCAATATAATGGAGTTTTGTAAAGCCTTTAACGCTAAGACTCAGGACAAGGCCGGAACTGTTGTTCCTGTTGAGATTACAGTTTATGCTGATAAGTCTTTTACATTCAAAACAAAGACTCCACCAGCACCTGTACTTCTTAAGAAAGCAGCGAAAATCAAGTCCGGATCAGGTGAACCTAACCGAAATAAAGTAGGTACAGTAACCTGGAGCCAATGCAAAGAAATCGCAGAAGAAAAGATGGAAGACTTAAATGCGTTTGACATCGAAGCTGGCGCGGAAATGGTTGCAGGAACGGCTCGCAGTATGGGTCTTAGAGTAAATCGCGAAAAGTAAGGAAATTGTGATCATGGCAAAAAGAGGAAAAAAATATCAACAGGCCGTGGCACTCGTGAACCCCGAGGTAGAGTATACTTTGGAAGAAGCGTGCGATCTGGTTAAAAAAACATCTACCGCTAACTTTGATGCATCCGTTGACGTTGACGTTCGGTTGGGAGTTGATCCCCGCCACGCCGACCAAATGGTGCGTGGTACAGTGAGCTTGCCTCATGGTACCGGTAAAGAAGTGAAGGTTTTGGCTCTCGTTAACGAGGCCAAGCAAGATGAAGCCAGAGAAGCTGGTGCCGACCATGTTGGTCTTGATGATTACATCACGAAAATAGAAGAGGGGTGGGCTGATATTGACGTTATTATCGCTACACCCGACGTAATGGGTAAACTCGGTAAGCTTGGGCGCTTTTTAGGGCCCCGCGGACTGATGCCTAACCCTAAGAGTGGAACCGTAACAATGGATGTGGCCGATGCTGTAAAGCAAGTTAAAGCCGGTCAGATTGATTTCCGTGTTGATAAAACCGGAATCCTTCACACATCGATTGGAAAAGTTAGTTTCGATGCAAGTGACCTGAAGGAGAACGCTGAGTCGTTCTTACGTACGGTTATGAGCTTGAGGCCGGCTTCCGCAAAAGGGCTGTATGTGAAAAGTGTTTTCATGAGCAGCACAATGGGACCAAGCATCCCGATAAGCAGAACCGCAGTTACATCCCTATAATAGGAGGAATTTAAATTATGCCTACTGCAGAAAAGCGTGTAATTCTTGATGAACTTACCGAAAAACTGAAAAGTTCGAGTGCTTTATACATTGCGAACTATTCGGGAATGTCGGTACCTGAAGTCAACGAATTGCGAGGTGCATTTCGTAAGGGAGATATTCGATTCAAAGTTTACAAGAACAAACTTGTAAAGCTCGCAATGGAAGAAGTTGGTGGATACGATGAAATAATCCCCGCATTGGTTGAGCAGAATGCTTTTGCATTCGTTGAAGAAGAATTATCTGCACCTGCCAAGGTATTGAAAGATTTTATCAAGGATAATAATAAGCCAGAATTTAAAGCAGCTATCGTAGACGGAGATTTTTACGGTGCGGATAAGCTGGACGTTCTTGCCGCAATGAAGTCGAAGAACGAGATTGTTGGCGATATCCTTGGTCTGTTGATGGCCCCACTATCAAATGTAGTTGGTGCGCTTGAATCACAAGGATCTAACCTTGTTGGTGCCGTTAAAACCATCGCTGAAAAAGGCGAAGAGTAACCCTTATTTATTACAACTAGAATTTTTTATATCAAAACAACTGGAGATAACAAATGGCTGACGTTAAAGATTTAGCTGAACAGCTTGTCAACCTAACAATTAAAGAAGCAAACGAACTTGCTAAAGTTCTTGAAGAAGAATACGATATCAAACCTGCTCAAGCTGCTGTTGCAGTAGCTGGACCTGCTGGTGGCGGAGAAGCCGGTGGCGGAGAAGAGCAAACTGAGTTTGACGTAGTTCTGAAAAGCGCTGGTGCTAAGAAAATCGCGGTAATTAAAGAAGTACGCGGTATCACCGGTCTTGGACTCAAAGAAGCCAAAGAATTGGTTGACGGAGCTCCCGGCACTGTAAAAGAAGCAGTTTCTAAAGATGAAGCTGAGCAAATCAAAGGCAAGCTTGAAGAAGCTGGTGCCGAAGTAGAGCTTAAGTAACTCATACTTACACATTCGTTGGTAGCCAATGCCGTGAAAACGGTATTGGCTATTGGCGTCTATATAAATTGACCCCATTAGCCCTGGGGTTTGCCCGTATCATTTACCTTCAATCTAAGAGGAGAGGTTCCTTTTGAGCAAGAAGATGCAAACTATTCCGAACACGGAACGCTTATCGTTTGGTAAAACCAAGCACGTACTGGATTATCCGGATTTTCTGGACATTCAGTTAGAGTCATTCGAAAAATTTGTACAACTTGATATTGCTCCCAATGAGCGAGAAAATCAAGGACTACAACGAATTTTTAATGAAAATTTTCCCATTCAAGACAGTCGCGAGACTCATATTCTTGAATTCCTTTATTATAACGTAGATGTGCCACGTTACACGATTGCTGAATGCCAGGATCGTGGGCTGACATATTCCGTTCCGTTAAAAGCAAAATTGCGATTATCATCGGTTGATGATAGCGACGAAGCCAGCGAAACTATTGAGCAGGAAGTATTTTTAGGAGACCTGCCCTGGATGTCGAATCGCGGAACATTCATCATTAACGGTGCTGAGCGCGTTATTGTAAGTCAGCTCCACCGTTCACCCGGTGTATTCTTTGGTCAGAATGTGCACCCGAACGGAACACAGCTGTACTCGGCCCGAGTTATTCCTTTCAAAGGATCCTGGATTGAATTCACTACCGATATCCGTGACGTTCTTTGGGCTTATATCGATCGTAAGAAAAAAGTTCCGGCCACTACCTTATTACGTGCGCTTGGATATTCTTCAGATATCGAATTGTTGAGCCTGTTTGAACTTTCAGAAGAACTTAAATTCGGTAAGAAAGATCACTACAACAAAAACCTGGTAGGTAAGCGACTTGCTGAGAACGTTGTTGTAGAAAGCATGGAAGAAGTGGTTGACGATGAGACCGGTGAAGTTACCGAAGCTCTGAATCGCCAGATTATCTTTGAGCGGGATCATGAACTTACTGAAGATGACTACGGCTCATTAAAAGATGCTGAAGTAGAGAAAGTGCTCGTGCAGAAAATCTCAGCTGAAGAGTCTGAGCGTTCTGTTATGATGAATACACTTCGTAAGGATCCTACTTACGATGAGACAACAGCTCTTGGAGAAATTTACCAGCAGATTCGATCCGGTGAAATGCCCGATCCTGAAACTGCTCGTTCTATCCTGGAAAGACTATTCTTCAGCGACAAGAAATATGATCTGGGTGAAGTAGGTCGTTACCGATTGAACAAGCGACTGAAGTTAGATCAGGATAACACCGTACAGTATCTGACGAAAGAAGATATTGTAGCTATTGTTAAAGAGGTTATCCGCCTGAAGAACATGAAGTCTCAGGTTGATGATATTGATCACTTAAGTAACCGACGTGTGCGAACCGTTGGTGAGCAGTTAGGTCAGCAGTTTGCAATTGGTCTTGCCCGAATGGCACGAACCATCCGAGAGCGTATGAACTCACGCGATGCTGAGCAGCTTACCCCGCAGGATCTTGTGAATGCACGTACCATTTCAAGTGTGATTAACACTTTCTTTGGTACCAATCAGCTTTCACAGTTTATGGATCAAACCAACCCGCTTGCCGAGCTGACGCACAAGCGTCGTATGTCTGCACTGGGTCCTGGTGGTCTTACTCGTGAGCGAGCCGGTTTTGAGGTTCGTGACGTTCACTACACGCATTATGGTCGTCTATGCCCCATTGAAACACCTGAGGGACCAAACATTGGTTTGATTTCCTCGCTGTGTGTGCACGCGAAAGTAAATGACTTTGGCTTTATTGAAACCCCTTACCGTAAGGTGAAAGAAGGTAAAGTATCCAAAGATGTTGAATATCTCGCTGCCGAGCAGGAAGATGAAACGGTAATTGCCCAGGCGAATGCCGAGATTGATGATAAAGGTACTTTCGAGAGTGAAGCTATTTTCTCTCGTACACGTGAAGGTAACTACCTGCGTGTAAAACCAGATGAAATTGAATACATGGACGTTGCCACTAACCAGATTACTTCTCTGGCGGCAGCGCTGATTCCATTTATTGAACACGATGATGCTAACCGTGCCCTGATGGGTTCGAACATGCAGCGTCAGGCTGTTCCGCTTCTTCGTCCCGAAGCCCCTGTGGTGGGAACCGGACTGGAGCAGAGAGCAGCTCGCGACTCACGTGCTATCATCACCGCTGATGCCGATGGTGAAGTAGTATATGTAAGTGCGACTGAAATTCGAGTTAAGTACAACCGTTCTGAAGATGAGCAACATTGCTACTTCGACGGTGGGGTGAAAACCTACAAGCTTGACAAGTTCATTCGTACTAACCAGGATACTACTATAAACCAGCGTCCGGTTGTGAAGATTGGCGACAAAGTGAAAGCCGGTCAGGCTCTCGCTGATGGTTGCTCAACCGACAAAGGTGAGCTGGCTCTTGGCCGTAACCTGCTGGTGGCGTTTATGCCATGGCGTGGTTACAACTTTGAGGATGCCATTGTAGTAAGTGAGCGCATCGTACAAGACGATATTTATACTTCTATTCACGTAACGGAATTCGAACAACAGGTTCGTGACACCAAGCGTGGGGAAGAAGAACTGACTCGTGAAATTCCTAACGTAAGTGAGGAAGCCACACGCAACCTCGACGAACGTGGAATTATTCGCGTAGGTGCCAAGATTGAACACGGCGATATTCTGGTAGGTAAGATTACTCCTAAAGGAGAAACCGACCCTACTCCGGAAGAAAAACTGCTTCGTGCGATCTTTGGTGATAAAGCCGGTGATGTGAAAGATGCATCTCTGAAAGTACCTCCGGGTGTTCAGGGAACCGTAATCGACACCAAGCTTTTCAGCCGTAAGCGCGATGAGTTGGTATCTCGTAAAGAAGAGAAGAAACGTGTTGAGCAGGAAGAAGAACGTCACTCCCAAAAAGTTGCTGAATTAAATCAGCAGTGGGCAGACAAGATGTATTCTCTGCTTCGCGACAAAACCTCTCCGGGTGTATATAACTACAGTAATGTAGAGCTGATCCCGAAAGGCGAGAAATACAAGAAATCTGTATTTGAAGAATTAGATCCGGTAAACATTAACGAAAACATCGACTGGGCCACAGATGGTGAGCTCGTGAAGATGGTTCGAAGATTGTTTGCCAACTACCGCGAGCTTCGTCGTGAAATTGACACCGAAGCTAAGCGTCGTAAATTTGCAATCCAGGTAGGAGACGAACTTCCGCCGGGAATCATCCAGAAAGCAAAAGTTTATGTTGCTAAGAAACGTAAGCTGCACGTGGGTGACAAGATGGCCGGTCGTCACGGTAATAAAGGTGTGGTTGCTAAAATCGTACCCCAGGAAGACATGCCGTTTATGGAAGACGGAACCCCGGTTGACATCTGTCTAAACCCGTTGGGTGTACCTTCCCGTATGAACCTTGGTCAGATTTACGAAACCATTCTTGGATGGGCTGCTAAGAAAATGGGTGTGACGTTTGCGTCGCCTATCTTCGACGGCGCTTCCATGGATGAAGTTAGAGAGAAATTAAAAGAAGCCGGACTGCCTGAAGACGGCCGCGTAAATCTTTACGACGGACGAACAGGCGAGCCATTCGCACAGAAAACAACTGTAGGTTATATCTACATGTTGAAACTGAACCACCTGATTCAGGACAAGATGCACTCTCGTTCTATCGGGCCATATTCACTCATTACGCAGCAGCCATTGGGCGGTAAAGCTCAGTTTGGTGGCCAGCGACTTGGTGAGATGGAGGTTTGGGCACTGTACGCATATGGTGCATCCAGCATCTTGAAAGAAATGCTCACTGTGAAAAGTGATGACGTAAAAGGGCGCTCTAAAGTGTATGAAGCTATCGTGAAAGGTGAGAACCTGCCTGATGGTGACGTGCCCGAATCATTCAAGGTATTGTTACGAGAGCTTATGGGTCTCGGCCTTGAAATGCATATTGAATAATTTCACTGTTAATAATTTGGAGGAACATCCTTGCCAGTAACTAAGACATTAACAGTCACGAAAGATTTCGACAGCATTGGGGTATCCCTTGCTTCCGCGGAAACGATTTTATCTCGTTCCCACGGCGAAGTCTTGACTCCTGAGACAATAAACTATCGAACCTTTAAGCCGGAAATGGACGGTCTTTTCTGTGAAAAGATCTTCGGCCCGGTTAAAGACTATGAATGCCATTGTGGTAAATACAAGCGTATCCGCTACAAGGGAATTATCTGCGACCGTTGCGGTGTGGAAGTTACCCGAAAAGCTGTACGTCGCGAGCGAATGGGGCATATCACCCTTACCGTTCCTGTAGTACACATTTGGTACTTCAAATCTCTTCCTAACAAGATCGCTTATCTGCTTGGAATGAGTTCCAAGAACCTGGATAAGATCGTTTATTACGAGACTTTCGTAGTAATCAATCCCGGTGTGGCGCGTGACCTCGGTTATGCCCAGGGCGACATGATCTCTGAAGAAGAGAAATGGGATATTTTAGAACAGCTGCCTGAAGATAACCAGGAACTGGATGACGACGATGATGACAAATTCATCGTGAAGGAAGGAGCCGATGCTCTTGAAGCACTCCTCGGTGATCTGGATCTGGACGACCTGGCTTATAATCTGCGTTATGAAGTGAAGCATGAGACTTCACAAATGCGTAAGAAGAAAAAGCTGAAGCGTCTTCAGGTAATAGAGTCATTCCGTGCCGCCAACCAGCACACTGAAAACCGTCCCGAGTGGATGGTACAGAGCGTAATACCGGTAATTCCACCGGAACTTCGACCGCTGGTACCTCTTGAAGGTGGCCGTTTTGCAACGTCTGACTTGAACGATCTTTACCGTCGGGTGATCATCCGAAACAATCGTCTGAAACGATTGATTGATATTAAAGCTCCTGATGTGATTCTCCGAAACGAGAAGCGCATGCTGCAGGAAGCCGTTGATTCACTGTACGACAACTCAAGAAAATCAAACGCAGTACGAAACAACAACCGACCGCTTAAGTCACTTTCAGATATGCTGAAAGGTAAGAGTGGCCGTTTCCGTCAAAACCTTCTTGGTAAGCGTGTTGACTATTCCGGCCGTTCTGTGATTGTGGTAGGACCCGAGCTGAAAATGCATGAATGCGGTCTGCCAAAAGAGATGGCGGTTGAGCTCTACAAACCATTCATTATTCGACGACTTATTGAGCGTGGATATGTGAAAACGGTTAAGAGCGCCAAGAAAGTAGTAGACCGACGCGATGCCGTTGTATGGGAAGTTCTTGAAAATGTAATTGACGGACACCCCGTATTGCTTAACCGTGCACCAACCTTGCACAGGTTAGGTATTCAGGCATTCCAGCCGGTACTTATTGAAGAAAAAGCTATCCGACTTCACCCACTCGCATGTACAGCTTTTAATGCTGACTTTGACGGTGACCAGATGGCTGTTCACCTTCCATTGAGCCACGATGCGGTACTTGAAGCATCTGTGCTGATGTTAGGTTCACACAATATTTTATCTCCTGCGAACGGTGGACCCATTGCGGTTCCTTCTCAGGATATGATTTTGGGTCTGTATTACCTCACCAAGCCAAATGATGGCATGAAAGGTGAAGGCAAGACATTTGCCTCTCCGGCAGAAGTATTGGTTGCCTTCGATCAGGGTAAGATTGATACTCACGCCAAAATCAACGTTCGAATTCCGACGGTAAATGAGGATGGAGAAGTTGTCCATGAAGTGATTAAAACTTCTACCGGACGTGTACTCTTCAACCAGATTACGCCGAAAGAAATCCCATTCATCAACAAGACACTCGGTAAGAAAGAACTGAGAAATCTGATTGGTGATATTCATGCAATTGTAGGAACGGCGAAGACGTCCAGATTCCTCGATGACATGAAGAAACTCGGGTATGAAGAAGCGACCATTGGTGGTCTTTCTTTCAGCCTTGACGATATCATTATTCCTGATGCCAAAGGTGAGTTGATTACCAAGGCGAAGGATGAAGTGACTGATATCCAGGGACGTTACGAGATGGGTTTCATTACCGATAACGAGCGTTACAACCAGGTTATTGATAAATGGACCTCAACCACTAACCGTGTGTCTGAAACTCTGTTCTCAGCTCTTGCGAGCGACAGAAATGGATTCAACCCGGTATATATGATGGCGGATTCCGGAGCTCGTGGTTCTAAAGAGCAGATTCGTCAGTTAGGTGGTATGCGTGGTCTGATGGCGAAACCTCAGAAGAGTTCCATGCAGCAGGGCAATGAGGTAATTGAGAACCCGATTCTTTCTTCTTTCAAAGAGGGACTGACGGTACTTGAGTACTTTATCTCTACTCACGGTGCGCGTAAAGGTCTTGCCGATACCGCTCTTAAAACTGCCGATGCGGGTTATTTGACCCGTCGTCTGGTTGATGTTTCTCAGGATGTGATCATCAACGAGAATGACTGTGGTACCCTCCGTGGTATTAAGATGGCGGCTCTGAAAGACAACGAAGATATTATTGAGAGTCTCGAAGATCGTATTATCGGGCGTGTTTCACTCCACGAAATCTACGATCCGATTTCTGATGAATTGATCTGCGAAGCGAACCAGATGATTGATGAGTCTGTAGCTTCCAAGATTGCCGAGACTTCTATCGAAGAAGTAGAAATTCGTTCAGTACTTACCTGTGAAACCGGACGTGGTGTATGTGCCAAATGTTATGGCCGTGACCTAGCACGGGGAACCGTAGTTGAGAAAGGGGAAGCCGTAGGGGTTATCGCCGCTCAGTCTATTGGTGAGCCGGGTACACAGCTGACCCTTCGAACCTTCCACGTTGGTGGTACGGCATCTCGTCTGGAGGCTGAATCTCAGCATAAGACGAAATTCGAAGGTAAAGTAGAATTTGAAAACGTTCGCGTTGTGGTTTACAACGACGGTGAAGAAGAGCACAATGTGGTTCTTTCACGTGCCGGCGAAATCAAGATCGTGAACGACGAAGGTAAAGTTCTCATCAACTACAATGTGCCTTACGGTTCAGAGATGTTGGTTGAGGAAGGCGATGTGGTACCTAAAGGAGCCGTGCTCTGTAAGTGGGATCCATATAATGCCCTTATCTTCTCCGAAATTGACGGTACCGTTGAGTACAAAGATATCATCGACGGAGTGACTTCGTCTGAAGATACCGATGCTCAAACCGGTCACCGCGAAAAAGTTATTACCGATTCCAAAGATCGTTCGCTGGTACCAACCCTTGTGATCAAAGGAACCAAAGACCGAATCCGCGAAAATACACTGCCTGTTGATACCCACATCGTTATTGATGACGGTGCCAAGGTTGAAGCCGGTCAGGTTATCGCTAAGATTCCGCGCGCTACATCCAAGTCTAAGGATATTACCGCCGGTCTGCCGCGTGTAACTGAATTGTTTGAAGCACGTTCCCCAAGCGAACCTGCCGTTGTTTCTGAAATTGACGGTATTGTTGAAATGGGTGGACGTAAGCGTGGTTCACAAGAGGTATTTGTGAAATCCAAAGACGGTACGGATGAGAAGAAATATCTGATCTCGCTGAGCAAGCACATCTTGGTTCAATCCAATGACTTTGTGAAAGCAGGACAGCCTCTCTCAGACGGTACTATTCCGGCTCAGGATATTCTGAATATTCTCGGACCTTATGCAGTACAGTCGTATCTCGTGAACGAAATTCAGGAGGTTTACCGACTACAGGGTGTGAAAATCAATGATAAGCACATTGAGGTTATTGTACGCACCATGATGCAGAAGGTGGAAATCACCGATCCGGGCGATACCATGTTCCTTGAAGGGGATAAAGTGGATCGCTTTGAAGTGAACATCAAAAACGACGAGCTGATTGGTAAGTTTGTAGTAACCAATCCGGGCGGTTCTGATCTCAAGAAAGGAGCTATCCTCGATCGTCGTGAAGTAAGAGATGTAAACAACGAGCTGATTAAAGAAGGTGTAGAAGAACTCGAAACCCGTGAAGCAGAACCGGCTATTTCTAAGCCAATTCTGTTGGGTATTACTCGAGCTGCACTTTCAACCGATAGCTGGTTGTCAGCTGCTTCCTTCCAGGAAACAACCAAGGTACTTACTCAGGCTTCTATTGAAGCCAAGAAAGACTTCCTCCGCGGACTCAAAGAGAATGTGGTGGTTGGACATAAAGTGCCTGCCGGTACCGGTCTTCGCGACTACAACGACATCGTTGTTGGGTCTAAGAAAGACATGGAAGAAGGAGACGAAGAAATCGCCAAGGTATTTGAAGAACTTGGCGGAAGTGAAAACGGTGAAAGCGAAACCGCCGAAGCCGAAGATTAATCACTTCAGCAGCACTTCGTTAACCGAAGTAGCATAAATAAAATTAAAGCCCCGCACATTTTTTATGTGCGGGGCTTTTTATATGCATGAATTTTGTTCAGGTTTGTAGATGTTGGGTAATTCACGAATAAGAGCTTGAATGTGTTTTCTTTGACGACGTAATTATTGGGTATAAATAGCTCCGCCCTTCAGGGTGGGGACAAATAAACCAGTATAAAACCCAAGTATTATTGGATGAAAAAGCTCGGATAGTTTTCGCCGGGTTGGGCAATTCATTTTTTAAAGGCTATTTAGCCAAAGCTTCGGATATCGATGTTACGTAATCGACAGTGGGGCGAAGCTTATTCATGTTCTTTTTTAACACCGTCCTGAAGGACGGAGCTATTTCTGTTCTAATTGCCCTTCATCGGTTTTATTATGAAATCATCAATTATACCACCAAGTTCAGGGTGACAACCTATCTATCACAATATACCCTTAGCTACTTAGTGAAGGGTAAAGCTTGTTTATTACGACTTAATTTTGCTATTTCTGATTAGCTTATTATTAAGCCAATCATAATGAACACAGCCACTAAAGCCTACAATGATGACCAGTCACCTGCCGACAAGGAAATATGTGATGCATTGGCCGGGCTAATCAACACCTATTTACCTGACGCTGAGAACAAAATCTGGCATGCTCACCCGGTTTGGTTTCTGGATGGAAATCCGATTGTAGGATATAGCAAGCTTAAGGATTGTGTGCGGCTTTTCTTTTGGAGCGGACAATCTTTTGAAGAAAAAGAGTTGAGCAAATCAGGATCATTTAAAGCTGCTGAAAAACGATATACTTCGGTAGATCAGCTCAATAAAAAGGATATAAAGCGATGGATTGAGAAATCAAGAGACATCCAATGGGATTACAAAAACATCGTAAAAAGAAAAGGAAAGCTGGAACGGCTGAAGTGAGTACCTATGAAACCCGCGAAATTGACCCCATTTGTAAACGATCCCGGTGAAGAATTAGAGTTTGCTGTCGATCAGTTAAGAAAATACAATCGGTCTTTTACGGGCCCTTTTGAAAGTGAGCAGTTCGGGTTTATAGCAAGTAATGATTCCGGAGAGGTAGTTGGGGCAGTACATGGTAACACCGAATGGGATTGGGTATTTATAAAGCATCTGTGGGTCAGAGAAGACTTCAGAGGAATGGGACTTGGTTCAGATCTTATGGAGGCTATCATCAGGGAGTCCAACAAGAGAGGACGCTATAAGTACTATCTTTCAACTTTTGAATTTCAGGCTCCAGAATTTTATAAAAAACTGGGTTTTGAGATATTTGGCACATTGCCAGGAGTGGCCGGAAAATACGATTCATTTTACCTTAAAAGAGAAGACAGAAAATGAATCCGAAAAATGAAAAAGCCATCCTGAAGAAGGATGGCTTTTAAGAACGGTCATAGCTACTGTTAAATTAAATAGGGGCCGCATCGGATTTGTCACCGCCGGATGAGCCAAGCATATCATCCAGAGAATATTTCCCGGTTCCCATCATAGATAAAGCAAGGCTGGTTAGCAGCAACATGAGTTCCAGTCGCATTCCGCTGAAACCATTATCGCCGCCCATCTTAACGGTGAGTATAGCCACCAGCATGGTGAAAGCCAGTAATATGCCCGGAATCTCAACTTTGTAACCAACCAATACCATAATGCCGCCAACAAATTCGACCAGGGCTACCACCCAGGCCATCACTCCGGGAAGGGGGATGCCAATATTTCCGAAAAATCCTTGCACTCCTTCTATTCCGGAAAGCTTACTCCATCCCGCAATTATGAAAATCACACCAACACCAATACGTAACAGTAACTTTGCTAAATCTTTATTCTTCATCAGTACTCCTGTTTGGGTTTAAGGGTCTCAATAATCTATTTTAAAACGGGTAAACTTCAAAAGAAAAAGTTTAATGTCTAACTAAATGACGCAATCCGAAGCAAGAAGGCTAATTGAAGAAGCCGGGTTTAACAAAAATGAGCCGGAGAAATGGGCAGATCTCGGTTGTGGAAGCGGACTTTTCAGCCATGCCTTAGCTGAGCTTCTGCCAAGAGAGAGTGAAATTCTAATGGTGGATAAGGTCAATCAGGCTCCCATAAAATCTCAGATGGGCGGAGTACATTTAGAGTTTCTGCAAATAGATTTCAACGAACAATCTCTTCCGGATAGCAATTTTGACGGAATTCTGATGGCCAATTCACTTCATTATGTGAAAAATAAAAAGCCCCTTATACAAAAGTTAAAGACGCATCTTTCAGAAAATGGCCGGCTGATCATCGTTGAGTATGATACTGTTCAGTCCAATCCCTGGATTCCATATCCTATAAATCTTAAACAACTGGAGCAATTATTTGTGGAGGCAGAATTCGAATCGGTAAGAAAAATCGGGGAGCGGCCGTCCAGGTACGGACAAAAGAATATGTATGCTGTTGAAGTGCTTTTGACCAATGACCAGTGACCAAAATTGAATTCAGTCACTGGTTCAGGTCAACACAAATTAGTTTCCGCCGTCCCGGTTTGCCGTACGCGGTGTGGGCCAGGTCATTTGCTCACCGGTTCTTCGGCTGATCGGTAACACAGCTTTATCGCGAGGGAAAGTCTCGGGATCTTCGCTGGCCATATAAGTTAAAACTGCCGTCAGGATGGCATTATTCCGTACATCATCGAAAACGATTTTATCATAAGTATCGCGATTGGTATGCCAGGTATAGTTCCAGTAGCTCCAGCTTAACGAGCTAAGAGAAAAACCGGGAGCTCCGGCTGAAACAAAAGAAGCATAATCAGAACCGCCACCACCGGGAGTTCCTGGAAAAGTGGTTTCAATATGTCGGGTGATATCGCGGGGTACAGCTTCCAGCCATCGCCCTAAAAACTCATAAGCATGCAGGAACCCCTGCCCGGATATGCGGACCACACGTCCGGTTCCATTATCCTGATTAAACAAGGCCTGCATATTGTCAACGATTTCAGGATTATCTTCCACAAAAGCCGTTGATCCGTTAAGGCCTTGCTCTTCACTTCCCCACAGTCCGACAATAATCGTACGTTTTGGGTTTGGGTACACTTCTTTCAGAATTCGCGCAGCTTCCATCATGGTAATGGAGCCGGTGGCGTTATCGGTGGCTCCGGTCCCGCCGTCCCAGGAATCGTAGTGAGCTGAAAGGATAATGTACTCGTCCGGTTTTTCTGAGCCGGGAATGGTAGCAATGGTATTGAAAGTCGGAACTTTACCCAGTTTTTTAGATTGGGCATTTACTTTAATGACAGGATCATCTCCATACTCAACCATTCGATAAAGCATGCCATAATCTTCAAGGGCAAGGTCTATTACAGGCACTTTTTCGGTGCCCGCACTGAAGATTTTATTCACACCAAATCCACTTGACCAACGGGATTGGATAATACCTGCTGCTCCTGCTTCTTCCAGAACGGAGAGCACTTCGCGGGAGTTGTAGCCAATTTTTGTGAAGCGTTCGCGCCAGGCATCTTGCATGGCATCACGCTCTTCTTTCATTTTTTGGAAGGATTCTTCAGTCGCGTATTCTTCCCAGTTGTAATCCGGGCGGCCGGTGGGCTGCATCATAGAAACCAGGATGAATTTTCCTTTGATGGTTTTAAGCCATTCTTCAAATGCGGCTTTGTTTTCTACATCAGGGATGATATCCAGTTTGCCTTCTACTCCACCTTTTTTGGTGGCAGGACTCCAGGCAAGCTGCATTCCTTCCAGCGAAACCACCCGGGGTGAAACCAGGTCAACATGGGTAATGCCACGTTCCCATCCCTGCCACTGGCCAAACTGCTGATTTTCTGCTGAGATTCTCCATTCTTCAAATTGCTCAACGGCCCATTCATGAGCGTGCTGCATTTGAGGTGTTCCAACCAGTCGAGGGCCGATCACATCCGTGAGCTGATGAGCCAGGTATTCCAGCTGTGAATTTTCAGTGGCCTCTTTTACGATGGCATCCACCATTTCGTCGGTCGTTTGAGCATGGACCAGTCCGAATGGCAGCGACATCACTATACATACAATAAGTGCGATTCTTTTCATGAATCCTTTCTCCGATTCTGTCAGTTAAAATTAATCGGAGAATATATTCTATAAACGGGTAAAAGGGAGAGGCTGTAATTTCTTTTTACGAATAAAAAAACCGCCTCAAAAGAGACGGTTATTGAAAATAGTTTATGAATATAAAATTCAGACTTCAGTTCCGGTCAATTCATACCCGGCTTGTCGCCAGCCTGCAAGGCCTTCTTCAAAGTCACTGACGTTGGTGTATCCCATTTCTTCCAGCTTCTGTGCAAGATTTGGCGATGCGTCACAGTCTGAATTTGCGCAATACACAATGATTTCAGCGTCCATAAATGGGATTACTTCTTTCGCCAGTTCTGCGTTTTCCGTGGGTATATTAATGGAGCCCGGAATATGTTTAGCGAGATAGGCATCGCGTGATAATGCGTTGATGATGATCGGGGCAAATTCACCGGTCATTTTGCGATGTAAAGTTTCTGCGTCTGTTCGTTGAAGTGTTGCTGTAGCCGTCATAATCTTTGTTTTTAGATTCGACTTCTTACTTCACCTTCACAACAAATCATAGCCTGCTCGCATTCAGAGCAGGTTCTCTTTATAAATGGAAAAGAAAGTGTGGGCGGCCGGTTCTATAATATCATCGGGAAAATCATATCCGGGATTATGCAAAGGAAGCAGGTTTTCGCCGGCTCCGAATCCAAACTGAGCGCCTTTATTGGTAGCTGTGAAATAGGCAAAATCTTCTGACCAGTTATTGGGATGATCCATCTGTTGAACCGTGAGCTCATTGGTTTTTGCTGAGTCTGAAATCATGCTTACGCAATCCGCATCATTAAGCGTAGCAGGATAGATTTCAGAATAACTCCATTCGAAATCCAGCCCGTTTTCCTCAGCCAGCTTCGCAACAATAGCTTCCGATTTATTACAAAGGAGATCAAGGTCTTCGTTTTGGTAGGCTCTCAGAGTTATGCCCATTTCCAGGCTGCCCGGTGAAACACCAAAGGCAACTTCCCCTAATCGTATGTAGATAAGGGTGGCTATGGTATGATCGGAAAAAGCCGAGCGGTTATCATTTGCCAGCTCCAGAATTTGGTCAATAATGTGAGTGGCCGTGTTGTATGGATTCAGTCCGTTTTGAGGTTCGGCTGCGTGTGATGTCCTTCCTTCCAGCTTTACTGTAAAACCACAGGAAGCGGCTGTGAAACTTCCGGTCTTCAGCAGTACAGTATTCTTTTTGACGCCGGGAATATTGTGAAGGGCAAAGATATAATCCGGGGAAAGCGCATGAAATTCTTTGGACTCAACCACATCTTTAGCACCGAGGTAATTTTCTTCAGCCGGCTGAAAGAGCAAAACGACTTTCCCTTTCTTGGGTCGGTTTTCAGATATAAGCTGCCCCAGTCGGGCAACGATGGCCATGTGCCCGTCGTGCCCGCAAAGGTGGGCTACTCCGGGTATAGATGAACGGTAGGCCAGGTTCGACTTTTCCTGGATTGGGAGGGCATCAAGTTCGCACCGGAAGACCAGGGTTTTGCCCGGTTCCTCTCCTTCAAACACAAAGGCTTTCCCGGTTTTTGAAATCGATATTTCATCATCGGGATTCAGTGCATTGATGAAGGCTGAGATTCGTTTGGAAGTCTCAAACTCCAGGTTCGATAACTCAGGGTAGCGATGAAGGGTGCGTCTCAGGTTGATGACATCTTGTAAATCGGACATAAACTAATTTTTTACAGCAGTAACCATGATTTCTACTTTAGCATCCAGGGGAATTCGGCTGACTTCAACAACCGCCCGTGCCGGTGGATTTTCGGGAAAGTACTGAACATACACTTCATTGAATGCCGAATAATCATTCATGTCATCCAAAAATACCTGCGCCTTTACCACATCCGACATTTCATAACCGGCGGCCTTTAATACTGCCCTGATATTCTTCAGCGTTTGATGGGTTTGAGATTCAAGGTCATCTCCGGCAAGCTCGCGACTTTCGGGTATCAGGCCTATTTGTCCCGACAGGTAAAGTGTATTGCCTACTTGAATGGCTTGTGAATATACCCCCACAGCAGCCGGAGCATTATCGGTATTAATGATTTTCTTTTGTATCTCCGTGCTGGTCTCTGATTCAATCTCAACGCAGGAGGTAAATACCCCTGCAATTATCAGGCAGAAAAGAAGTGGTATATAGGTGAAGTATTCTATCGTCATGTATTCGGCATTTTAGAGTTTGAGATGCTGAATGTATTTCAGCTTCTGAAAATAATTAGGTGGTTGGCCAACTATCCTGCTAAACCTTTTTAATCTGGTCTTTCATAGCACCCACAAAACGGTCAATCTCTTCCCTGGTCGTATATACATTTGGTGTTACGCGGATGCCTCTAAACTGCTCGTGATTAATAGGGGTGGTGATGATTCGGTAATCACTCCATAAGGTACTGTTTAGTTCGTTAGGCTCCATTCCTTTAATTTCAACTGTAGCAATTCCGCAGGCGTATTTTGGATTCCGGCTGGTATGTAAAACAACTTTATCGCCATCCACGATCTCATCAATCCAAAGGTCATTCAGGTATTTGAGGCGGGCCTCTTTTCGGGATGAACCGATTCCCTCATGGAAAGTCAGAGCTTCCCCGATGGCTAAAAAATTTGCCGCGGGGTGGGTACCGATTTCTTCGAATTTCCGGATGTCTTCGTCCTGAGATTCTGCTGCTGCCATCAAAGGCCATAAGTCTTTAATCTTATCTTTGCGAACGTAAAGCATACCCGTTCCATGAGGGGCAAAAAGCCATTTGTGAAGGCTGGTTGTATAATAATCACAATCCAGATCAGCATGATCGAATTCGAAATGTGCATAAGCGTGGGCTCCATCCACGATAACCGGGATTCCCTTTTTGCGTGCCATGTGCACCACCTTTTTAACAGGAAGAATTTGCCCTGTCAGGTTGATGATATGGCACATCAAAATCAGTTTGGTATTTGGGGTGATGGCTTCCTCAAATCGCCGGACAATCTCAGCATCATCTTCGGCCGGAACCGGGATGCTGATTTGATTTAGTTTGATGCCTTCCCGCCGTTCCCGCTGTTTGAATGTGTTGATCATTCTGGGGTAATCCTGATCGGTTGTAAGTACTTCATCGCCCGGATTAAGGTCGAAGCCGAGCTGGCAAATTTGGAGGCTTTCTGAGGCGTTTCTGGTGATTGCAATTTCCTCAGTGTCAACTCCAAAGTTGCGGGCCAGCCGCTGGCGAACGCCTTCTCTTCTGGGTTCAAGTATCCTCCACATGTTATAAACCGGGGCCTGATTGGAGAAATCCAGATGCTTCTTCATAGCTTCTTGTACAAAAGCCGGGGAAGGACTAACCCCTCCGTTGTTCAGGTTGATCAGGCTTCGATCTACGGTAAAGGCTTGTTGTACCTGGGCCCAGAAATCTTCATTCCGGGCAATTTCTACAGCGGTTCCTGAGTAGGAGTCAAGCTTTTCTTTAAGCTTTTCGGTCTTCATTGGGTTGAAAAAAGCCCCGGCCGTCAGTGCAGCAGCTCCACTGCCAATTTTTTTCAAGAACTGTTTACGTGTTTCCATTGCTGATCCCCCTGTTAGTGTTGTTTGGGAATTAGCCATAGATAGGCAAAAAAGCAAGCCGGATTATAGGGGGGATATTGGAACTTGTAGTCTTTCTGTAGATGTCAGAAAATTCGGGCAAACGAATTTGAATGTTTTTTTAAATCATATATGATCGGGTATAAATAGCTCCGACCTGAAGGACGGAGCTATTTATGATATAGCTTCCCATCTTTGGGTAATAAAAAAGCCCTGCACAATTTCTTGGGCAGGGCTTTAAGTTCTTAAAAATGGATGCGATTCGATCAGCCTTTCTTCTTAGCCGTTTCGATAGACTCCAATAAATCTTCGGCTTCTTTGATCAGTCCTTCTGCTTTTTCTTTGGCATCAAGGACGACTTTATCACCTTTCTCTTTGGCTTCAGAAACTAAAATTTCTTTTTCCTCTCGAAGCTGTTCGATTAAGTCATTCAGCTCATCGTAATAGTTGCTGAGCCTGTATGAAAGCCGGTCTCTGGTGTTTTTGCCTGTATCCGGAGCATAAAGCAGTGCAATAGCAGCACCAACGAGAGCTCCTGAAATAATTCCTGATATATAATCTGATGATCTACTCATAATTCTTTCTCCTTTTTTTAATCTAAACAAGTATAGCGCAAACAAGTTCCAAATTCCAAGTCTCAGCGCGATTTTTATCCAAAAATAAAGTCGCTCCTGACATTCATAAATGCCAAGCCCGCATTAAGATACCTAACCGCAGATTGGGTAATTAATTACGCTTCCACTGCGGTTTTGTTACTTCTGAATAATGCCTTAAACCACTCTATCGTCATGCTCAATGAAACAGAGATAATTGGTGTGATAAATAGTGTAAGAGCTGAGCCAAACAGCAAGCCGCCGATTACAGCTTTAGCTAATGGCGACCAGGTTTGTGCTCCGGAACCAACTTCCAGTGAAAGCGGAATCATGGAGCAGATAGTGGTAATAGCCGTAAGCAGGATGGGTCGCATACGTCTTCGACAGGCCTCTAAAATATTTTTTAACAGAACAGAATCTTTATTCGTCGGCTTTTCTTTCCAGAAGAAAACAGGAATGAAGAGATTCTGCCAGCGAACCGACTTACGGTTCAGCATGTCATATTCCATGCCTTTGGTGTACAGGTGCATATAATCTACGAGTACAATCCCGTTATTGACGATGATACCCACCAGCATAAATATACCTATTTGCGATGTAGTACTGAGCGGATCACCAATCAGAAATAGATACGCTAACGCTCCAAACATGGCAAGGGGAATGCAGAGCCAAATAACGAATGGGTCCCGGAAGTTTTCGAACAGGGAAGCCATGATCATAAACATGAGTACGAGCGCTGCCAATAAAGCAAAGGCAAACTCGGACTGACCTTCCTGAGTTTCACGGGTGCCGCCGGTAAATTCATAGCGATATCCTTCGGGCAGCACCACTTCCGTTTCAAGGAATTCCCGGATAATCGGCTCATACTCAATTGCATTTCCCTGAATCTGAATGTTTACATCCAGCACTGTTTCGCGGTCTCGTCGTGAGAAGGAATCCACTCCGCGAGTCGGTACAAACTCACCAACGGCTGCAACTGGTATCCGTTGATCGCCCACCTGGAATACTTCGAGGTCAAACAAGTCTTCGCGACTGGTTAACGCCTGTTTTTGTGTTCGTACTTCAATGGGGATTTCACGTCCTTCTGCAATATAATACCCGGCTTGATTGCCCAGCGTCTGAGTTCGGAGCGCTCCGGCAATGGTTCCAAGATTTGTACCCAGTAAACCCAGGCGTTCCCGGTCGGCGATAAAATGCAGCTCCGGGGTAGGATCAGTTCTTCCGTTATCAACTGAAATGACGGTTGGATCTTGTAACAACCGGGCATCTATTTTGTTTGAAATGGCAACAAGCTGATCGATTTCAGGACCAATCAGACTTAAACGGATGGAGCCACCTCCGGAATCCCAGCCGCGCCCGAATCGTAATCCACCACCTTCAACACGAACCCGAACGTCCACTCCGGGAGAGGTCAATTCCTCCCTCAAAAATACAGCAAAGTCGTTGGTGGTTTGTTCTCTTTGGGTTTCAGAGACCAGAGTTACACTTATTTCCCCTCTATTGGTTTGTTCTCTCCATCTGCTTCGCCCGATGGATGTTATCATGGTTTCAACTTCAGGCATTTCACCGATACGGTCGCTGAAGTTCTCCATGATGTTTGCCGTTTTGGTAAGCTTACTTCCCTCCGGCAAACTTATATCGATATCGATCTGGCCGGAATCAGACTCCGGAAAACCTTCTTTCGGGATGTTGGTGTATAACATGAAGGTTCCGGCCATGATAGCAACCATGGCTAACAGAGAAATCCATTTATGGTGAAATAACCAGCCAAGCGCTTTTGTGTATCCTCTTTCCAGTTTTGAGATGCCACGGAATGCCAGATTTTTGGTATTGAATTGCTTGGCATCGAGGGCCAGTAAGGAAATTACAGGCACCAAGATGATGGAAGACAGGAAGGAAAAGCCGATGGCAAAACAGATGGTGTAGGCAAATTCCCGGAAGAAAGCACCCTGAGTTCCAGAAATCAAAATAATGGGTATGAAAACACCAAGCGTGGTCAGCGTTGAGCCAAGCAATGCTCCAATTACTTCGTTTGTACCTTCCAGTGCCGCTTTGAACCGGGGAAGACCATCCTCGAGTTTACGTGCAATACTTTCGGTTACCACGATTGAATTATCCACCAATAGTCCGATTGCGAGGGCCAGGGCTGAGATGGTGAGGATATTCAGTGTAAGGTCGGCTGCGTACATTGCCGCAAAACTGGCAGCGATTGATACCGGAATGGAACAAGCCACTACCAGAGAAATTCTCCATCCTCCCATAAAAATCAGGATTACTAAAATAACTACAACCAAAGCCCCGAGAGCCGACTGCGATAAATTATTTACGGAATCTTCAATGGTTTGTCCTTCATCAGAAAGAACCTGAAGTACGACGCCGGGAGGTAAAATATCATTGATTTCCGGCACTACTTCTTTCACCGCGTTTACGACATCGAGCGTATTGGCATCTGAGTTTTTTTGCACATCAACAGATACGCTGTTTCGTCCGTTAACTCTTACCAGGCTCGTTACTTCGGTGAAGCCATCGCTGACATCAGCCACGTCTTTTACCCGAATGGGGACACCGTTTTCGGCTATGGTTACAATGGTATTAGCAATCTGCTCTACATCCTGATAGGTGGATTGTGCCCGTACGCTATAATTGATTCGGTCTGCTACAACATTACCAATGGGCAGCTGCACATTGTTACTTCGGAGGGCACTTTCAATATCAGACGGAACCAGGTTGTGCTGCGCCAGTTTCATGGGGGTTACATCGATGTAGATACGCCGTTCGAGTCCGCCCTGGGTTTCTGCCGAAGCCAGTCCTTCAATCCGCTCAAGCCGGGTCTCGACCAGTTCGAGCCCGATATTTCGAAGTTCGTCGAGTCCACGGTTTTCGGCATCGATACTGAGCCGCATAATGGGCCTGTTTTCCGGATCAAACTGGAAGATTACCGGTTCCTGTGCCTGCTGTGGAAGTTCACCCCGGATTTCATCAATCGCCTTTCTGACTTTGAGCTCGGTTTTACGGATGTCGGTGCCTTCTCTTAGTCGTAAAATCACAAATGCATTTCCGCGACTTACACGTGCCTCAAGGGTTTCAATTCCTTCAATTCCCGAAAGGGCTCCTTCAATCGGGTCAACAATTATCCGGTTGATGTCTTCCGGGGCTACGTTCTGGTATCCCGATGAAACAGCAAGTACCGGAATATTGAATGAGGGGTAGAGGGTCACTTTGAGGTTAGTAAGGGAAAACACGCCGAAGCCAATCACAATAAGGGTCATCATGATGACGGTGATCGGGCGCTGTAAAATACCTCCGGCTACGCTGAATTTTTTCATGCGAGTGCCTCCTGTGGTTTGTTGGCAAGGGGATCAATTTTATGAACGGCATCAAATCCTAAACGCTCAACCAGGCTGTTGATGATGTTGTAGAAGCAGGGAACTACGAAAAGCATTAAAAGGGTACTCATGGATAAGCCACCGATAACAGTTCGAGCCATCGGGCTCCAGGTTTCTGAACCGGATCCCAACTCAAGAGCAAGCGGCACCATCGACAGGATCGTGGTGAATGCCGTCATCAGAATCGGACGAAGCCTTCGTGTTGCCCCTTCGGCAATAGCTTTGTGGCGTTCCATACCGCGTGCCTGCAAAATTTTGATGTAATCAATCATAACAATTCCGTTGTTCACCACTATTCCTGTAAGCAGGATTAAGCCTACCATAGAGGTAACGCTTATACTGGTTCCGGTCATCCATAGCATGAGTAAAACGCCGGTGAGGGCAAGCGGAATGGTTAAAATGATGATGAAAGGTTCCACCAGGCTTTCAAACTGAGAAGCCATGACCATGTAGGTCAGTATTCCGGCAATCATGAAGGCAATCATCAAAAAGTTAAACGACTCGGCTTGCTCTTCAGCTGTTCCGGCAATTTCGTAGCGGTATTCATCGGGCCAGTCAACTTGATCAAGCAGTCCGCGAGCCTCGGCTGTAGCTGCTTTCAGATCAATGCCGGACAATTCGGCGGTCACTTCTGTTACTCTTTCCTGATCTATTCGCAGAACATTGGTCGGCCCGGAATAACGCTCTATACGGGCCAGGTTTTTGAGAGGCATCCACGTTCCGTCCGGTGTTTGAATCTGTATGTTGGAGAGGTCAACGGATTGGGATTTATCCATGGGGTCAAGCTCTACAACCACTTCAAATTCCACTCCCTGATCTACAAAGGCAGTTGCGACATTTCCTTTAACGGCATTGCTTACGGCAGTGGCAACCTGGTTGGTATTCATCCCAACCCTGGAAATACGCTCCCGGTCCATGATAAGGCGTAATTCCGGGCGTCCCTGGTCGGATGTACTGAACACGCTGTTGATACCATCCACCTGCAAAAGCTTTTCCTTCACGCCGTTGGCCAGCTCTTCTTTTGTGACCGGATCATATCCAAAAATTTGAACGATCAGTCCGTTTTCGCCATCGGGACTAAGCGGGTCAATAATGATCTCCTGGATTTCAACACCGGGTACAATTTGCAGCTTCTCCAATAACGATGAGGTGATTTCAAACTGTGAACGATCACGCTCGTTTTGCGGCACCAGTTCCACCCGAACCGTACCGGTAAAGCCACCTGGATCATCAGCTCCTTCAATTCCTTCTTTATCTCCATAGTCGGATACAACCAGCCGGGCTTCGGGTACTTCCTGCTGAATGATACTTTCAACCTGGGTTATAGAGCGTTCGAGTTCAAAAAGGTTTACGCCGGGTTCACGCTGTACTTCAAGGGTGAAGGCATTTTCATCAACGCGGGGAAAAAATTCACCCCCGATTACATAAAAAAGCGGGAGACTAACCAGGAATAATACAACCGCTCCGCTTACAACTAATCCACTTCGGTCAAGGACTTTATCCAGCTGCTGGTGATAGGTTGACTCCACCCGATTTAGTATATCGCTGAAGAACCTGGCAATTTTGTTTTTGGCTTCAAACGATTGCGCTTTTTCTTTAAAGAACTGAGAAGTCATTAACGGGATTAATGTCAGCGCTACTAATGAGGAAATAGCCAGGGAGAATGAAATGGTTAAGGCAAGGTCACGGAATAAGAATCCGGCAATTCCCGGTACAAACAGGATGGGAAGGAATACCACTAAGGTGGTTAAGGTTGAAATAACAACGGGTACGGCTACTTCTTTAGCTCCCTTTACCGAGGCTTCATTACGGTCGGCTCCCTGCTCCCTGAAACGGAATATATTCTCCAGAACAACCACGGCATCATCTACGACCATCCCCACGGCCAGGGTCAGCCCCGATAAGGAAATGATATTCAGGCTCAGGTCGGCAATATCCATCACCGTAAAGGTGGTAATGATGGAAACGGGAATAGAGATGGCTATAATCAATGCCGAGCGTCCGCTTCGCAGAAAAGCCAGTAGAATCAAGACAACCAGCACCACAGCCTGAATTCCGGTTAGCAGTAGGTTACTGATAGACTGCTCAATGAAATCAGCTTTGTTGGTGAGTACCGAAATTTCGATGTCGTTTGGAAGGCTTTCTTTGATATCATCGAGCCCGCCTACAACAGCATTAGCCGATGAAACTACATTGGCATCACTCTGACGATACACATTCAGAATCACTCCGTTTTCTCCATTGATGTGCACGTTCCCGATAGGTTGTGCGATTCCGTCTTCTACATTAGCTACATCTTTCAGTAGTAATGGCTGCCCTTCACGAACAGTGATAATGGTATTTCGAATCTGATCTACATTTTTGAACTCTCCGATGGTTCGCAAAGAGTAAATGGTATTCCCTTCAGTAAGCTGACCGGCAGGAACCTGTATATTTTCTTGCTGAAGCTTGGAGGCAATGTCGGATATACTGAGGTTGTACAGCCGCATTTTCTCATTATCGATCTGCACATTAATTTGACGCTCTAAGCCCCCGGAAGTCTCGACCGAAGCAATACCATTAATACGTTCAAGGCGCTGCTCAAGCACTTGTTTGGAGAACGTACGCAGGTCACGTTGGCTGCGTGCATTGGAAGTTAACGTGAGAACCACAATCGGTTCCTGGTTGGGATCGTAAGAAAACACGAGCGGGGTCTCGGCATCGTCAGGTATGGATCGTTCCACAAACCCGAGTTCTTTCCGGACATCATTCTCAGCTTGGTAGAGATCGGTTCCCCATTCAAAGTTGAGCTTCACGACAGATGCACCCTGGCTGGAGAGAGACCGGACTTTTCTAATACCGCTGATACTGCCAACCGACTCTTCTATAGGCCGTGTTACCAAGGTTTCGATGTCTTCTGGAGCTACGCCTTCATAACCGGTATAAACCGTGATAGTTGGGAAAGAAACATCCGGGTACAGATTTAATCTCAGGTTTTGTAATCCATAGAACCCAAACCCCAGCAGGATCAGGGTGGACATTAAAAACGTAATCGGACGATCAACCGCTAATTTGGAAAGAGATCCCATGCTTATTGTCCGTTTGAAGTTGAATCAGCTTGTTGTTGCCTTAGCTCACGCAGGTAAGCCATGCGTTCCTCGCGCGACATGTTCTGCATTTTCTCGCGGGCAGCAGCGCGTTCTTCATCCGTCATATTCATATTTGCCAAAGGGGCTTGTCGTCCACTCTCGTTTGCATTCCCTCCAATTTGACGTTCCTGAGGAGCTTGAAACTGATCGCCGGTAGCTACATTAATTCGGGCGCCATCATCCAGGCCGCTTTGTCCGGTTACGATAATTCTGTCGTTAGGCAGCAATCCACTCAGTACTTCAATTCGATCGCCTTGTTCAATACCTAATTCGAGTTCTCGTCGCTCGGCTACTGAATCTCCACGGGATACAAAAACCGAATATGAACGTTCCAACTCAATGGTGTTAGATTCCGGGTTAATGACTGTTTCAACCTGTTCAACCAGGGCACTTCGCGGAACAATAAGCGCACGGTCTTTGGTGGTGATGTTGATGACATTCTCAGCCAAAACACCGGGGTAAACGGCATTTCCTACAGAGGTTAGCGTGATGACCACTTCTCCAAGTCCGGTGGTAGCATCCAGTTGCGGACTTTTTCGCGAAACTACGCCTTCAGCGCTTATCCCACTTTCATTAGAAATACGAAGACTCACTTCCTGCCCAACTTTTACCGCACGCCAATCCTGAACGGGGAGGTATATCCGTGATTCATATCCGTTGGTACTGGCAATCTGAAATAACTCCGTTCCGGTAGTTGCTAAATCTCCAACCTCTAAAGCACGGTTTGTAATTACCCCATCAACCGGAGAACGGACAATGGTATTATTAAAATCTTCCTGGGCTTGCGTGAGGGATGAACGTGCAGACTCAAACTGGGCTCTGGAGCTCTGGTAAGCAGCCTGGGCAATATCCAATTCCGATTCACTGGTTAAATCCCGTTCCATCAGGCTTTGTTGCCGTTGGTATTCGGCACTATCACGACGAAGGGCAATCCGGCTTTGTTCTAACTGAGATTCGGCCTGGCTCAGCTGGTCGCGAAAGGTAGCATCGTATATTTTAGCGAGTGCTTCTCCCTGGCGAACGGTATCCCCGAGATCCACATAAATTTCAGTAATCCGGTTGCTTACCTGAGGCAAAACTGAGATTTCGTTCTGGGCTTTTACGTTCCCGAAAGAGCGAACCTGATCGGCTATTTGACCAACTTCAACTTCATTGGTTTCCACACTGGTAGCTTGTTGTGACCCGTTTCCACCAAACCTCGAAAAGTTGGATTGGCCGCTTTCATTGGAATTGTCATTGCCACAGCTAATTAAAAGGATGCTAAGAGCAGCAATTTGTAAATAGGATATTTTCACGTTCTCCGGATTGAATTTTTTGTCTTTACTTTTAGAATCTTAGAGTCAACAAAACAAGTTCATTATAAAGTTCGGGTTTACAATGTCTTGTTTTGTAAAAAAAAGGAAATTAATAGTTACAGGATGTAACAAGATTGAGAGGAAATGAATTCTTATCTTAGATGATAAATAACAATCAAACTTTCGCTCATTTATGAAATTTTTTATAGACACTGCTGATCTCGATGAAATTAAGGAGGCCAATGACCTCGGAGTGCTTGACGGGGTGACCACCAACCCAAGCCTTTGCGCAAAAATTGGTGTTCGGGATTTTGAAGGGCACATCGCTAAAATTTGTGAAATGGTAGCCGGCGATGTCTCAGCTGAAGTTGTTTCAACCGAGTACAATGAAATCGTGGAAGAAGGGCGGAATATTGCCAAGATTGCCGATAACGTAGTGGTAAAAGTTCCTTTGATTAAAGACGGCATCAAGGCTATTAAAACCTTTTCAGAAGAAGGCATCAAAACGAACTGTACGTTATGCTTTTCTCCTACCCAGGCACTGATAGCTGCGAAAGCCGGAGCCACGTATATCTCTCCTTTCTTGGGCCGCCTGGATGATATTTCTACCGATGGAATGCAGTTGATTCGTGACATCGTGACCATTTATGATAATTACGGATACGAAACAGAAGTGCTGGCTGCGAGTATTCGCCACCCTATGCACCTGCTGGAATGCGCCAAAGAAGGAGCCGATGTTGCCACCATGCCTCTTAGCGTAATTAAGAGTCTGCTTAAGCATCCTTTGACTGACATTGGCCTGGATCGTTTCCTGGCTGATTGGGATAAGCTTCAAAAAAGCCTGGAAGAATAATTAAGAATAGATTAGATAGCTGAAGAAGCTTATTTAGATTTTATAGAGAAAAAGCGGAGGGGTTTTCCTCCGCTTTTTTTATGTCCATCAATTCCGATGCTGTAAAATAATGTTGGAAAACAAAGATAGTCCAAGCGGACGCTTGAACTATTTCTAAGAGTGCATATCAGGCTTTTGAGTTTTTAAATCAATGAATGCATGGTTTAACCATTTAGTTAAAGTATATAGTTAAACCTTTTGATCATGTGATTTAATTTATAGTTCCGGTGCTTTTCTAACCTTGGTGGCCTGTTCAAATCCATAGGCAATTTCCAGAAGCAATGGTTCACTCCAGGCTCTGCCGAAGAAAGAAATTCCAACCGGAAGGCCGTCAATATATCCCATGGGTACGGTAATGTTTGGATACCCGGCGCGAGCAGCCGGTGAACTTGATGAAACCGCAAAGTTATCGCCATTGGTCAGGTCGGTTTTCCAGGCAGGTCCGCCGGTAGGTCCGATGATTGCATCCAGGTTATTCTCATTCATTACTTTGTCGATGCCTTCTTCTCGGGTGAATTTCATCATCCGGGATAAAGCATTGGTGTACTCCTCGGAATTGAGATCTCCTTTTTCGCTGGCAGTAATCAGCAAGTCATGATCGAAGTAGTGCATTTCAGCGGAATCGGCAAGGGTGGAATCGACCAGCTCAGCCATCGTTTTAACCGGAGCGTCATCACCCAGTGAAGCAAAGTATTTATTCAGTCCGTCTTTAAATTCATAAAGCAATACCTGGAATGAATCACCGCCAACATTCTCTGCAGAAATACGATCAATCTCGATGACCGTGGCTCCACGGCTTTCCAATAAGCGAACGGTTTCATGCATCAGGGTATCCACGCGATGATGTCCGCCCAGCGAGCCGGTCCACAAACCAATTCGTTTACCTTCCAAGCCATCAGCATTTAAAAATTGGGTATAATCGGTATGAAAGTTTCCTTCACTGGCGGTGGTTTTAGAGTCTGCTTCATCCATGCCAACCATAGTTCCGAGAGCGATGGCAGCATCCTCAACGGTTCGGGCCATAGGTCCGGGTGTATCCTGGGTGTGAGAAATAGGAATGATTCCTGAACGGCTCAATAACCCAACCGTTGGTTTGATACCCACCAACCCGTTTGCTGAAGAAGGACAAGTAATGGAGCCATTCGTTTCTGTACCGATAGCAAAGACGGCCAGGTTAGCCGAAGCTGCGGCTCCTGAACCGGCACTTGACCCGCAGGGGTTTCGCGTTAAATCATACGGGTTGTGAGTTTGACCGCCCAAAGCACTCCATCCGCTGGATGAAAAGCTGCTGTGAAAATTTGCCCATTCACTCAGGTTGGCTTTGCCAATAATGATGGCTCCGGCATCCCGTAGTTTTTGAGTGATGAAAGCATCCTGATCCGGAACAGATCCTTTCATGATATTTGCCCCTGCTGTGGTCGGCATATCGTAGGTGTCAATGTTGTCTTTCAATACAACGGGAATTCCGTGCAAAGGGCCTCTTTTGGTGCCCGCTTGCAGTTCTTGATCCAGCTGCCGGGCTACATCCATAGCTTTTGGGTTGATGTATATCATCGAATTGAGCTGAGGCCCGAATTGGTCGATTGCTTCAATGCGCTTCAGGTAGGCATTGGTTACATCCTGAATAGTGAAGTCACCGTTCTCATAACCGGCTTGTAATTCAGAAATGGTTATTTCTTCCAGGTCAAGCTGATGGTAGCCGGACTGTGGCTCGCAGGCCACTATTAATAGTGAGATCGTAACAAGAGAAAGCAGAAGTTGTTTCATAGGTACAGTAAGGTTAATCCAGTATTGTGGATGGAATATACAAGGGAAGGGGAGTATTTCCAGTATAGGATTCCTACTGAAAGGACAGCAATAACAAAATCGCGAAAATGATATTGGGAATGGTACCGTATTTGGCGTCTTCCCATGCGCCGATAATTAGAACCTGGGAAATGAGAATAGCAGTAAAGCCAAGCCCGATATAGTATGAGTTTCCGGCTAAATACAGGTTTACAGCCGAAATGACGAGAATAAAGCTGATCATCCAAAATATACCTGCCTGCCGGGAAATAGGCCGCTTAAAGTCTTTGATATCGGCAAGTTGAAATGCTTTTAAAAAACCAAGAAGATGGATAAGGCCGTGGATGGTCATGAAAATAGCGAAGGCAGTTTTCATCTTGACTCCTTTTCTGGTTTGAAAGTGCCTTACGTTACCGACCTTACATTAAGATTTGATGAAAAAAGCAGAAGAATTCAGCCTATAGAATAAAAGGTGCCATGTCCTCGCAACGCTTTCAGGCCGTTCGGGCGCTGAATGCGTTGCTACGGATGAATTGGGTTTTCTGTGTGCTAAGCCTTGCCGATCAAATTCTGGGCAATGATGGATGAAGAAAGCACGCCCGGTAAGCCGGCTCCGGGATGGGTTCCCGCTCCAACAAAATAGAGATTATCCACGTCTTCCGATTTATTATGCGGACGAAACCATGCCGACTGTGTCAGAATGGGCTCTACGGAAAAAGCAGATCCTTTATAGCTGTTCAGTACATCCTGAAAGTGCAACGGATCGATATAATGTTCGGCGATAATGTTCTCCTGAAGGTCCGGCAAGTAGTTTTCCTCCAGAAAGTCCATAATGGCGTCCCGGTATTTGGGCGCCATTTCGTTCCAATCGGTGCCGCTGTCTAAATGGGGAACCGGCGAAAGCACATAGAATCCTTCACAACCTTCCGGCGCCATCGAAGGATCGGTAATGGTTGGCATGTGCAGGTAAAGGGAAAAGTCGTCAGCCAAATGTTTTTTATGGAAGATGTCATTAAGCAAACCCTTATAGCGCTCTCCCAAAATAATGTTGTGGTGAGCCAGGCCGGAATCCAGGTATCGTTTTTTTGTTCCAAAGTATATCACAAAAAGAGACATGCTGTATTTTGTTCGCTCAATCTTGCGGTCGGTATATTTCTTACGGTGCTTGGGATTAATCAGGTTCTTATAGGTAAATGCCACATCAGCGTTAGAAACGATTTTATCAGCCTGTAGCTCTTCTCCGTTCTTAAGTCTTACCCCTTTGGCCTTTCCATTAGCGATCAGGATCTCATCCACTTCAGCTTCGGTATGGATGATGCCGCCTTGCTCAAGAATCAGTTTTTCGAGGGCATTGACGATAGCTCCGGTTCCGCCCATGGCATAATGAACGCCCCACTCACGCTCCAGGTAGTGAATCATCGCATAGATAGAAGTTGTATCAAAAGGGTTGCCACCTACCAGCAGCGGATGAAATGAAAAGCACCGGCGCAGAAATTCATCATCAATAAACTGCTGAACGTACTTGTAAACCGTTTTATAAGACTGAAGCTTGATCAGGTCCGGGGCCACCTTCAGCATATCGGTAAACTTCAGGAAAGGCTTGTCGGCAAGTTCCACAAAGCCTTTGTCGAAAATAGCCTTCGTGGTTTTAATGAATTTCTCATAGCCTTCTACATCATCAGGATTTCGTTTTCTGATTTCTTCCAGCGTAAACTCATGGTCATTGTTGTAGTCAAAGTGCTTTCCCTCCGCATCAAAAATTCGGTAAAACGGATCGCAGGGTACAAACTCTACATAATCTTCCCGCTTTTTGCCGGCGGCTTCAAAAATATCATCAAACATAAATGGAGCCGTGATTACGGTGGGGCCTCCATCAAATTTAAAGCCGTTCTTTTCGTACACGTACGCACGTCCACCCAGTTTGTCTCTTTTTTCGAGGATGGTGACATCATGGCCGGCAGACAGTAATCTGGAAGCTGCGCCTAAGCCGCCGAATCCGCTTCCTATTACAATGATTTTCTTTTTCATTGACAAAATTATTTTAGGTTCTGTGCGGAAAACGGAAAATCAGGAATAATCAATCCCGGAAATTCAATTATTTTCAATCTGCTTTACAAATCCGGCGTAGCCCATCCGGTTGAGGCGTTCCATCTCTTTTTTGGCTTCTTCGGGATCGGTATAGGTTCCAAAGTACACGCGGTAATAAGTTTCCCGGTTTACTTTGATGTCTTCAATACGGCTGCCTTTAATTTCAGAAGAGGTTTCTTCGGCCTGGGACCTTTCCTTATAAGAACCCAGCTGTACCGTATAAGTGGGAACTTTTAAATCCGTGATTCGCGAGTTCTCAAGATCTCCTTTAATAAGGTAGAGACGGACTCTGGCAGTTCCGGGGCCGATCATATCAATTTGCTCCGCAGCGCCTTTCGATAAATCAATAATTCTGTTTTTTGCATAGGGCCCCCGGTCGTTTACACGAACCTGAACCGTTTTGCCATTGTCCAGATTCTCGACTAAAAGTATGGTTCCAAAAGGAAGGGTGCGATGAGCAGCTGTTACTCCGTCCATATCATAAACCTCGCCGTTGGCCGTAAGTTTGCCATGAAAATTCGGGCCGTACCAGCTGGAAACACCGGTTTCAATCGCACGGGCGTTATCGGAGGAAATAGGGGCGGTAAAATCAGCTCCTCTTTTTGTAACACCGCAGGCTGAAATCAGAACTCCCGTGAGTACAAATAGAGCAAGGACTTTTAACGAGTGCATGTAGATGATTTAAATTGGACTCCCAAAATATATCCCGCTTTCCGGTGAAATGCTATCAGGCAGATTTCAGATAAATTGAAAATACAGAACCACTTCCTGGTTCGCTTTCCAATTCAATGCGGCCATCCATGCGGTGAACCAATTTTTGAACAATATAAAGGCCAAGCCCCGTAGTTTTTTCTCCACCGGTGGGAGATGCAGATAACTTGGAGAATTTGTTATACATGTTCTTTCTATCCTCTTCCGTAAATCCCGGTCCTTCATCGCCAATACTGATTCTTACCTTTTGTTCGGCGGACAGGTGTTCCACTTTGATAGTGACTGAAGAGTCGGGATGGGAAAATTTATAGGCATTATTAATCAGGTTTTCTAACACACGGGAAAGAGCTTCCTGATCGGCTACGACCAGAGGGAGATTGTCATCAATTCGTAGAATGGTTTTTATAGATTTTTTATCTCCCAAAATCTTAAGCGCATTGAAGACATCGGTCACCGTTTTTTCAGGAGAAATCGGTTCGGGCTTTATCTTCACTTCCCCAAGTTCAATTTTATTGGCGTCCATCATGTTGCTAACCAGGTTATTTATGCGCATGGTTAAATCATGAATGTTTCCGGCATATTCTTCTATTTCTTTTGGGGGAAGCTGATCGGCATCCATAGCCAAAAGTTCGGAAATGGCTGTAATGGAATTTAGGGGACTGCGTAAATCGTGTGATACTACACCGATAAAACGATGGATATCGTCGTTGAGATAAGAAAGGTTGCGTGCCCCCTCGCTAAGGGATTTGTTAATTTCCTGTTGCCTTTTACGCTGCTTTCTGTAAGCATAAAGTATAGAGCTAAGGATGATAAGACCAATCAGGGAAACGGCAAATAAGATGAGAAGAGTGTCACGGTTAAGCCACTCTAAGCTTCCTGCTATAAGGAATACCCCAAGTGTAATAGATTCGAGCAGATAGTCTAATCCCATCCCACCCATTGAAATAGCACACAAGCTATCCCAAAATCCAAGTGAGACGATTAACATACCTGCTTGGTATGTGCCGCCAGTCATATGTTACCCTTCTAAAGCTGTATATCCTAAAGTATGGGAGAATATAGTCGAATGGTTTGATAAAGTCATTTTTCACTAAACTTTTCTGTTAACCCATTCCAAATCAAACTCCATTACTTAAGGAAGGTCGAAAAAACTACCTGATTGGGTGGTTCTTTATCAGGTAAAAAAGAGTACAATAATCGCGAATACGTTGCTAAGTGCCCTAAAAGGGGAAACAGCAACTCAAATTAAATATCAGAACTATGCGGTTATACAAAACTCTGCTTGTGGTAATCGGGCTGTTGATCAGCACGGGTGCACAAGCTCAAAGTGTGATTTCTTTTATGGGTGGTACGCTCGAAAGTTCTTCTATGACGTTAACCTTTACGGCAGGGGAAGCGTTAGCGGGTAATTTCAGCAGCGCATCCGTAAGTATAAGCGGAGGGTTCAGCAATGGCAGCGACTTGGTTTTCACCTCCAACGAGATGCCGGTTACCGACCTGCCGGATTCATTTCGGTTATTGCAGAACTATCCGAATCCATTCAACCCCTCTACAAACATTTCATTCGACTTGCCGAAATCGGCAGATATCAGGGTTGAAGTTTTTAATTCTATCGGGGCAAAAGTAGCAGTGCTTGCTGAAGGCAGAAAACCGGCGGGCAGTTACACCCTGCGCTTCAACGCCTCAAGTCTTGCAAGTGGCATGTATTTCTATCGCTTTATGGCAGATGGAAACGTGATTGCTACCCAGAAAATGCTTTTGATCAAATAATCTAAAAGGACAATAAAATGAATAATCTATTCTACAAACTACTTTTTACGATACTTGCTGTACTGTTTACAGCAGAAGTAATGGCCCAGGTGCCACAAGGTTTTAATTTTCAGGCCGTAGCCAGAAATGCTGACGGAGACCTGATCGCAAACTCAGAACTTGGGGTTCGGATAAGTGTATTGCAAGGCAGTGAAACCGGTACCGCTGTTTATACCGAAACTCAGACACCCACTACAAGTGCGGTTGGTTCATTCCAGATTGTGATAGGAGAAGGGGTATCAGATGGTGACTTCAGCTCTATAGACTGGTCTGCAGATAACTTTTACGTAAAGCTGGAAATAGACCCGGCCGGAGGAACTGAATACGAGGAGTTGGGAACTACGCGTTTGCTTTCGGTTCCTTATGCGTTACTGGCTCGTGATGTCGTGAATGGGGGAGGATCATTTGAAACAGAAGTTAACCTCGACCTCAGTGCAGGCGACACCACGTATGTAATTAACCAGACCGGTGATAATGGAGATAAATTTACCCCGGCATTTACTGTTAACTCAGAATTAAGTGGAACTAATCAGGCTATAGATGCCAATACATTTTCACAATCAGGTAGCACAGAAACACAATACGGCCTTTCCGGAAGTGCTATTGGGGAGGGAACCGGAACTCATATTGGTGTTTTAGGTTCAGCATTGCATGATGAAGGAGAGGGCACTGGTGGCAGACGTTATGGTCTGTATGGTCAGGCCCGGTCAAACGGCCGCGAGAATATTGGTGGTTTTGGTCTCGGGCTAGGAAACGGGGATGGTGAAATCGTAGCATTAGGAGATGAATTTGCCGGAGGTGAGTTTAATGTTGGAGGATTCAATATTGGCCTTGTAGGGTTTGCCCGTCAAAACCTGAATGGAAACATTGGTATTCGCGGATACACGTATGGTTCAGAAGGTGCCAGAGAGAACAGAGCTGTTTCAGCTGAAGCGGTAACTACGGCAACGGGAAGAAATATAGGTGTACAGGCTATTGTTCACAGTTCACAATCAGACAATATGGGATTTCAGGCACTGATGTTTGACGATGGTTCCGGAAATGCTTCTGCCAATAACATTGGAGTTGAACTGGATGTCAGCAATGGTGCCACAGACAATAATTACGGTATCAGGGGATATATCAATGGTTCGGCTACCAATAATACCGGAATGTTTCTTGAAGTATCAGGAGGCAGTAATTCAAATGTTGGGTTGAACGTAACAGCTCCAACAGCTGCAGAGTTGAATGGAGATGTGAATATAAGTGGGAATTTGACCGTCTCAGGTTCTATTACTGAAACCTCAGACCGCAATCTAAAGGAAAACATTCAGCCGCTTCAAAACGGATTAAGTACTATTATGAAGCTGAATCCAACCACCTATAATTTCCGTGGAAATGGCGAGTATAAAGGAATGAAGCTTTCCACCGGTTTACACTATGGACTCATTGCCCAGGAAGTGGAAGAAGTACTTCCTTCGCTGGTTAAAAATAACCTGCACACTTACAGCGAAATGCAAAGTGAAGGTAACGGCCCGGATGCCACTAATGAAACCGCAATCAAAAAGACCATGGAATTCAAAACCATGAACTACACCGAGTTGATTCCGGTATTGATTAAAGGCATGCAGGAGCAGCAGGCTGAAATCGAGCGGCTTAAAAAAGAAATCGAAGAGCTTCGGAAGGACAAATAAAGTTCCTTCTTCTTCAAACAAAAACCCTTCATACAGAAATGTGTGAAGGGTTTTTTATTGAGCCGGTGACTGGATTTGAACCAGCGACCTATTCTTTACGAGAGAATTGCTCTACCCCTGAGCTACACCGGCCTTTAAACTCAATTTTAGCTTTAATCGGGACTCTGCCAGCTGAGGAACTTCGGCATATCGAGAGGTTGAATATTACGATTCTTTTCAAATCTTCTGCAACAGTATTGTTTTCCTCTTACCTTGAAAAGAAAAAATAGATGTCGGTTACCCTTATTCTGATCGCAGCCAATGTGGTCGTTTCATTAGTTGCCCTTTATGCACTTCCCCAGGTTTTTGAAAAAGGTATGATGATGCCGTATCGGGTTATCCGGGAAAACACCTGGTACGAGTTAATCAGCTCCGGTTTTATACACGCAGGAATCGGGCATCTGTTCCTGAATATGTTCGTACTGTTCTTCTTCGGATTGGTTTTGGAGCGATCTATAGGAAGAGAGCATTTTATTGCTTTGTACCTTTCAGCACTGGTTATTTCCAGTTTGCCCTCATTGTTTCAGCATAAAGATAATCCTGAGTTTGCTACGGTAGGGGCGTCCGGGGCCGTAGAAAGCGTGTTATTTGGGTTCATCCTGCTTTTTCCGCTCGACCCGATCTACATCATGTTTATTCCATTCGGGATTCCGGCCATCATTTTTGGAGCCCTGTTCCTGGTTTACAGCGTTTTTGCAAGTAAAAGAGAAGGAAGGATAAATCATGAAGCCCACATAGCCGGTGCAGTATGGGGATTCGTGTACCTGATCATCTTTGTGCCAAATACCGTTGACCATTTCCTCAGTGTGTTTGGCCTGCTCTGATTTCTATCCTCTTTTTGAGCGGAACTCTTTCATGAAATCAGTCAGTACTTTCACCGACTCCATGGAACAGGCATTGTAGATACTGGCACGAATACCGCTTACGCTTCGGTGCCCTTTTAAAGCGACCAAACCATGTTCTTCCGCTTCAGAAATAAAACGTTGTTCCAGTTCTTCGGTTGGTAGCCGAAAGGTCACATTCATTTTAGAACGGGAATCAACATCAGCTGTTCCGGTGTAAAAATCGTCCTGATCAATGGTGGTGTACAGCAGTTCTGCTTTTTGGTTGTTGAGTTTTTGGAAGTAGGGAATACCTCCTTTGTCTTCCACCCACTGCAACACCAGATTTACCATGTAAACAGCAAAGCTCGGTGGCGTATTAAAAATGCGTTTGCTGTGTGAATGATAATTCAGGAAAGTGGGAATATTCTGTTTGGTGTTAGTTTGCAGGAAATCTTTCTTCACAATTACCACTGTCACACCGGAAGGTCCCAAATTCTTTTGAGCTCCCGCATAAATCAGTCCATAGCGGTCTGTGTCAATAGGGCGGGAAATGAAATCGGATGAAGCATCACATACCAACGGAGCTCCATTTGAATCCGGCTCGCTCCTGAACTGAGTTCCGTAAATGGTATTGTTTGAAGTAAAGTGAACGTACCTTGGATTACCGGACAGCTCTAACTCGTCATTAGCAGGAACGCGGATAAAATCCTCGTCTTCACTGCTGAACGGAATGTGTACATTGCCAAAGAGCCGGGCTTCTTTAATGGCTTTCTGCGACCAAACGCCGGTGTTGATATAATCGGCTGTCTGCCCTTCTTCCAAAAAGTTGAAGGGTACTTGCATAAACTGGGCGGTTGCCCCTCCCTGCAAAAACATGATATGAAAATCATCCCCGAGCCCTAAAATCCGGGTTAGCCGTTCTTTGGCTTCGGCATCTACTTTGGTGTACTCTTTTCCCCGATGACTTTTCTCCATGATTGAAGTCCCGGTTCCGTGGTAATCAAGAAGCTCATCCTGTACAATCTCTAAAACCTCCAGAGGGAGGGCGGCAGGACCTGCACTAAAATTGTGAACGCGTTTCATATCGGCTTTGCGTAATAAGTGAATTTGTTAGATCTAAAAAGTATGAACCAATAACCCTGAACGGAGCTTAGGCTCAAACCAGGTGGACTTTGGTGGCATAAGCTGTCCCGCATCAGAAACATCCAGCAGTTCTTCAATGCTGGTTGGGTACAGGCTGATGCCAAGCGAAGCCTCTCCGTTATCCACTAAATTTTCCAGCTCATTGGTGCCTCTGATGCCGCCAACGAAATCTATGTTGGGATCGGTTCGCTGATCTTTAACATTAAGAATAGGAGTAAGAACCTGGTTCTGCAGTAATGAGATGTCAAGGTTGGAAGCAGGGTCGGTTTTCTCGGAAGGCTTAAGGGTAATGCCATACCAGTTGTCATTTACATAGAAAGAAACCATTCCTTTTTTAGCAGGAACCGGTTTAGCTTTTTTCTGAACCGTGAATTTCTCCTCCAGCTGTTTCAGGAAGTTATCAGGAATGGAAAACACAATGCGGTTATAGGCCAGTATTTCCATTTGATCCATCGGAAAAAGCACCGCAGGGAAAAAATTATATTCCTCAGTCCCCTCATGTTCGGGATTTTGTGAAGCTTGCTCTTTGGCTGCTCTCGCGGCACTTGCACAGCGGTGATGGCCGTCTGCCACATATAACCTGGCAATCTTTTGAAACTCTGAAACCGGGGTATCTGAAGCCTCAACTTTCCAAATGGTATGTTGAATGCCGTCTTCAGTTGTCAGGTCATAAACAGGATCATTCTGATCCATATGATTATCCATAAAATGGGTGACAGAGCCACTATCACGGAATGTGAGCATGACGGGTTCAGCATGGGCTTGCTGGGTAAGGATGTGTTTGGTGCGGTCGTCTTCTTTGTCAGGTCGGGTGAGTTCATGCTTCAGGATTACGTCATTGTTGTAATCGTCAACGCTCACACACCCAAATATTCCGGTTTGAGAACGGCCGTTCATAATCAGCCGGTAAATATAGATGGCGTGCTTATCTTCCTGAATAAAAGCATCAGATTGTAGCAGGGAATGAAGGTTTTCCCGGCCTTTCTCATATACCTTGGCATCATAAACCGAGGTTTTGGCCGGAAGGTCAATTTCAGGCCGAATGACATTTAAGAAACTATTCGGTTTTCCTTTGGCAAGCTGTTTTGCTTCGCTGGTATTGATTACATCATAAGGAACACAGGCTACTTCTTCTGCGAACTCCGGGTGGGGTCTCCATGCCTTAAAAGGCTTAATAACGGCCATAAAAAAGTTTTTGATTTTGGTTATCCTTAGGAGCGCTTAATGTACAGAAAATTGAACTTTATTTAACCGGAAAGCCCTTTAATTTAGGGAAGCAATCAACGAATAATAAAAGAAAAGGAATATGAGCGAGAACGGTAACAAACTGAATGAAGAACAGCAGGAACAACTACTGTTTATGATGCTGGTTCAGCAACATCAGCAAATTGCAATGATGGGGCTTGGTAAGATTCAACACCCTGAGACAGGTCAAACAGAGAAAGACTTGTCGTCCGCCAAGTACGCAATTGATACCCTGGGCATGCTGAAGAAATTCACGGAAGGAAATCTTTCTAAGGAATCCGCGAATTACCTGGATCAGGCCCTCACAAATCTGCGCCTGAATTACGCAGAAGAAAAGAAAAAAGAGAACAACGCTCCATCCGGAGAAGCTCCCGAAAAAGAAGATGAGTAACCCGGAAGCAAAGCCGGTAAAAGCAGCCGGTGGCATTGTTTTCAAATATCCCGATGGTTCTACCATGCCCGAAGTATTAATGATTTACAGAAACGGGTACTGGGATCTCCCAAAAGGAAAACTGGAAAAAGGCGAATCGCTGGAAATGTGTGCCGTCCGTGAGGTATCAGAAGAAGTGGGCAGTAGTTTGCCTGCTTTGGTGAGCGAAGTCGGCACTACCTATCATGAATACCCGGAAAAAGGAAAGGTGGTGGGTAAAACTACCTGGTGGTATTCCATGATTTTAACCCGCCAAGAGGAATTTATCCCTGAAGAAAAAGAAGGAATCGAAAAAGTGGAATGGGTGCCTTTCCAGAAAGCGATTGATAGAGCCGGGTTTGATAACCTCAGGGAAATCCTGGCAAAATTCAGTCAATAAAAAAAGGTGCAACCCATTGGCTACACCTTATTTTTTGTGATTACATTATGTATGGCTATCAATTTTCAAGACGGAAATTGATAGATAGTGCGTACTGTACACGAACCGGCCGACCACGCTGCATACCGGGAGTAAATTCGGCTTTCTTAACAGCTTTGAGAGCCTCTTCATCACAGCCGCCACCAATTCCGCGCACCACTTGTGCGTTTTCAACATTACCCTGTTCATTCACAATAAACTGAACGGTAACGCGGCCTTCAATTCCGGCTTTTCGAGCCATTTCGGGATATTTTACACTTCCCTGAAGTTTGGCCATGCCTCCTTTTAGTTCCGGCATCTGTTCCACTACTACAAAGAAGTCTTCTTCTTCCTCTTCTTCAGGCGGGGGTGGTGGAAGATCCATGGGCGCATCCATATCCAGCTCGGCGTCCATGTCAATCATCTCATCCTCAATAATTTCATCGTTAGGGACTTCAACCGGAACTGGTGGCCGGGGTGGTGGAGGCGGAGTTTCCACTTGCTTGGTTTGAATGACTTCCTCCATCTCAACAACTTCCTGCTCATCCAGTGCAATTTCTTTAGGTGGCTCAGTTTCTATATTAACCTTTACCACAGCGATCATGAAAAGCAGGGCAAATATGGTTCCCACTTCCAGGATGATGGTGTAGGATTTCCTGAGATTTACCTTTGGTGACTTTCTCTCGTTTCTCATGGTTACTCCCTGTAATTAAATAATTCGGAACTTGAGTATCCGTTAAACTCATTAGTATCAACAAAACAACGACTTATATCGTTTTGTTAACTAACTAATAAAGATTTTATTGGATTGCAAATCCGGATTGTGGCAATACCGAGGCCGTAATAAGGAGGAGGCGAAAGCAAAGTAAACGGCATAAAAAAGGTGTGACCGAAAAGCCACACCTTAAAATAACTCAACAAATGTATTTGAATTAGTTTTCCAATCGGAAGTTGATAGACAAGGCATACTGTACACGTACAGGTCGTCCTCGCTGCATACCCGGAGTAAAGCTCGCTTTTTGAACGGCTTTCAGGGCTTCTTCATCACATCCACCGCCAATTCCACGAACAACCTGGGCGTTCTCAACTTTACCCTGCTCATTCACAATAAACTGAACGGTAACGCGGCCTTCAATACCGGCGCGACGTGCCATTTCAGGATATTTTACACTACCCTGAAGTTTAGCCATACCGCCTTTCAATTCCGGCATCTGCTCTACAACCACAAAGAAATCCTCTTCTTCCTCTTCTTCAGGGGGAGGAGGAGGTAAATCCATCGGGGCGTCCATATCAAGTTCGGCATCAAGGTCAATCATTTCGTCCTCAATAATTTCATCATTGGGAACTTCGACCGGGACCGGTGGACGAGGTGGTGGTGGAGGGGTTTCAATTTGTTTGGTCTGGATTACTTCCTCCATCTCAACAACTTCCTGCTCATCAAGAGCAATTGCTTTCGGGGGCTCAGTTTCGATCGTAACCTTAACGGCTGTGATCATAAAAAGCAGAGCAATAATCAAACCTGCCTCCAGATAGACAGTGTAAGATCTTTTCAGATCTGCTTTAGGTGATTTTCTTTCATTTCTCATAATTCAAATACAATGTTTATCTGTTGTAACGATAAGTTGAAAAGAACGTGATTTTATACATACTCTGCAAGTGGCAGAACAGTAATTTAACTCTTTAAACAAATTTTTAGTGTGCAGGCTTTTTATCAGACATCAAGTAGTATAAACTGAACGGTCTCCTTAATTCGGAATGAGGCTATTCTTCCGGCTTTTTTTCCGGGTTTGTAGCGTTGAATTTGAATGGCCTTCAATACGGCTTTATCACACCCGCCGCCAATTCCCCGCACGATAACCGGGTTGTGAACTCGGCCATGTTCATCAACATCAAATTCCACTTCCACAATGCCCTGAATTCCCATACGACGAGCCATCACCGGATATTCAATGCTTTGTCTGAACGCATCCTCACCACCAATCATCACCGGGAGTTGCTCAATATCTTTAAGAAGATCATGATTTACATCTACAAAAATTTGTCCCGGCAACGGAGGAACCATAAGCCTGTCAGTAGTATTGAACTCATTGATTTCTATGGGGGGTGGATCGATGGGTTCATCATCGGGGATTTTCACGGGTATGGTTGGGACCGGAGGTGGTTTCATTATGGTCCTTGTTTCTGAAACGGACGGGGGGAGAATGAGTGCCGTTTCTTCACTTTTCACATAAGAGATTTGATTTGCCCCTTGTTCCGGAAGCTGAATCTTGGTTGCCACAATCATTAGCACAAGCGCAATAATGATCCCGCCCTCAATCACCAGAGGGTAACACAACTTTAAATCAGCTGACGGAACTTTTCGTAGCATAAGCACCTGTTCTAAAATGCTATTGTAAAATCAATACACCTTTTAAAATAGTAAAATTGACGAAAAAAGCACTCGTTATTACCCCAATAGCTACTATTTCAGCCTGAAGTGAACCAGTTGCTTCATGCGTACCTTCACCAGCTTACCGTTTTGAATACCCGGAGTATAGTTTTGCAGCTTGATGGCTTCCAGAACTTCTTCATCACAACCGGCACCGATGCCCCGGATAATTTCAGGGTCTTCTACTTCTCCCTTCTCATTCACAATAAAGCGGACTTCAACAGTTCCCTCAATCCCATTTCTTTTTGCGAGTTCAGGGTAGGTGATGTCGCTGTACAGGGCTTTGATTCCACCTTTCATTTTGGGCATAAACTGGACCTGCTCAAGAATCTCCGGCTCCTCATCGCCGGCTTCTTCCGGAGGTAAGGATAGTGCGGCTCCGGTATCGCCGAACTCAGGAAACTCAATATCGGGGGCTTCAATTGGCTCATCATTTGGTACAGCAGCGGGGATGCGAGCCAAAGGTGGCGCAGCAGGTGGTTTTTCCTGTTTTGTGATTGGAGAAAGTACGATAGGAGGCTCATCCTTGATAATGAAGTCAGAGCCGTCGGTTCCTGAAACCGGTAAATGAAATTTAATGGCCCCAATGAAAATCAGAAGTGCTGCGATTAATCCCAACTCGCATAGCAGGGTGTAGTTTTTGCGAAGATCGAAAGTGGATTTTGAAGAGCGCATTTTTCTATGGATTAGTTTAAAAGTTACATCAATTAACTAATCTGTAAAGGCACTTGTAATCACATTATGATGCGGGGTCAGTGTTAAATTCGGGGACCTTTTTGGCGAGAATGTAAAGAACCAAAATGGCAAGGCCGGTTCCGGATAGGTCCGCAATAAAGTCCATGAACTCAGGGCTTCGTCCGGTAGGCAATAAATACTGAAGTATTTCTACAATCAATCCGAATAGGGTACCCACTATAAAAACAGGGATAAGCTTGAATTTATCTTTCAGAAAGCGAACCAGGCCAAAAAAGAAGGTCCATGCTCCAAACATGATGAGATGAACCAATTTATCCATTCCCAAAAGTGATTGGGGGACATCGTAGCTTACCGGAAAAAGTGTTCCGTACAAGATGGCACCTGTAGAAATAACCAAGAGCGTAAGATAAAGCTTGACCGATCGGGTCAGGATTTTGGTCGGTTTTGTCATTCTTTAGATAATATCAATGGGTGCTAAAGAACCGGAGTTCTCCACAAAATATTGTTGTGCTTTCTGGAAGCCGTCCAATAATCCGTAAAAACAAGCCAGCTCAGATGATGAATATTTCAGCCAATAAGCCCCTACTTTTCCGGCCAGCACGTCTCCGAATCCGGCTCGGGAAAAGATACGGGTTTCGTATCCTGTTAAATACGCATCTCCGGTTTCTGTTCCAACAATGGATGGCATTCCCTTACTCAATAGGGTAATTTTTTCTTCTCTTGCTTTTTCTTTAGTGAGGTTGAGCTGGTCAAAATCATCGTTTACTTCCTGATTAAACAGCGTTTTTAACTCCCCGGGATGAGGTGTTAAAATCCAATTTGAACCCTCAGGTCGTTTTCGATTTTCCATTTTAGAAAGAGCAAACAAAGCATCGGCATCTATGAGTACATCACCTTCAAAATTCCGGAGTATGCTCTGGGTGAACCGGATGGTTTCCTGCTGCCTTCCCAGTCCCGGACCAATTAAAACTTTTCCGGGCTTTTCGGCGATGATGTCCAGCACTTGTTCAACATGCTCTTCCTTGAAGTACACATCATCACGATCTCCTACCGGTTTCTTGATGATCTGTACCAGCTGCTTCTCATAAATTTCGAGTAATCCTTTTGGGGTGATCAGGACCACAGCTCCGAGTCCTGCCGACCAGACACTTTTTGCAGCAAGAATTCCGGCTCCGGTCAACCCTTCCGACCCGGCTATGATATAAAGTACGCCGCCATCATATTTGTGCTTCTGTCTTTTTGGGGATGGGGAAGCTGCTTCGACCCAGCTTCTGTCAATTAATGCGGCAGTAGGTTTTTTAAACTTGTTGGGGAAGGAAAGTTCACACAGAATAACTTCTCCGGACGTATCAAAGCCCTGGTTCAGATAAAAACCGGTTTTTAAGGCACCGAAGCTCAGCGTGAAATCAGCCTGAACCGCAGTTCCAAGAATGAGACCCGAATCAGCATGCAATCCGGTGGGGACATCCAAAGCAAAAACCGGGACTTCCTGTGTATTGATCCATGATATGGCATCGGAGTAAGGGGCGCGGACGTCTGAGTTCAGTCCCGTTCCTAACATGCCATCAACGATAAAGTCGAATGCGCTCGGGTTGAAGTCTTCCCAATCCAGCAGCTCGATGTCTTCATCAAGCTTTTGGAGCAGCCCAAGGTTTTCCAGGGTATCAGGGCTCAGGTCACCGGTTCCGGATAAAAAACAAATCGTAATTTTAAATCCCTGTTGAGAGAGGAGCCGGGCTATGACCAGCGCATCTCCGGCATTATTCCCTTTTCCGCAAAAGAAAACCCCATGTGAGCCTGAAGGGAGCTGGGACTGAATAAAATCAGCTGCCCGTGTTCCGGCAATTTCCATCAGGGTAAAACCATCAATGCCAAACTCCGAGATGGTCTTTTCATCCATAAACCGGGATTGCTCAGCCGAGCACAAATAATATGAATGAGGAACTAAATCCATTTCCGTTAGCTAAAATAAAATTAAACGCAGAGGCGCAGAGTGCTTGTAAAGATCGCAGAGTAAAATTCTTAGCGTTCTTTGCGATATCTCAGCGACCTTCGTGTTAAAAAAATTAGTACGACCGAGCAAACAACACCTTCTGCTTAGAAGGCTTCCCGGTTACCATACATTTTCCTTCTTCCCCATCCTCAAGCGGAATCAGGCGAATGGTTGCTTTGGTATCTTCTTTAATTTTTTCTTCGGTCTCCGCCGTTCCATCCCAATGGGCCCAAACAAAGCCGCCTTTGTCTTCAATCACCTTGCGGAACTCGTCATAAGAATCAACGTGTGAAGTCATTTCTTCCCGTCGTTCTTTAGCTTTGGTGAACAATTCATCCTGAATATCAGCCAAGAGCTTTTGGATACGCTCGCTGAGTCCTTCCCGGGATTCAATGTTTTTCTCTTTGGTATCCCGGCGCGCCAGTTCTACATTATTGTTCTCCAGATCACGGGGGCCAACGGCTATTCTTAATGGGATACCGGCCGCTTCATGCTCGGCAAATTTGTAACCGGGGTTTTGATTGTCCCGGTCATCCACTTTGATGCGTACACCCAACTCTTTCAGCTCATCATAGATGCTATCGGCGTATTCGAGCACGGCTTCACGTTGCTCATCGCTTCGGTAAATAGGCACAATTACAACCTGAGTAGGGGCCAGTTTAGGAGGAAGCACCAGTCCCTGATCATCGGAGTGAGTCATAATCAGCCCGCCGATTAACCGGGTGGAAACGCCCCAGCTTGTGGCCCATACCAGTTTATGCTCGCCGTCTTTGTCCTGAAATTTTACATCAAATGCTTTGGCGAAATTCTGTCCCAGGAAATGTGATGTTCCGGCCTGCAGGGCTTTTCCGTCCTGCATCAGTGCTTCAATACAATAGGTCTCAACAGCGCCGGCAAATCGTTCGCTGGCTGTTTTCACCCCTTTAATGACCGGCATGGCCATGAATTCTTCAGCAAAAGTTTCATAAACGTCCAGCATCTGGCGCGTTTCTGCTTCGGCTTCTTCTTTTGTGGCGTGAGCCGTGTGACCTTCCTGCCAGAGAAATTCCATGGTTCGCAAGAACAAACGGGTACGCATTTCCCAGCGGACCACATTTGCCCACTGATTCACCAAAATAGGAAGGTCGCGGTATGACTGAATCCATCCGCGATAGGTGTCCCAGATAATGGTCTCTGAAGTAGGACGTACAATGAGTTCTTCTTCCAGCTTCGATTCAGGATCCACTTCCACTCCGCCATCCACACTTTTGAGTCGGCTGTGAGTAACTACGGCACATTCCTTGGCAAAGCCCTCAACGTGCTGCGCCTCCTTAGATAAAAATGACTTTGGGATAAACAGGGGGAAGTAGGCATTTTCATGGCCGGTATCCTTAAACATCTGGTCCAGGGCTTCACGCATGTTTTCCCAGAGCGCCATACCATTCGGTCGAATCACCATGCTTCCACGCACGGGAGAGTGCTCCGCCAGTTTAGCTTCCCGAACTACATCCAGATACCATTGTGAATAATCTTTTTCCTGTGAAGTTATTTTTTGTGCCATGAACCTGTTTAATGTGATTTTTTACTTGAAGGGTGAAGTTAAGAAATGTAGCGTAGAGAATAAGGCAATGAAGGCGAAAACTTTTTGTGCTTAATCAGCCTTAATAACTTAAATATTCATCTTATTTCTCGTTATGAAGCTCCTGCTTCTTAGTGCACTCCGGAAAGCTCCAGCTTCAAGTGGAATAAGTGTTAGAGCCTTTACAAATTTGCTTGTTCATTTGTGCCGACAAAAGAACCAAAAACTCCCGGCGGCGAAAAAGGGGCTAAAGCTGACTTCATTTCGCTAAAAGAAATCAATGCTCCTTCCCGTTCCCTGTTTGCTTCCTGATTTCTCAGCGGTATGATTTCTTTCTTAACGCTTCATTACATCATCTTCTCGACGCACCTTTTTCTAAGGCCGGTTAAACAGTATTAATCTTGTTACTGAGATTATCAGGGACTGGCGATTTCAGATTGTTATTAATGAAGCACATCCACAAAAAAATGTTTTACCCTTTGTTTCAGAATGCCGTATATTTGATGCCCTTCTTGAAAGGACCCACTAAAGCTCTAAAGCACAAAAGTAAATTTTAGTGTTTTTTGAGATTTCGTGGCGATTCAAAGATGCCGTGGTAGCTCAGATGGTTAGAGCGCACGACTCATAATCGTGAGGTCGACGGTTCAATTCCGTCCCACGGTACAAAAAATATATCAAGCCTGATTCGTAATCGAGTCAGGCTTTTTTATTTTCTAATAAGATTGTGAATCTTCATATTAGACTTTCTTATTAACTATATAACTCCCGGGATGAAAAAATCTGAACAATACGAAATGGCGCTGTTGGCTGAAAAGGCATTGAGGAAAGCCGAGGCAAAGTATGGCGAGCTGATGGAGGAGCTTAAGCAGGAAGAGGAATATAAGGCAAGCAACCTTGCTGTTTCTGTTCATGATTCTATCCGGAACCTGTCCCGGAAAGTAGAAGCCTATCTGAAAGATCAGATCTCCATCGATAAGCTGATTGATGAATTCGTGTTTGAGTATGATATCATCGACGGGGAGATGGAAATCGAAAAAGAAGCTTCTCCCAAGATAAAACGGCTTGCCAAGCGGCTGCTTTCCAGCTACGAAGATTTTATCATTAAAGTAGGCGGGAAAAGAAAGCTCAAAAAGCTGGAAAATACCGAGGTGCTTGCTTATCCCAAAAAATCAAAAGGGAAAGCGTACCTGTTTTGGCTGGTTGGGTTTTTCGGTATCCTCGGTTTCCACCGCTTTTACCTGGGCCGAACCGGAACCGGCATCGGGTGGCTGCTTACCGGAGGATTGATGGGACTTGGTGCACTTTATGATCTGTTTGCCTTGTCAAAAATGGTGGAGGAGCAGAATATGTATAATGAACTGCGATCTGCCAAATTGAAGCAACTGGCAGGAGAATAACAGCATTTCAGGAAAATTCAGATATAAAAAAAGCTGACGCCAAATCAATGGTCGTCAGCTAATATCATCTACAGACGGCTATTACCCCATTTGCACTATAAACATACATTTAAGCGGGAAACCCGTCAATGGAGGGATTTACGTAATTTTTCTACGTGGAAACACGTACGTTTAAATTCCAAGTTTCAAATCTCAAGTTCCAAATCCCAATGACCAAGAATCGAGTCGGTACCAATTTCAGACTTTAAGATCCTTAGCATTAAACCTGCTCAAGATGGAAGCTTATAAACAGCCTCTTAGTATTAGTACATGCCAAAGGCTCGTCATTGGGATTTGGAACTTGGAATTTAGAGCTTACTAAAGAAGTGCTTGTTCATTCTCCATCGCAAAGCGGACCAAAGCGGCTGTATTTTTCAGCTTTAATTTCTTCAGTAAATTTGTCCGGTGCTTTTCAACGGTGCGGGGACTGATGTAAAGCTTAGAGGCAATTTCGGTGCTGGTGAGTCCTTCAGTGAGAAGTCCCAATATTTCCCTTTCGCGGTTGGTTATGGATTTAATAGGATCGCCGGGACGTTTCTTTTTCTTGGCCAAGCGGATATACTCCTCGGTCATCATTCGGGAGAATTGTTTGCCAAGAAAGCGCTCGCCTTCCGAGACCTTTTCAGCGGCATCTATCAGTTCAATGTGGTGGGCCGATTTATGGATCAGGCCAAAGGCACCGGAATCCAAAAATTCGTTGAGGGTCTTTTGGTCGGTGTCGTCGGCAAGCAGCAGGATGTTGGCATCGGGGTTTTTTGAGATAATCTTCCGGGCGATGATAATGCCTTCCATCTCAGGCATGGAAAAAGAAAGGATACACAGTTGGGGCTTCACGCTTTCGAAAGCAGTAAGCACAAGAGCGCCGTTGTCAATCTCGCTGCAAATATTAAATGCACCGTGATCTCGCAAAATGGAGCTCAGTCCATACCTGAAAATTTCGTTGCCGTCCGCAACTATTGTATCAATTTTAGACATTTTACCTCCCCAGGCAGAATGGTTTTTTCTCCGACCCACGCGGAGAAAGGACAGATAATGTAGGTAAAAATGAGGGAAGTTCGCCAATTAAAATTTTTAGGCGGGTTTTGTTGGCCTATTTATCCATTATTGCAAAGCTCGGTTATCTAATTGAGCATGCCCTCCGCAACGCTTCCAGGACCTGCGGATGCTGAAAGGTTGCTATCCTGCTTACTTATTCTCACCTCATTGCGAGAAGCCCAAAATGAAGAACACGGTTTGGAATGTATAACGACGAAGCAATCTCCTGTTTACTATATCCCAAATAATTCAAGGAGATCGCCACGTCGAAAAGCATTGGGAGTCAGTTATTAGATGAGATACTCCTCGCGATGACCGACTTTATCCTTCATTTAATCAAGTTCCATAAGATCCAGGTGTTGATACCGGATTTCACTGTCCATAGTATCGTTCGAACCCAATTGGTGGAAACCAGCTTTTTGATGGCACTATCATCTTTGCTTTTTTCGAGTTCTGAATGGGCCGGAACGGAAAATAGTCCGGTGGCTGCCCATATCAGGACTACGATATAAAAGCCGACCGCGTTCAGCGAAAACCATCCATCGATCCAGGCAAGGCCAAAGGAGGAGGTGATTTCAGCTACCATAACCGGGATCACAATCTTGTCGATGCTGTGCACATGATGGTGTTGAAAGGCGGAAAAATTATCGGTTCCCACAAAATGAAAAGAAGGGTAATGAACCAATTGAACCGTCCAGATGAGTCCTGCCATAAAGAAGGAGGAAAAGGTGTTAATCAAAAAAATCAGTTCATATGACATTGGAGTAAGCGATTCGTTTACATTATGTGTATTTTCAGCGCCTCATAAACCAAAAGTTTTTCACTTACGATTCATCGAAACGAATGACCCTTAAAAGAACACATACCTGCGGAGAACTTACCGCAAAAAATATTGGCGACGAAGTAATTTTAAACGGATGGGTTGGCCCGCGCCGCGATTTAGGCGGTGTAATTTTTATTGATTTGAGAGACCGCTACGGCGTAACCCAGGTTGTTTTTACTGAAGAGGACGATCAGCTGCATGAAAAAGCGGAGCAGCTCCGATCCGAATATGTGATTGGCATTAAAGGGAAAGTGATTACGAGGGGCGAGGGAAACATCAACCCGAAACTGCCAACCGGTGAAATTGAGATTGAAGCTTCTGAGCTGGTGATCTATTCGGAGGCCGAGACCACCCCGTTCGAGATCAAAGATGACATCAAGACCAACGAAGATACACGCCTTAAGTACCGGTACCTGGATTTACGCCGCCCGGAAGTACAGCAAAAGCTGATGTTGCGCTCTAAATTCTATCAGTCGGTGCGTTCTTTTTATCACGAGCGTGATTTTGCTGAAGTGGAAACCCCAGTTTTGATGCGGAGTACCCCGGAAGGCGCCCGCGACTATTTGGTGCCCAGCCGTGTAAATCCCGGTAAGTTTTTTGCGCTGCCTCAGAGCCCGCAGACCTATAAACAGCTGCTGATGGTTTCCGGTTATGACCGGTATTTTCAGATTGTGAAGTGTTTCCGGGATGAGGACTTGCGTGCCGACCGTCAGCCTGAGTTTACCCAGATTGATGTGGAGATGAGCTTTGTGGATGAGGAGGATATCTACAGCCACCACGAGCAGTTGATGAAAAAGGTATTCAAAGAAACTATTGGGGCTGAGATTGATACACCCTTTCCGCGAATGACCTATAACGAGGCAATGAACACCTATGGCAGCGATAAGCCGGACACCCGGTTTGGCCTGGAGTTCGCCGATTTTTCTGAGATTGTGAAAGATGCTGAGTTCAAAGTGTTTTCCGGAACCGTGAAAAACGGCGGTGGCGTGGTTGGTATAACCGTGCCGGGACAAGGAGATATGGGTCGAGGAGCCATTGACCGACTCACCGACCGTGTGAAAGAGGAAACCGGTGCCGGCGGGCTGATCTATATCAAGATGCAGGAAGACGGCCCTCTTTGCAGTGTAGCGAAATTCCTGACGGATGAAATTGTAGAGCAGATGGTGGAAGAAGCCGGAGCCAGGCAAGGGGATCTTGTGTTGATTCTTGCCGGACCGAACCCGGATGTGCTCAAACAACTGGGCCAGCTTCGCCTGATGATGGGCAAAGAGTTTAACCTGATTGATGAATCAAAGTACAACTTCCTGTGGGTAACGGAATTTCCACTGCTGGAGTGGGATGAAGAGACCCGTCGTTACCATGCCATGCACCATCCGTTCACTTCTCCAAAAGCGGAAGATGTGGAGCTGATGGATTCTGATCCGGCTAAAGTACGAGCCCGAGCCTATGATTTAGTATTGAATGGGAATGAAATTGGCGGCGGATCGATTAGGATTCATGACCAAAAAATGCAGAGCAGAATGTTTGAGCTGCTGGGAATTGGCGACAAAGAAGCCCGTGAGAAATTCGGTTTCCTGCTGGATGCCTTTAAATACGGAGCACCACCACACGGCGGTATTGCTTTTGGCGTAGATCGAATTGTGATGTTGCTGACCGGCGCGAAGAGCCTCCGTGATGTAATCGCGTTCCCAAAAAACCAGAAAGCGCAAAGTATGATGGATAATTCACCGGATGTGGTGGACGAAGATCAGCTTGATGAACTGCATATTTCCATTAAGAAAAATATTAAGGACCAACTATCGTGAAAACCGCTGGAATTGATGGCTGTAAAGCAGGCTGGATCCTCATCACTTTTGATGAAGGGGAAGAAAAATACGAGGTACTTCGTGACCGGGAAGCACTGAAAGAAGCTTTTGAAACTTATGATCGGGTTTTCATCGATATGCCGATTGGCCTTGAAGATGAAGATTACACCCGGGAAGCCGATGCCCTGCTTCGGAAAAAACTGGGTGGTGAATATGCATCCAGTGTGTTCAGTCCGCCTATACGACCCGCATTAACCGCTCCTTCGTATGTCGAAGCCAATATGATCAGCCATGAGTACACCGAAAAAAAGCTGACCCTGCAGGCCTGGAACATCACCCCGAAAATACAGATGGTGGATGAGCTGCTTAGGGCAGATAAAGAGTTAGTGGATAAGGTGTTGGAAGCTCACCCGGAGCTGCTGTTTCAAAAGTTAAACGGCGGGATGATTTATCAGAAGAAAAACCTGAAGAAGGGGATTAAGCATCGGTTAAAGCTTATCGAAGACCGGGAACCTATTGCCGAAGATTTTTTCCGGGATATCAAGGAAGATTTCCGGCGCAATGAAGTGGAGGAAGACGATATTGTGGATGCTATGGTACTCGCCTACTGCGCTAAAATTTCAGAGGAAGAAGGCATCAAAACACTACCTGAAGAATTTGAACACGATTCCAAAGGCATGCGGAAAGCGGTACACTACGTGTAGAACATCCAATAAGGAACACCCAACTTTAAACTTTTAAGTTCGGCGTTCTGAAAATCAAACACTCAGTTGAATGTTCATCATTCGATGTTCCTTGTTGGATGTTCTAATCTTTGCTTTTGAGGATTTTCTTGTACTTCACCCCGGCTTTGTACACGCGGTTGATTCCGTTGAAAGCAGCAATTCGATACGCTTCACTGTAAGTCGGGTAGTTCAATACGTGATTTATAAAGTATCGGATATCTCCGCCTAACGACATAACCGCTTGCCCGAGGTGAATCAGGTCGCTGGCCCGCTCGCCTAAAATGTGAATGCCCACCAGTTTTAGGGTCTCGGTTTCAAAAACCAGTTTTAACAATCCATCCTGCTGGTTACTGATATCACCCTGGGTGATGTTTTTGTAATAAGCTCTTCCAACCGTTACATCAAGTCCTTCTGCTTTTGCTTCTTTTTCGGTGAGGCCAATGCTGGCAATTTCCGGGATCGAATAAATGGCTTGAGGAATCTCGGGGGGTACATCCAGCGCTTCGATACCAAACATGCGGCAAGAGGCAATCCGGCCTTCTGAAAAGGCAGAAGAGGCCATTGCCGGAAATCCTTTCACATCACCGCCGGCATAGATGTTAGGCACTGAAGATTGATTATCGTTGTTAACAACTACATACCCTTCTTCATCAAGTTTAACCCCAATTTCCCGAAGCCCGAGACTGTCAGTATTGGGAACTTTACCACCAAGATAAAGCACGTGTTCAGTTTCGATTACTCTGTCACGGCCGCCTTCATTGTCATTTCGGAGGTTGTATTTAACCTCGGTAGTGTTACGAAGGGCGTTGGGGTTGATTTCGATACTCTCAGCATTTGAGAAAACCTCAATTTTCTGCGTCTCTAAAATTTGCTGCAGCTGTTCAGAAATCTCATTATCTAAAAAGGGGAGAAAACTGTCCTTTTCGTTTAGGATCGAAACCCGGCTTCCCAGGTTAGAAAATGTAGTGGCATATTCGAGCGCCCGAACTCCAGACCCTACTACAACCAGACGACGGGGAATATGAGAAAGCGTAAGGATGGAGGTGTAGTCAAATACCTTGTCATGATCCAGATCAAAGCCCTTTGGTTTAACAGGTTTGCTGCCGGTTGCAACTAATATATACTCGGCCGAATATGTTTTTTTGGTTCCATCGGTGGTTTCAACTTCCACTTCATGCTCGCTATTCAGCTTGCCGTGCCCGCGAACGGTATCAATTTCATTTTTATCAAAATCGGTTTTAACCTTCGTGTTCTTGCTTTCCAGAATCTGGTTTTTGTACATCAGCAGGTCGGCCATCTGGTGGTGCTGGTAGGCTTTTTCTTTGGCCAGGTCTTTAAACTGATTTTGGAAGCGCTGGATGATGCGCGCTGTTTCGCGGAGGGCTTTGCTCGGGATAGTGCCGGAGTTGATCCAGGTTCCCCCAAAAGAATCTTCGTTGGCTTCAATTACCAACACTTTTTTGTCGAACTTAGAGCTCTGCATAGCGCAGGAAAAACCGGCGGGTCCGCTACCAATAACAATAACATCGTAATCGTACTTCATAAATAAACTGAGTGAGTGTGTGAACCCCAAAGATACTTCAATTTTAAGAGGATTTCAGAGCTACATTTACTCATAGTGTTAACATATCTAAAAGATAGATTGTTTAGATGGAGGCAGGAACGAATTTTAGCGGGGTATTGCTTATGTTTGGGAACGATAAATTAAAGGCGCACAAGTTGTAAGCGTCCATTAAATCAGAATTTAATTTGGAGGTAAAAATGGCTTATTCTCTACCCGATCTCCCATACGATTACGATGCACTTGAACCCAATGTGGATGCACGTACTATGGAGATCCATCACACCAAACACCATCAGGGTTACACGAACAAAGTAAATGCAGCCCTTGAAGGTCACGACTTTGCGGATCTTGATATCGAAGAAGTATTACGCAGAATCGATGAAGTACCAGCCGATAAGAAACAAGCTGTAATCAATAACGGTGGCGGATATGCTAACCACAAACTGTTCTGGACTATTCTTTCTCCAAACGGTGGCGGAGAACCGGAAGGTGATTTAGCGGATGCCATCAATGATACCTATGGCAGTTTTGAGAAATTTAAAGAAGAGTTTTCAAATGCAGCCGGTTCTCGTTTCGGATCCGGATGGGCGTGGTTGTCAGTTGACGGCAATGGCGATCTTCACGTGCATTCTACAGCAAACCAAGACAGCCCGCTAATGAAAGGATTTACTCCTATTCTCGGACTGGATGTTTGGGAGCACGCATATTATTTGAATTATCAGAACCGACGTCCCGATTACGTTTCCGCTTTCTGGAATGTGATTAACTGGGATCAGGTTGCTGAAAATTACAAAGCCGCCAAGTAAATACGGCAATTGACTATTGATGAGCGACGGTGGGCGACTTCAGCTCACCGTCGTTTCTTTTTTAGATAGCTGATGTTGATGTGATTCATCAGAATTTGCGATACGCCGGCTTGCAAAATTAATACAGAGAGTTTGTATATTTAACTGAATTAAAAAAAGAAAGAGGTAATGTTATGCAATTTGGATTTGGCGTAGGCCCCGATACTTCCTGGATGCGAGAAGAACTCACCCAATTTGGGGTAGAGGAATTAAAGACGACTGAAGATGTAGATCGTGCAATGAATGAATATAAAGGCACGATGCTATTAGCCATCAATTCTGTTTGTGGATGTGCGGCAGGTAATGCCCGTCCCGGACTTGGAATTGCCCTGGAGCAATCGGAAGTAAAACCGGATCACATGGTAACGGTATTTGCCGGTCAGGATAAAGAAGCCACGGCTCATGCCCGCGATTACTTTTCCGAGTATCCACCGTCTTCTCCGGCATTTGCCTATTTCGTGGATGGAGAAATTAAAGCTATGATTCCCCGTCACCGAATTGAAGGCCGTACAAAAGATGAAGTAGCGGCTGACCTGAAGATGGTTTTCGAAGCATTTTCCAAAGAAAACAGAGAAAAAGCTGAGAAAGAGTAACCATACTTTTTCACATACCAAGTATTTGAAAGCCGGCTCAAAATGCCGGCTTTTTTTATGCGTCAAAAATTCGACATGGTAAATCTTGTGGGTAAGAAGGTATAAAAACAACGGTTTTTGCCGGTAGTAGTCTTTTTGAGAAGGATATAGTACATTTTGGAAACAAATCGGATGGCTATGAACGGCGAAATTTCCAAGAAAGCTATTATTGTAGAAGATAATCTCATTCTTTCGCTTCTGTATGAGAATTATCTCAAAGAAATGGTTTTTAAAACCGTGGGGGAAATCACCAGCGGTGAAAAAGCCGTGGAGCTTGTCAAAAAATATACGCCGGATGTAGTGATTATGGATATCATGCTGGATGGAAAAATTGATGGAGTAGAAGCTGCTGCTGAGATCCGTAAATTTTCATCGGCACCCATTGTTTTTATTACAGCGAATACAGATCCCGCTCATTTAAAAAGAGCCGAAAATATTACTAATTCAAAGTTTCTGCGAAAGCCTATCTCCGAAGATAAACTCAAAAAAGCAGTGAACTATCTCTTGTCGGGTAAACCTAAGGTTTAGGCTCTATTTACCAGCTCCAAAATCGATTTCCTCACCATCTTTAAAAATCCGGGTTCCTTCTGCACTTTTCTTTTCTCCGTCCGGGCCAAATTGATACACTGCTGAAGCCAGCTCTTCTTCGGACCGTTCTTCACCTGCTTTTCTGGGTTCGTCTTTATAAAAACTGTCCATGTGCAGCGTTTGTGTTGGGAAGGCGAATTCCACACCTACTTCTTTAGCGAGCTTCAGAACTTCGAGGAAGAAATTATGACGCTGCTGCAGTTCGGTACTCCAATCGGGGACATCAAAAAACACATACACCAATACGTCCAGTGAATGCGCTCCAAAGGAGTTGAAATGAACTTCGTACACATCCTGCCGGAAGTGCTTGTTGGCCTTAACAATGGCTTTGATGCCTTCCACAAAAGCCTCCATTTGTTCGGGCGTGGTGGAGTAAGTCAGGTTCAGGACGGTTTTCAGCCGGCGGTATTGGCGCAGGCCAAGATTGTCGATGTCGGTATTGGCGAGATTTGAATTGGGTACGCTCACCAGCGAGTTGTAAAAGGTGCGTACACGGGTTGAACGAAAGCCGACTTCCTCCACGGTTCCTTCCACATCCCCAACTTTAATCCAGTCGCCCATTTTAAAGGGACGGTCGAGCAGGATGGTGACCGACCCAAAGAAATTGGCCAGCGTTTCCCGGGCGGCTAATGCTACGGCCAAACCACCAATTCCTAATCCGGCTATCAGCGAAGCCACATTATATCCATTGTTTTGAAGGATGGCGATGACGCCCATCAGTACCACAAAAAAGCGCAGTGTTTTACGGATGAGCGGAACCAGCTGATCATCGAGCTGGGTTTCGGTTTTTGAGGTGAGTACGCTCAGGTATTGCGAAAATACATCGGCCAGGTTATAAAGCAGCCAAACCACGCCGACCGATACGACGATTTCCAGAATGGCGGAAAGGTAGTAACTGATGTTCACCGAAAACTGAAGATTGGAATAGGTGAGCAGGAAAAAGATCATCAGGAAAATAAAAGCAGCCGGCTTCTCAATACTGTTGATGAGGTCGTCATCCCAGGTGAACTTTGTTTTTTGGGCCAGTCGTTTAACGTAATTGTCGAGGATGAAGCCGAAGACTTTCATCAGAATAAGACCGGTAAGCAGCCAGATAAACACCGCGATATACTGCCAGATTTCGATGCCCAGCCACTCGTTGTGTGCCCAGTTGGGAAGGTTATCGGTAATCAGGGTTACATATCCCGAAAAAGTATCATCATATAATTCCGGTATGCGATTGATGGTGGCTTCTGAAAATACCCACTGGTTTTGGTCTGATTTTACCAGGTACACTTCGGGTAATGAGGAGAACAAAATATACTGCTGAAGCCCTGAAAGGCTGTCGGTATAGTTGGCGTTTGCAGGAATTTGATCATAGTCTATAAGCAGGCCGCGGGCATCCAGTACTTTTAAAAGTTCGCTGGCCAGTTGCAGTTTTTGTGCTTCCCCGGCATCTGAAAGCTTCATGGTTTTTATAACAAAATCCGGATTTTTATGACCGCTTTGCTGCCAATGCAGGAAGGTGTGAACAGCTCTCCTTGGGTTAGCCAGCAGGTCTTCATCCCTGGGCTGTGGCTGATTCTGAAAGGCAGAAAGGTCAGGAATAATAAATAGCATTGCTGCAAACAGCAGGAATCCGGATCTCAATTGGGCGAACATAACGTACTTTATTGATTTATGATAAGTGCCCAAATCTAAGAAATGTGAAGCTTGTAGTGAAAAGAGATAAGCAGAAATAAAAAGGCTCCGATGCGGAGCGTCAGAGCCAGAGTGTTATTAGAAACCAGAGCCAGTTTGTGGTTTGGTGTCAGGATCAGACTAAAAAGCTGAGAGAGTTGTATTTAGTTTCCCTGATGTTGCTTTATAGGGATAGAAATAAAACGATGCAGAATCTCTTCTGCCGGAGTCCATTCTGAATACGGTATCTATTTTCCCATTTAAGTAATGCCTATAGCATATAGAACACATCTTTATATAAACCGAGTCATCTACTTCACCTTTTATTTGTATTGCTTTCATCATGTGAGTTTCGCCGTTTAGATCAAGACTTAATATGGTAGGTTTAGAAAAATCTTCTATGACCACATCATCGGATGTGATGATGCATGAAACCGACATGAATGCTGTTAAAAGAAATATTAAAATGGTCTTCATTACTGTAAATTGTGAGCTGGAATTAGAGCCGGGACTTAGCCTCGTTGCAAAATTTTTATCGGGTCTATGAGCTTGAAGAAGAATAGTTAATCCTGTCTATGCCCGATTTTTTAAGTGTCTTTTGCACATCAAATACTGTGCCCATTATGGCTTCATTACTTACCGATAGAATTACGGAAAAATCTTTTGAAGATTCGTTTCGGACAGCATATTTCAAATCTTCAGTATGTAAAAGCGTACCATCTACCATGATTTTACCCGATTCAAGGATGTCGATAACTACATTTTTTTCATATTCCAGGAACTCGTCCGAAGTCATCATATTGAAATGGACGTTTCCAACATTCCGGTTTGCAAACTCTCTGGTTAAACGATGAACTAAGCTGGTATAGACTTTATCAGAAGAAGAAATTCTAACTTTAGTTTGCTCATTAACTTCCAAGACATCCAAAAACGCAGTTTCAGAGAGGGTGCGGCCATTTATTTTCATATCGCCATTCTCATACAGTCTAACATCTACGAGCTCCAGTTTTTCCTGATTATCCGCTGAGTGATTAACTGTTTCTGGCTCAGATGAGCATGAAATGATAATTGATAAAATGACAAGCCAAGTGAAAATGATTCGCATGTGTTAGTATCTAAGTGAATGTTTGGATAACAAGAGTTCTAAGAACATGCACAAATATTTCCGGAAAATAAAAAAGGCTCCGACGCGGAGCGTCAGAGCCAGGATATGATTTAACTTCAAAGTTAGATTAAGAGGTTTTTAACTGAAATAGAGGCTTTCGAAATTGCTTTGGCAATAAAAAAGCTTCTACAAAGCCGAGTACGTAATTTTTAGTTTTCCTGATTTAGCTTTAAAAGGGTAGAAATAGAATAATGTTGAATCTCTGCCAGCGAAATCCATTCTGAATGTAGTATCTATTTTTCCTTTTAGATAGTCTTTATAGCATGTAGAACACAATTTTATGTAGACTGAATCGTCAACAAAGCCTTTAACTTGCATTGCTTTACTTGTATGCATATCACCGCTTAAATCAAGATTTAAAACGACGGGTTCGGAAAAATCATCAATTACTACGTCTTCGCTGGTAGTGATGCATGAAATCATGATGAATGTCAGGAGAAAAGTTATGAATATGTTTTTCATGGTATGGTTAAAGTTTGTAGTGAAAGAAATATGCAGAAATAAAAAGGCTCCGACGCGGAGCGTCAGAGCCAGGTTGTTATTAGAAACCAGAGTCAGGTTGTGGTTTGGCGCAATAGCCAGTGAATCGGGTTCGATTAATGGTTATGATTCGTCATTTTTGTTGTTTCCTGACTTACCCCGGTCGGCCATGGACTTGAAGGCCTCGAGGAAATCCATTGGCAGCGGGAGGAAGGCAAAGGTGGCGTTTTCCTCACTGATTTCATTCATGGTTTGAAGGAAACGGAGCTGAAGGGCCGCGGGTGCTGTCTCGATCATCTTAGCGGCATCTACCAGCCGTTCAGCAGCCTGGAATTCACCTTCCGCATTAATGACTTTCGCTCGTCGGTCACGCTCAGTTTCAGCCTGTCGTGCCATAGCGCGCTTCATGTTCTCAGGCAGAACGACATCGCGAACCTCAACAGAAACTACTTTTATTCCCCAGGGATCGGTTTGAGTATCAATATTCTGCTGAATTTGTTTGTTGATTTTCTCGCGGTTTGCCAGCAATTCATCCAGTTCAACCTGCCCGATAATACTTCGCAGTGTTGTTTGTGCCAGCATGGAAGTAGCATGTATGTAGCGCTCAACCTGTATAACGGCTGCTTCGGCATCAACCACCCGGAAAAAAGTGATGGCATCCACATTTACAGTCACGTTGTCCTTGGTGATCACTTCCTGCCGGTCCACGTTAATGGTTAAAACACGCAGGTCAACCCGCTCAACTTTATCGATGAAGGGGATGAGTACGATCAGTCCCGGGCCCTTTACACTTTGGAATTTACCGAGCCGGAAAACGACCGCCCGTTCATATTCGCGCAGTATTTTGAAAATTTGCGGGGCCAATAACACAATAAAAACGACGATGGTTATCAGCCATGTGATATAGCCTGAAAAAATCTCAGTTGACTCCATGGTCAAACTCCTTATTTGGGGTGTATGGTTTTACGGTTACGGTGAGTCCTTCGAAACGGACGATCTCGCACCATTCGTTAGATTCAATTTCTTCTCCCTCGGTTACGGCGTTCCAGTATTCACCGGAAATCAGTATCCGGCCGCCTTCTTCGTTGATGTCATCAACAACTTTTGCCTTTTTCCCGATGAGGGATTCCAGCCCGGTTCGGTTTCCTGTAAATTGGGCTTTGATGCCGGAAGTGGCAATCCAGCCAAAAAAGATGGCGGTCATAATGGTTGCCGGTACCAGCCAGTACCAGTCGAGCTGCATGTTTTTGGGAAATTCCTGGAAGAGCATCAGGGCGCCGAGGAAAAAAGATACCGCTCCGCCCGTTATCAATATTCCGAAAGTGGGGGTAAAGGCTTCAATCAAAAATAACACAATCGCCAGTCCAATTAGCACAAAGCCGGCCACGTTGATTGGCATGGTTGCCGATCCGTAAAGTAGTAAAATCAGGGCAATCACTCCGGCAACACCGGGAACAATAGCTCCCGGGTTGGTTACCTCGCCCACAATCCCATAAATGGCAACCATCGTTAAAATCAGCATAATTTCAGGCCGCATGATGAAGCTGAAAAATTGTTCGGCAAAGGTTTCGCCTTCCTTATTAATACTGGCTTTTGCAGTTTGCAGGGTATCGCCTTCAAACACAAGGCCGTCCATTTGCACAAGAAGCTCGTTCAAATCCTGGGAAATAAAATCAATTACGTTAAGCTCAAGCGCTTCGGTTTCGGTGATGGCAGCTCCGTCCCGAACGGCCGACTTCGCCCACTCCGTATTCCGGTCACGCTCTTTAGCGATGTTTTCGATGAAGCTTTCGGAGTAGTTAAAAATCTTTTTCTGCATCACGGTGTCTTGCGGTTGACCTCCCATGGAAACCGGCGAGGCGGCACCAATAGTGGTTGTAGGAGCCATAGCTGCAACATGCGCTGCCAGTGTGATAAAGGTGCCGGCACTGCCCGCGTTACCACCCGATGGAGTTACATACACGGCAATGGGCATTTCAGAAGCCAGCATTTCCTGTACGATATCCTGTGTGGAATTCAGGAGTCCACCGGGAGTGTCGAGTTCGATAATCAGTACTTCATCACCCCGTTCGCGAGCAGTCTCCAATCCTCTTCGGATGTAGTTGGTAGTTGTAGGGCCAATCGCTCCTTTTACAGTGATTACGGTAACGGATGTCTGAGCCGTGGAATCAGCTTGGGCTAAGACAGAGGGAGCGTACGCAGAGGATAGAACAAGCCCCAGAAGAAATAGTGATATTTTTTTGATCATGCCCATGTAAACCTAATGCTAACCGTATTCTTAAGGTTCCATTTATTGTAAGCAATCGATGGAAATAAACAAAGCCTATTCGCTGCGAATGGCGTTCACCGGATTGATCAGGGCTGCTTTCACAGAATGGTACCCAACTGTTCCTAATGCGATAATAACAATGAGCAGTCCGGAACCTAAGAACAGCAGGGGCAGCGAAGCTGTAAAGTCGAACCGGTAGGTGAAATTCTCCAGCCATTTTGAGCCTAAATAATAACTGACGGGCCAGGCAATGATATTAGCAATACCAACCAGAACAAGGAAGTCTTTGGAAAGCAAACTCACAATATCGGCAACCGAGGCCCCCAGGCTTTTACGGATTCCAATTTCTTGTTTACGCAGCTGCGCTGAATACGAAGCGAGCCCAAGCAGACCAAGGCAGGCTATCAAAATACATAGTATGGAAAATGAAGTGGAAAGGGAGCTCATGGTTGTTTCAGTTTCATAGATCTCAGCCAGTCGCTCATCAAGAAAACGATACTCAAACGGATCGATAGGGTTTACTTCTTTCCAGGTTTTTTCGAGGTGTTCCAGCGCACCGGTTACATCACCGGGGGCAATTTCAACGGCGGTGTGTTCGATGTATCCCAAAATGGGGCGGGTGCCTTCCACAAGTCTCAGTATCAGGGGCTCAATTTCTTTTTTGAGGGAAGTATAGTTGAAATCCTCCAGCACTCCGATAATGGTAAAAACCTCTCGCTCTCCGCTTGGCGGATAGTGGTAAATGGTTTCACCAAGGGCTTCCTCCGGTGTTTCTACATCAAGCTGGCTAAGCATTTTCCGGTTGATGAGAACCGCTTTTTCCGCATCGGTGGAAAAATCACGTGAGAACGAACGGCCGGCTATTACTTCCAGATCAAAAGTCTCGGTTACATCATGTGTAACATGAAGCACCAGGTTAAGGGCATCTTGTCCTTCTCCGTTTCTGGCAGGCACATATCGGTAATACTCGGTATGTTCAGAACCCGGAATTTTACCCAGCCCGGTAACCGATTGAATTTGAGCATGATTCAGGCTCTGCTCTTTAAAGTTTTCAAATTCCCAGGCGATCAGGTTTTGGTTGGTTGGCAGCATAACCACAAAGTTCTTATCGAAGCCAAGGTCTTTTTCCTGAATAAAATCGAGCTGCAGGTAAACGATAGAAGTACCGATAATCAGTATCACTGATAAAGTAAACTGAAAAGTAACCAGAGCCTTTCGAAATATAGTGGTCTTTCTCCCACGGGTTGAATTTCCTTTAAGCACATCCACGGGTTCAAAAGAGGAAAGGTACAGAGCAGGATAAAGCCCCGCTATCAACCCAACAAAAGCAGTTAAAAGTATCAGGCCGGGAATGGTATAGATATTATCAAAAGGATTGAAGGTGATTGATTTAGCGGTTAGCTCGTTGAAGAAGGGCAAAGCTATAATCAGAATAATAATGCCAAGGATAATAGCGATGAGCGTAACCAGGAACGACTCTCCTATAAACTGATAGAATAATTGCTGTTTGTGTCCACCCAACACTTTTCTCATACCCACTTCACGGCTGCGCTCCATTGAGCGGGCAGTTGATAAATTCATGAAGTTGATGCAGGCAAAAATCAGAATGAAACCTGCAACGACGAGCAGAATGTAGATATAGGTAATTGAACTGTTCACCTCCATTTCCTGGTCACGATTAGAGGTAAGGTGAATGTCGGTTATGGGTTGAAGTTCAATATCGACAGATTCATCCTTTGGCCATCCGGAGTAAGCCCGGTAGTATTTGTCTTCCAGCGAGGCTAACTGGGAGTTCAGGGAGCCTGTATCAGCGCCATCTTTAACTAATATATAGGTCCAAATAGGGTTCCACAGCCAGCTTCGGTCGTAGCCCGGGCTGCTGGCATAGATTTCATTTAAGCTGGTAAAAGAAGCCACCAGGTCAATTTTCATATGAGATTGTTCCGGCCATGATTTCATCACACCTGTGACGGTCATATCCCGAATACCTTTGTAACTCAGGGATTGACCGATGGGGTTTTCATCTCCAAAATATTTTGAGGCAAGGTCTTCACTTATAACAAGAGAAAGGGGATTCTTAAGTGCTTCGGAAGGATTTCCCTGAATAAGTTCAGCCGAGAAAACATCGAAAAAAGTGGAATCCACAAAATAGAAATTGCTTTCGCGGAAAGAGACCTGATCTTCCCGGTTCAGGAAAGTGTGGTTTTCTTCCTGCATGTCAAAAAAGCGAACGGTTTTCTCAATATGGTCAGGAAATTCAGCATCCAAAACCGGGCCTAACCGAAATGGGGTGGTGGCTTGTTCCTCAACCCGATCTTCCGAAGTCATGGTTTGCACCACCCGGTAAATCCGGTCGGAGTTTGAATGGAATTTATCATAGCTCCATTCATTTAAAACATAAAGCACGATTAATAAACTGGTGGCTAAGCCGATAGCCAAACCCAAAATATTAATGAGTGAATAACCTTTCTTATTTAAAAGATTCCGTACAGAAATCTTGAGATAATTCCTAAACATCAGCGATTCCTTTCACTTTGCCAACAGACTAAAACATCCAACTATTGTACCGTAATTATTAACAAGTCGGAAATGGAGTAAGCTTATATCCGACTCAACGTATCATATAATTAGAGTGATTTAGCCATGCATTGTTACAAAAAAGAAGAAATAAATTAACAATAACTTCAAACAGAATTAATAGGGAAGAGAATTAACATGAATTTGCAGTTGATTCATTAGTTATATAAAAATAATTTCTTACAAATAATTATTCACAAATAACGGGTACAATATGCGAGTTCAATCAGTTCTTACACTAACCATCCTGAGTTTAATCTTCACTGCTTGTAGTTCAAGCAAAAAATTGAGCTGTTCAGTCTCTGACTATGCTGCTTATTACTATAACAACTCTCAGAATCCAGCCTGTGGAGAAAAGTACAAGGATGGGGCTAACTTATATGGCTTTGGTGAAATGAACGGGCCGGAAGGTCAGGATGAAATGCTGAAAAGAGTGGCGTCTTCTAAAGCCACCATGGAAATAGCTCAGAAAGCGGCCGGTATTCAAAACAAGATTAAATGGAGTATAGGAGAGTTTTCTCAGATTAATGAAGAGGGAGAGAATTCCACAACGAAATGGTCTCAAATACAATTTGACGTCAAACTGGAAGGGGTAGAAGAAGTAGGAAGCGTTTGTGAGTCGGGTACAAGAGGCTATGTATGCTATACATTATTGAAGATGCCTAAAACGGCAATACTGGAAACGGCATCAGCCTCTTTAAAAGAGAAGGATGAAGATTTATACAGGGAGTGGGTCAAATCGGATGAGTATAAGCAGCTTGTTGCTGAATTAGTAAAGTAGCTGAGACTCAGAATGCTTTATTTTCCAGGTAGGGAATAACACTGTTCTCCAGGAAATTGAAAATGGGTTCTTTGTAGGTTCTGCGCTGGGTAGCCCCATCCAGGGAGTTTGTGATAACTACAACGCTGCTTAGCTCAGGAATCATAAAGATGTATTGCCCGCCATATCCCCAGGCAAAGAATACTTTATGGCCGCCAACCGGGCGGTTCCACCACATATACCCATAATCATAAGGGTTGTAGTTGCTGCGGGTGTAGGTTTTAAAAGAGTCGCGCACCCACTCTTTGGAAACAATACGCTCTCCGTTATAAGTACCGCCATTCAGCATAAGCTGTCCTATTTTAAGTAAATCATCCGGAGTCATCGCCAGGTTGTTACCGCCCATGTAATAACCCTTAGGATCACGATCCCAGCCTCCCTCGTCAATATTTAGCGGATCAAATAAGTATTCTTCAGCAAATGCTTTGGTGCTCATACCGGTAGCTTTGGTGAGTATTACCGACAGCAGATGTGAGGTTCCTGTACTGTACACCATCTGTCCGCCGGGCTCTTCCACAAAATCCTGATCAAGTTGAAATTCCACCCAGTCATTGCTGACTACCCATGCCCCATAATTATAAAAACTGGTGGTTTCCAATCCGGATTGCATGGAAAGCAGGTTACGGATCGTGATATTCTCTTTCTTTTGGTTGGGATTTGCTTCAAAATATTCGGGAAAATAATCTCCCAACGTTTCATTTAGAGAGATAAAACCGTTATCAACAGCAATTCCGGTTAAAAGGGAAATTATACTTTTGGAAGCGGATTTGATGTTGTAGGGATAATCGGGGGAGGCATTCCGGAAATATTCAGCACCTAACAGTTCGCCCTCTTGTTGAATGAGAACGCTTCTGAGTGAATGGATGGATTCTGCTTCCTCAAAAACAGCTTCAATGGAGGTTGGAGCTGAAGACTGAGCCTGCAGGCTTTGAAACCCGGTGATGAAGCAGAGTACAGAAAAGAAAAAAACTCGTGCGGGAAAGTATCTCATTCAGCGCTTTTAAATTTGAAGGTAACGGGAATTTTATCATCAAACGGGGAGCCGATGTGGTAGAGTTCCCATTCGGAATCATAATTCATAATCCGGTCCCTCAGAATGGTAATCAAATCTTCGGAGCTTCCATTCTCAGAATGCCAGTCAAAGGTTTCGACACGGAACTTCAGGTTCCGTTTTTCTCCATTCACATGAACATCGAGATTAACAACACTTTCTACATTGGGGACGGTAAATTGAACACGGACATTATGCATGATTACTCCGGTTAAAGTGAATAATGGGCGATTATACTATATGAGGTACAAAAAAGATGCCATTTCCTTAAGACCGTACGTTCCTTCAATCAGAAGACTGTTTAGTTGAGAAAAGCGTTCGGAAACAGACAGCTACTGTGCGATTATGGACGGTTCAGTTCTATGAATTACCAAAATAAAATCCCTTAAGCAGGTTGTTGTCGGGCAAGTGTGTAATGCTTGGGTTTTCTTTTAAAAACGAGATGATATCACGATAGGCCTTATCCAGTTTTTGCACTTCCTGCTTGGTGACAAATACGGTAAAGCTGTAAACCCGTTCACTTCCCCTGAAAACAGTGATCCGGTATTGATTCGTGATATCCCGGTCCAACCGGAGTTCAAACAGGTCGTAATCGATAGCGTGAATTTTTCTTCCGGGTTGAATGTCCTGAGATTCTTCTGTCTGCTTAATTTTGTTGATAATCTCCGTGTAGTTGGGCTCCGGAGCAGGAATATCCGGTTCTTTTTCACGCTGAAACAGGTTTCTTAGAAAATTTAGCATTGAATGAAGACGGCGTTATGATGTGTTATAAACTTAAGTTAAACAGAAATAAAAGGGAGTACAGTTTATGTCTTTTTTAGCTTTTGATGAATTGAAGAAGAAAGTGGCTAACCTGATTCATGAAGATACGCAGCGCCATGATCATCACCTGGACCTAACGGTGGCTGAGGTCCATCGCATTAACGGGGCCGGCTCACTGGATTTCGGAGGCAGCGAATTTAAGCCAGCCACCACCCAGAAGCTAAACCCTGTAAAGCAAAAGCCCGATGACAACTACGGGTGGTGGAAACTGCAGCAGGGGCCGTATAAAATAATCTTTAACGAGAGCGTGGATATAGAGGACGGCTCTGCCGCGTTGATTTCAGCTCATCACCATGCCCGGCAAGCAGGACTGATCTCCGATTCTTATGTAATTTCTGATGACAGCTCCGATGCTCTTTCCCTGAACGTCACCGTTTCAGAAGCAGGGTGTAATATCAAAGAAAATGCCCGGATTGCAGAGTTAAGAATTATCAGCGACTAACTTTCTACAGCCTGATTATAGGGGTCTTCTTTTACGAGGGCGCCGTCCTTCAGGTTAATGATACGGTTGCCGTAAGCGGCCATTTTCTCGGAATGAGTAACCTGTATAATGGTAACCCCATCATCGTTCAGCTTTTTGAACATATCCATGATTTGTTCGCTTTGTTCGGAGTGAAGGTTTCCGGTGGGTTCATCGGCTAAAAGCAGTTTTGGGCTTCCGATAATAGCACGGGCAACCCCAACCACCTGCTGCTGACCACCCGAAAGCTGGGGCGGGAATAAATCCTTCTTCGCTACAATATTGAAGCGATCAAGTATATCGGCAACCATGGCTTTGCGCTGCTTGCTTTTCACTTTTCGGTACAGCAGTGGCATCTCGATGTTTTCATAAACCGTGAGTTCATCAATCAGATGATAGGCCTGGAACACAAAGCCGATGTGGGATTTATGATACTCCGATTTTTTCTTTTCGCTTAGGTTGTGAACCGTCTCACCCAAAAAAGTGTATTCGCCTTCTGAAGCATCATCCAGAAACCCAAGAATATTCAGCAGGGTTGATTTTCCGGCACCACTCGGCCCCATGATGGTCACAAACTCCCCTTCCTCAATATCGAGGTTAATCCCCTTCAGGATGAACGTCCGTTGAAACCGTTTGTCGATGTATTTGTCTATATCTCTTAGTTGGATCATTGATGATGTGTTTTGGTGTAATAAGTGTTAAGGTGTTTACGTGTTTATGTTGGAATACACGTAAACACCTTAACACGTTACAACGTTAGGTTATTCACTTCTTAAACTGTCGGTTGGGTTAATTAAGGTTGCTTTAACGGATTGATAACTTACCGTAAACCACGCAACGGCAAGGGTAAGTAATCCTGATAACAGGAAAATGCCAAATCCTAACTCGATTCGGTAGGCGAAATCCTGCAGCCAGGTACTCATGGCATACCAGGCAATCGGGGTCGCAATCACAAAAGCTATGGCTACCAATTTGGTAAATTCCTTGTTCACTAAGAAAACGATATTACCGGAAGAGGCTCCTAACACTTTTCGGACCCCAATTTCTTTGGTTCGCCGGATGACCATCAGCGAAGCAAGCCCGAACAGGCCAAGGCAGGCAATGATGATAGCCAGTACTGATCCGGTAGTTACAATACGACTGAGCCGGCGTTCTTCCCGGTACTGATCATCCAGTGATTGATCGACGAAGGTATAGTCAAAAGGAACGCCCGGTGCTACCTGTGCCCATACTTCCCGGAGCTGACTTACCGTTTGGGATAAATTGCTCGTGGATAAATTGAAAGAGTATCGAGGGTCAAAAGAGTTTGAAATACCGAGGTCGGAAATTCCGCTAAACAGGATATCTGGGTTCATTACTATAGCAAGCGGTTCTACCGGGGTATGCAACGACTCATAATGGAAATTTTCCACAACGCCGATCACCTCATGCTGATCGAATTCAGGTCCGGGCAGGCGTTGGCCGATGGGGTTTTCCCAACCGAAATATTCAACCAGGGCTTCATTCACGATCATAGCCTGACGGGCATCAGAGGGATTTTCTTCAGAGAAATTACGCCCTTCCGTTACTTTAATTCCGAGAGTGGGGATGAAATCAGCATCCACAAAATTGCCGTGGAAGTTTTTGGGTTGATCCTGATTATCTCTGAATCCCATTTGAAACCAGCCTCCGGTTTGTACAGGAGTAAAGGAAGAAGTCGATATCGAAGTAATTTCAGAAGAAGCTTTCAATTCATTTATAAGTATTTGTTTCCTTCTTATGCTTTGCTCAAAAATATCAGCCGGTGAGCTTTGGGGGGTATTGCTGATCCCGGATTCGAGCACGAGAATCTGGTCTTTCTGGTAACCGAGGTTTTTATTCTGAACATAATTCAGCTGCTGCTGGATAGTTATGGTTCCTATAATCAAAGCTATAGAAAGTGAGAACTGAAAGACGACCATCACTTTTTGGAAGCCACCCTTTTCAGCAGACAGATTTAAACGACCTTTCAGGACTTCTATCGGGCGAAACCCGGAAAGGACAAGAGCGGGATAAATACCAGCTACCAGGCTCACAGCTAAAGCAGTAAGCAGTAACACTCCCAGTGTTCCTGCTCCATAAGAAATAGTAAGCTCGGTTCCGGAAAGATCATTGAAAAAGGGAAGAAGAAGTTCAGCAAAGGTGATCCCGATTAAAAAGGCAATCAGCGTCATCATCAAGGCTTCACCCCAAAACTGATACATCAGATGTTGGCGGATGGCTCCGATGGTTTTCCGGATTCCAACTTCCTTAGCTCTTGAGGTAGATTTACTGATCGAAAGGGTCATGAAATTAACACAGGCAATCAGCAGAATCAGAAAGGCGATGGCTGCAAGGATGTAGGAATATACCGGATCGCTGACGCTGGCTTGGGCTGAAGGAAATTCGGTGTTAAGGTGAATGTCGGTCAAAGGCTGGAGGCCTACTTTATAATCCTGATTGGTGAAGAAATCCTCCCCAAATACGCCTTTCATCATGGAATCAAACTTTTCATTCAGGTCGGCCTGGTTTGTGCCTTCCTGCAATGTCAGATAGGTGCTGCCAAAAATGTTGAACCAGCTGTTTCGGCCACGTTCGCTAATCAGGGTCTCCAGGTTTTGGTCAGGCATCAGGATTCGGTAATCCAGACTGGAATTGGCGGGGGGATTTTCAACCACACCGGTTACGGTGAACTGTTTGTACTCATCGGTCAGCCTGATGGACAGGGTTTTTTGAAGTGGATCTTGGTTACCAAAAAAGCGGTTGGCTGTTGCTTCCGAGATCACAATGGAAGACGGATTTATAAACAAATTCCCGGGATCACCCTTAAGGATATCAAAGTCAAAAATTTTAAAGAAATCCTTATTCACCACCAATATGTTTTCATCAAAGGGAGCCTGTGCATCGGGGGTTTTTACCAGATTGCTGAAGCTGAACATGTAGGTCAGGTGTTCAACCTCCGGTATGTTATCTTTGAGGGTGGGGCCCAGGATTACAGGGGTGGCTGTATTCAGTAATTCTCTGCCTTCAGGAGTGGTCTCGTTTACCCAAGCCCGGTAAGTACGGTCTGCTTTAGAATGAAATTCATCATAGCTCCACTCATTTTGAACATACAGTGCAATGAGAATGCAACATGCCACACCCACAGCCAGCCCAAATATATTGATGGATGAATACACCTTGTTTTTGAACAAGTTCCGAAATGCGATTTTAAAGTAATTTTTCAGCATGATGTAAAGTGTTTAAGTGGTGAGGTGTGAACGTGTTTACGTTGGGTCGCACGTAAACACGTTCACACGTTACAACGTAAGATTATTCATTTCTTAAACTGTTGACGGGATTGGTTAAGGCTGCTTTTACAGATTGCCAGCTTACGGTTGCAATGGCAATACCGAGCGTGATTAATCCCGATAAAAGGAAAACAGACATTCCTAAATCAGTTCGGTAGGTAAACTGCTGCAGCCATTGTTGCATAACCAGGTATGCTATGGGTATGGAAATCATGAAACTGACTAAAATCAGTGCCATAAATTCTTTGGACATAAGGCGAAGGATAGAGGCAATATCCGCCCCCAATACTTTACGGATTCCAATTTCTTTGGCTCTTTTCTCTGCACTGAATGCAGAAAGTCCGAACAGCCCCAGGCAGGCTATTAAAATGGCCAGTACTGAGAAGGTGCTCATCAGGTTTTGCACCCTGTTTTCAGTACGGTACATCCGGTCGAACTGCTGATCCAGGAATGCATAATTGAACGGTTGTTCAGGAGCTCGGGCGGTCCATTCTGCTTCCAGAACGGCGAGCACTTCACTGATATTTGCATCAGCAAATCGGAAGGCCACATTGCCCGATGAACGCTGGTTAAACAAACCCAATGGCGACACGTTTTCCCGTAGCGACTCAAAATTGAAGTCCCTGACTACGCCCACAATTTCATAAGACAGCGTTTTGGATTGATCGATAGATCCATCTTCGTGGTTCATTGCAAAGGTTAAAATACTCTTGCCAACCGGGTCTTGAAGGTCTAATCGCTGAACAGCTGTTTCATTGAGGATCACGGCTTGCTTGTCCATTGCCCGATTCTCAGAAAAGTTTCTTCCCTGCACGACCTCCATTTTCAGCGTTGGAATGTAGTTTTCATCCACCTCCCATGTTTGCATGCTCACGGTGTTATTTTGTGTGGGTGATTTTCCCTCCGGCCAATAAGCCAGGTCATTCAGGGAGTATCCATCAACGGGAAAGAAACTGGAGATTGTGGCGGATTTAATGAATGAGTTTTTCAACATCTCGTCTCTAAAAGAATCGACTCCGTTGCTGCTCCCAATGGCATAGGCGTCTTCAACGATTACTACCCGGTCTTTCTCAAATCCAATGTTTTTATTCTGAATAAATTGCAGCTGGTCGTTGATGACAAGAAGTCCGGCAATAATTACGATGGAAATGGAAAACTGAAATACCACCAATCCCTTTCTGAACAAACCATGGCCTTTGCGCTCCAGATGGGTGCCTTTAAGTACTTTTACGGGTTGAAATGAAGACAGCATCGCCGCGGGATATGCTCCTGCAAGCAAGCCGGTGACAATGACAATACCCAGCATGCCCAGGCTTAAAGGAAGGTTGGTGAAATACTGCGAACTTATGGTTCTCCCGGCTATATCGCTGAAATAGGGCAGGGTAAGTTCAACAAAAAACAGGGCGACAATTAAAGCCAGAAAACTGAGCAGAAGGGATTCCATCAAAAATTGCCCGGCCAATGTGGAACGGTCGGATCCCAGGCTTTTTCTAACACCGACTTCTTTTGCTCGTTTTGCTGATCGCGCAGTAGAAAGGTTCATGAAGTTGATGCAGGCCAGCAGCAGGATAAAAACGGCCAATCCGGAAAAAATATATACATAAGTAATGCTTCCGTTTGCCTTAAACTCTCCGGTGAGGCTGGAATGAAGGTGGATGTCTTCCAGGGCCTGTAATCTGTAATCGGCACGGTTGCCGGCTTCTTCAAATTCCTTCATTGTTATGCCCATAAACTGAAGAAGCTGGGGCTCTATGTATGTTTTCTTGATGTACTCGAAGTTCTGTTCAAAAGCCTCTGGGGCTGTATTTTCACTAAGCAGCAGGTAGGTTCGGAAGTTATTGCTCAGCCACACATTGTTGTTGGCTTCATCGATGGTTGCCATCGAAATCAAAAAGTTGAAATGAAAGTGAGAGGTATTCGGCATGGTTTCGTACACGCCGGTAATTTCCATATCAAAATCATCCTGTATGGTAAGGGTCTCGCCCACCACATCGGCGCGGCCAAAATACTTCCGGGCCATTTCTTCACTAATGGCAACCGTTTGTGGCTGTGTCAAAGCATGATCCGGTTCCCCATAGAGAAAGGGGATGGTGAACACATCAAAAACGGAGGAGTCGGCAAACACGAAGCCACTTTCACGATAGTTTTTTCCTTCTTTTTTGATCAGGTAAGAACCACGCGGACGGAAACGGGTCATAGCCTCAACTTCAGGATAAAGCTCTTTAAGGGTAGGTCCCATAGGTGCAGAGGTGGAGGCGAGTTCGATAAAGTTGCCACCGAAATCGATGTGGGAGGTTACCCGGTAAATACGATCTGAGTTTGAATGATGTTTATCGTAAGAAAGTTCATGTGATACATACAGCAGAATTACGATACAAGTCGCCAACCCCACAGCTAATCCAATGATATTGACCGAGGAATAGACTTTATTTTTGAACAAGTTCCGGAATGCGATTTTGAAGTAGTTTTTCAGCATGGTGTAATAAGTGTTTAGGTGTTATAGTGTTTACGTGTTTAAGTTGGGTCGCACGTAAACACATTCACACATTACAACGTTAGGTTATTCACTTCTTAAACTTTTTACAGGGTTTTTGAGTGCTGCTTTTACGGATTGAACTCCAATAGTGAACCACGACACAATCAATACGGCAACGGCACACAGCATAAATACCCACAGGGAAACAGTGGTTTGGTCACTGAAGTTGGTTAGCCAGCGGTTCATGAATATATAAACCAGAGGCAGGGCAAGTATTTGGGCAAAGATAATCAAAAGGGTAAAGTCTTTTCCAAGTAACAGAATAATGTCACCGATTTGTGCACCCAATACTTTACGGATGCCAATTTCTTTTACTCGTTGTTGAATGCTGTATGAAGCTAATCCAAGCAACCCCAGGCAGGCAATCAGGATGGCTATAAAAGCAAAAGACTTAAATATGGTGCTGAGTTTTTCCTCCGATCGATACATACTATCGAAAGTGGCATCCAGGAAGAAATACTCAAACGGCCTTTCCGGGTTAAATGCGCTCCACTCTTCTTCGATATTAGCCGTAATGTCTCTGATATTATCGGAGGCCAGCTTCACGGAAAGGTAATCATGATAAAATGTACGTTTGAAAACGTGAATGATAACCGGATCTATTTTATTATGAAGAGAGTTGTACTGAAAGTCTTCGACAACGCCGATTACTTTCCCTTTTTTTCGGACTAAATTAGTGGTATAAAAACTTAGGGTAAGTTCTTTGTCTAATGGATTTTCATTCCATCCCAGCCGTTTAGCCGCTGTTTCATTAATGATGAATGCCTGGTTTTCATCGGTAGAGAACGCCTCGGAAAAATCACGCCCTTGAACCAGATTCAACCCAAGTGTTTTCAGGTAGTCAAAATCAACGGTCAGGGTTTGCATTACTGTTGAGTCAGCGGGGTTATCCTCTGGTGTCACCATAAAACCATGGATGCCTGATTTGATGCCGGGCAAGCCGGATGCTGCTGAAGCAGACTGAACCCCGGGAATTCGTTGTATCTCTTCTTTCAGCGTAGCCACATTAAACTGATTGGCCGTTTCCCGGATCGGCATGATCATAACCTGCTCTTTTTCAAAACCCAGCTTTTTATTTTGAATATAATCGAGTTGCTGAGTGATGATGATAGTGGAAAAAATCAGGGCCGTAGAAATACAAAACTGAAATACGACCAGTCCTTTTCGGAAAGAGGTAATAGATGATTTTTCGGTGACCCGCTTTCCTTTAAGTGTCTGGATGGGCTTGAAAGAAGACAGGTAAAATGCAGGGTAGCTTCCGGCTAAAATACCAATCCCTATTACTGAACCTGCGATGGGCAGGATTACTTCCCAGGAAGCTAAATAAGAAAGGGAGAGCTGGTAGCCGGTCAAATCGTTGAAGAATGGGAAAACTGCTTCCACGAGAATAAGCGAAAGCCCAAAACCGAGCAGCGTCATAATAATGGCTTCACCCAAAAACTGCCCAACAAGCTGAGTACGCTGAGCACCCATGGTTTTACGCATTCCCACTTCCATACCCCTTTTTGCCGACCGTGCCGTAGCAAGGTTCATGAAATTGATGCAGGCAATAATCAATATGAACAGTCCAATCCCTGCGAAAATATAAATGTAGGTGATGTCGAAATTGGCGGACAACTCATTTTGAAGGTTCGAATACAAGTGAATCTCCGAAACAGGCTGTAGCTCAAAACTGCTGGATTCAGCAAAGTCATTTCCATAGTATTTTTCTTCAAAATCGGAGAAATGTGACTCCAATAAAGGTTCCGAAGAGGCATTACTGAGCTGCACATAGGTGTACATGGGCGGGTGGTACCTGGAGTTATACTCCCAAGGCCTGAGTTGTCTCAGGCTTTCAAAAGAAATCACATAGTCATACTGAATGTGCGAGTTGCTTGGAGGGTTCTTAGTGATTCCGGTAATCTCAAAATCGAAGGTATTTCTGGAGTCTTTGAGTCTTAGTGACTTTCCTACAGGATTCTCATCGCCAAAAAACTTCGAGGCAATCGTCTCTGTAACAACCATGGTTAGTGGTTGGTCAAGAGCCGTGGCCGGATTTCCTTTTATAAAGTCAAAAGAAAACATTTCAAAGAAAGTAGAATCGGCGAAGACAATACCATCTTCCTGGTAGCTGGTGTTGTCCGGGCCTGAGATTAAACCTGAACTTGGATAAATGTGTGTGATTTTTTCAATGGAAGGAAATTCATCACCTAAAGCGTGAGCAAGTGCTGGATAGGTAGTAGCATAAGTGTCTATGGAACCATCAGCCTGGATACTTTCGGTTACCCGGAAGAGCTTATCGTAATTTGAATGAAACTTATCGAAAGAAAGCTCATGGATCACATACACGGTAATCAGAAGTACACAGCCAACACCAACAGCCAGCCCCAATATATTAACAACAGAATACAGCCTGTTCTTAAATAGGTTCCTTAAAGCAATTTTGAAGTAGTTTTTCAGCATGGTGTAATAAGTGTTTGGGTGTTATAGTGTTTACGTGTTTATGTTGGGTCGCACGTAAACACATTCACACATTACAACGTTAGGTTATTCACTTCTTAAACTTTTTACGGGGTTGGTTACCGAAGCTTTTATAGACTGGGAGCTAACTGTCAGCAAACTGATAATAAAGACTCCCAAGCCGGCTAAAACGAAAATTCCTATCCCAAGATCAGTGCGATAAGCAAAGTTCTCAAGCCAGTTGTTTACTAAAATCCAGCTGACGGGAATTGCCATCAAAAAGGCTATGACCACCAGCTTCATGAAGTCGGTAGTTAAAAGCATAAGAATTTGAGGTGTGGTGGCTCCAAGTGTTTTTCGGATTCCGATTTCTTTTACTCGCCGTTGAGTACTGAACAAAGCCAGGCCAAATAGGCCAAGGCAGGCAATAAAGATGGTAACTCCACCTCCGATGGCAAATAGCCTGCCAGCACGCACATCCGTCTGATACATTTGTTCAATCTGTTGTTCCAGAAAATGGTATTCCATTGCTGATGCAGGGTCAAACTGGCCGTGAATCTCTTTTAGCCCTTGTAAAGTTGATGGTACATCCACATTGGCAGCCAGTTTTACAGAAAAGTAATCGATTGATCGAACCGGGTTGGCCCAGTATCCAATTAATAGCGGCGCCACTTGTTGATGGAGTGATTGGTAATTAAAGTCTTTAACCACACCTACTACCCGTACAGGTTCGCCAACTCCGGATAGCCGTAAGGTTTTACCCAGGGGTTCATCCAAGTTCAAAGCATTGACAGCGGTTTCGTTAAGCAAGACAGTGAGGGAATCGGTTAACTTATTGCCGGTGAAGTTTCTGCCGGAAACCAACTCGATGTTGTAGAGCTGCAACATATCCTCATCAAAACTCATGAAGAACGTCTGAACAGAATCTGCCATGCCGGTTTCTCCGGACCGGGCAAAGATCTGGGTGATATTCTTCCATTCACCCGGTACCCGGGAGGAGACCGCGACATCTTGCACGCCGGGAAGTTTTGCCATCTCCTGCTTTATGGCATCAAAACGAGCTCGGGTATTTCCGCTGTTGATATCAACAACGAGCATCTGGTCTTCCTCAAAACCAATGTCAGCCGTTCGGATATAGTCAATTTGTTTGTAAGCAGCCAGTGTGCCAATTATCAAAATGATCGACAAGCTGAACTGTGTTATGACCAGCGCTTTACGGAGTGTAAGGCTTGTCCCTTTCATTTCGGTATTGGACTTTAACACCCGGATGGGTTTTATCAAAGCAAGGTAGAACGCCGGGTAGCTGCCGGAAGAGATTCCAAGTAGCAAGCCTATGCCAAGCAATACCATTGCAATATATGCGAACGAATCGGTGGTAATGCTAAAACTTTTTCCTGTAAGCTGATTGAAAGAGGGAAGCAACAGTTCAATTAAAAAGTAAGAACCTAAACAAGCCAGCAGGGCAATAACGATTGATTCTAACAAGAACTGACCGATAAGCTGTCTCTTTTCCGCTCCTGCGGCCTTTCTTATACCGATTTCTTTGCCACGCTGCACAGAAAGAGCAGTTGCAAGGTTCATATAATTGATGCCTGCGATGAGCAATAAGAAAACGCCAATTGCTGAGAACACATAGATATAGAAAATGTTACCGTGAGCTTGCTCGATACCGAATTCAATATTCTGAGAGTTGAAATAAATATCCGTAATAGGCTGGAGGTAGAAATTGCGGGCATTCTCGTTGGTTTCCTGCTGGTTTTGGATAAAGCTATCCAGCTTTGATTCTAAGGACGTCATATTCACGGACTCTTCCAGCAACAGGTAGGTGTAGGCACCATAGTTGTTCCAATCTGTGAGATATTCCTCCATGTCGGTATTCGAATTTCTTCTCGAGAAAAGTAAATCAAACTGAAGGTGAGAGTTATCCGGAACGTTCTTTATCACTGCGGTTACGGTATTATCGCCCAAATTACTGAAGGTCAGAACTTCACCAATAGGGTTTTGATTTCCGAAAAGCTGCTGTGCTTTTTTCTCTGAAATCACGACTGTGTTAGGCTCTGATAAGGGGCTGTTTTTGTCTCCTTCAACTATTTCAAAATCAAATACCTCAAAAAAATCAGGATCTGTCATCAGCCAATTACGCTCAGAAATGGCCTCCCCTTTCCACTCCATATCTACATGCCCCACAGGCTGATATACTCTCACCATCTTTTTAATTTCAGGGAAGCTTTCTTCCAATGTTGAGCCAAGTACCGGCGCGGTCTGTCCATAGTACCGGGTTCTCTGATCCTGACTATCATCGATTTCGACAATGCGATAGATCTGCTCCGATTGCTCATGAAGGGAGTCGTAACCAAGCTCATTATCAACATATAAATACAGCAGTGTGGCTCCGGTAATACCTACGGTAAGCCCCAAAATGCTGATGATTCCAAAAACTTTGTTCCGGTGAAGGTTTCGAATGGCAATTTTGAAGTAGTTTTTTAACATGATGTAATAAGTGTTTGTGTGTTGCAGTGTTTACGTGTTTATGTTGGGTCGCACGTAAACACGTTCACACGGTTATTCACTTCTTAAACTTTTTACAGGGTTTGCGAGTGCTGCTTTTATTGTTTGATACGAAATAGTACTTATGGCGATTACAAGAGAAACGAAACCGGCCAGCAGGAACACCCACCACGGGATAGGGACACGGTAGGCAAATTCCTGCAGCCAGTTTTGAATTGCGAAATAACATATGGGAATGCTTATCAGGAAAGCGATCCCGACCAGGAGTGAGAATTCCGAAGAAAGCAACCAGGTAATTTGCGAGGCCTTCGCTCCAAGTATTTTTCGTACTCCAATTTCTTTACTACGGCGCTGAATCATATAGGTGATTAGACCATATAAGCCCATGCAGGCGACTATAATGGTTAAAATGGTAAAGACAGTTAGCAGCTTTAGAAAGCGCTGATCGGCCTGGTATAATTGATTGAGATGCTCATCAAGGAAAACGAAGCTAAAGGGGAAATCCGGGACCGCGCTTTTCCAGCTTTCCTGTAAGGAGGCAACAGCTTGAGAAAGGTTGCCGGGTTGTAACCGGACAAATACTTTTTCCATGTTGGTTGGTGGAATGTACATGACCAGCGGCTGTATTTGACGGTGTAAGGAAGCAAAGTGGAAATCTTCAGCAACACCAATCACGTATCCGTCCTTAATGTCGCTTACTCTGAGTTCTTTGCCAATGGGATTATCCCAACCCAGCGTTTTAGCAGCCGATTGGTTGATGACGATACCGTCAGCAGAGTCGGTGGCAAAAGAAGGATCAAACGAACGTCCCTCAGCCATTTTGATATCCATTGTTTCGAAATAATCGAAATGCACACCGTAGATGTTCATGGGATATCCTTCAGGGTCATCCCCCGGAGGGAAAACAGGAACCGTTCCGTTTCTTCCATCCAGTAAGCCGGCTCCTAAACTGGCATTTATAACATGGCGGTTTTGCTGTAATTCATTTTTAATGGTTGGAAATCTGCGGGTCAGCTCCTCACCATTCATGTGCAAAACGACAACCTGCTCTTCATTAAACCCCAGGTCTTTGGATTGAATGAATTGAATTTGGTTTCGGATGATTAAACTTCCCGCAATAAGTACAATGGCGATCACAAACTGACCCACAACCAATATCTTTCGGATGGAGAACACCGAACTGCCGGTTTCTATCGAGCCTTTTAAAGCTTTTGAGGGACGAAAGTTTGAAATCATGAACGAGGGATAGAACCCTGCCAGTACTCCGACAATTACCGAAAGCGCTAAAAAGGTCGGAACCAGGTAAAGGTAGCTTCCAGCTTCCAGACTTAATTCCATACCTAATAACGAAGATGCGGCTTGTAATACCGGTTCAAGAAAAAGTAAGGCTATGCAGATACTCAATAGCGTGAGTAATACCGATTCAAAGATAAATTGCCCCATCAGGGAAGTACGTTTAGCACCTAAGGTTTTGCGGACGCCTACTTCTTTACCTCTCCGGATGGCCTGAGCTGTTGAAAGGTTCATGTAATTAAAGCAGGCGATAATCAGTAGAAAGAGGGCGATAGCTGACAGCCCGAAAATATAGGCCCGGTTACCAACCCGCATATCTTCAGAAGCATTTCTGAGGTTTGAGGCGAGGTAGATTTCATCAAGGGGCTGCAGGTGTAAAATCCGGTTCTCACCGATATCTTCTCCCATGTTGGTGACCAGAAAATCGTCAAAATGGGCAGCTACTTGTTCAGGGTCAGCCTGTTGCGATAATTTCACGTAGGTGTAGAAAGAAACCCATCCCCAGCTGTCAAGAGTAACGGGATAACCACGGGGAACCTCAAAAGTGTCGAAGGAGATAATAAAATCGAAATTGAGGTGAGTATTAGGGGGAATTTCTTCAAATACTCCTGTAACTGTTAACGGGATTTGATTATCCAAAAGCAAAGTCTTGTCCATCGGGTCTTCATCTCCAAAATACTTTTGGGCCATTGGAGCGGTTATAACAACAGAATTAATGTCTTTTAGTGCCTTGGCTGGATTGCCTTGAGAAAGAGGGAAATCGAAAATGCTTAACAAGGTAGAGTCGGCGTAGGCTACATTGTATTCATAAAACTGACGGTTTTTGTAGCTGAGAATGTTGGAGTCAGGGAATCGCAATCGCACGGCTTGTTCAATCTCAGGAAAACTCTCAACTAAAGCAGGTCCCATAGGAGGCGAAGTAGTAGCAAAATGCCGGGCACCGGGACGGTTTATTTCCTGGAATGTAAGCCGGTAAATCTGATTCGCATTGGTATGGAAATTATCTACACTCAGCTCTGCACGGACAAACAAAAAAATTACTATGCAGCAAAGAAGAGCCACACTCAGCCCGAAAATATTGATGATCGAATTTTCTTTATTTCTGTAGAAATTTCGAAAGGCTATTTTAAAGTAATTCTTCAGCATGGTATAAAGTTTCTATGTGTGAACGTGTTTAAGTGTTTATGCACGTTCGCACCTAAACACTTAAACACGTTCACAACTAATTATACACTGGGTAATCAACTATCATACCAAACCGGGAAAAGATCTTTAAAACAGCGTTTAGGACATTTTTGAGGGTATTACATGTTCACTTTCAAACACCGGGTGTGCGATTATGGACAGTGAGGTTAGCTCAGCTATCAGGCTTCAGCTTTTAGTTTAAATCCATAGAGAATAAACTGAAAGCTGATAGCTTATTCACTCTTCAGGCTCTGTACCGGATTTTCCAGGGCTGCTTTTATGGATTGCCAACTTACCGTCAGCCAGGCGATTACCACTGCAAGGAAACCGGAGGCGGCAAATATCCACCAGTTCAGGCCCGGGTTGTAAGCGAAATCGGAGAGCCATATGTCCATCATCCACCACGAAACCGGGATGGCAATAGCAATGGCGATCAGCACCAGCTTGGTGAAGTCTTTGGTGAGATGGAGCACCAGGTTTTGAACTGAAGCTCCCAACACTTTTCGAACCCCAATTTCTTTGGCGCGCTGCTCGGCTGTGAATGCTGAAAGACCGAAAAGTCCCAGGCAGGAGATGATAATGGCAAAGATGGAGAAATATTTGGCCAGGTCGCCAATTCGTTGTTCTCCCCGGTATAAGGCCGCATATTGCTCATCCATAAATTCATAAGCAAAAGGATAAGTGGGGTTGAATTCTTTGTATTTGTCTTCGATCTGCGCCAGTGTCTCGCGAATGTTATCCGATTCAACTCTTACGTAAGCTGCCCAGCCAAAGTCGGTAAGCCGGAAGAAAAGAGGTTCGACTTCGTACCGCAGGTTCTGGAAATGAAAGTCTTTAACAAGGCCGATGATCTCGGTGTCTTCTTCCCAGAGCTGAATTACCTGCCCAACAGGATTTTCAAGGTCCATTACCTTGGCTGCTGTTTCATTAATCACAATTCGGGCCGTATCGGCGCCAAATTCTTCAGAATGAGAACGTCCGGCAAGAAGCTCAAAACCCATGGTTTCAATGAGTCCGTAATCTGCACTTACATTCTCGAATAAAATATGGGTATCAGGTAATTTACCGGGCCATTCCAACCCGGATGTATTGGAATTTCTACCCATAAACGAAGAGCTGGATCGGGATGCATTAACGACGCCCGGAATATCCTTTACCTGGGCTTTAAAGGTGTCCCAATTATCATAGACGTCACCTTCAACAGGGAAGGTGATAAGGTTTTCCTTCTTATACCCGAGGTTTTTGGTCTGGGTAAACTGAATTTGCTGGTACACCACAATGGTAGAAATAATCAGGATAACAGATAGCGAGAACTGGAATACCACCAGGCCTTTCCGGGCAAAAGCTTCACTGCCTGAAATTTTCAGGTTTCCTTTCAGCGTTTTAACAGCTTCGAAAGAGGAGAGATAAAAGGCCGGATAGCTACCCGCCACAAACCCGGTTACCAATGCGGTTCCAAGAAATATGAGCAGCAGCATCGGATCTGAATAGGAAACATCGATGGCCTTATCCGTCAGGTCGTTAAATACAGGTAAGCTCAATTCAACAAGAAATACGGAAACCAACAGGGAGAAAAAAGTGATGATCATGGATTCACCGATAAACTGTCCGATGAGAGAACCCTGACTGGCCCCGATTGATTTTCGAATGCCCACTTCTTTGGCACGTTTGGTGGCTTTGGCTGTACTCAGGTTCATAAAGTTAATGCAGGCAATCAGCAAAATGAAAATGGCAACGATGGTAAATAACCTCACGTAATCGATTCTGCCACCTGTTTGCACACCGTCTTCAAATTGGCCATAGAGGTACAAATCAGCAAAGGGGAAAACAAAGAGGTTCACATTCGAGTCATCATCATCTTTTTGTTTTACGAAGTCCTTTATTTTTGAATTCAAAGCGGCAATATCAACACCCGGGTATAGCTTGGCAATGGTTCGGGGGCCGTTATTTCCCCATCGGGTTGCCCATTCATTATTCTGCAGCCAATCCTCAAAGGGAAGCACGTAATCAAATTGGAAAGAGGAGTTTTCGGGAAGTTTTTCAAATACGCCGGTGATAGTATGAACCTCCGTCCCGTTGATGGTAATAGATTCACCTACCGGATTTTCTGTATTGAAATATTTCTCTGCCAGCTCTTTGGAAATAGCCACACTTTTGGGGCTGTTGATGAGCTCGTCCCGGTTTCCATGCAATATGTTGACATCCAGAATGTGGAAGAAGTCAGGCCGGGCGTATAGCCCATTTTCCTTGAGCGACTTATCATCTTTGGTAAACAGGTATTCCATATTCCAGGTATAAGTGGCCACATACTCAAACTCGGGGACTTCCTCTTTCAAAGCAGGAGCCAAAATTCCCGGTGTGGAATGGGTTGTCATGATATCGCCGGAATATAGCTGGTGCTCCATTACCTGGTACATGCGGTCGGAATCGGTGTGAAAGCGATCGTAATTCAACTCATCAAGTACCCAAAGCAGAATCAGGATACTGCAGGCCATCCCAATGGATAACCCGATGACGTTAATGAGAAAAGAACTTTTATGACGCTTGAAACTCCGAAAAGCAGTTTTTAAATAATTTTTGAACATGGCCAGACCCGATTTCTTGATTACGGATGTTACACGGTAAAAATCAGGAGTCGTTACATGTAAGTGAGAACTTTCTTCAAATAATTATGCTCCTTCAGAGGAGTTATTTCTCACTTAAGGTTAAAAAGTGAGTTATAGAAACCCTTGAGTGATTTGCTTTCTGCCGGAGATTCAAGCTGATCGAGATGTTCAAAATTTTGAATGAAGGCTGAACTTTCAAATCCTAACCGGTCGATATAGGTAATATGAAGTTCCTTCAGCAGCGAAACCCTTCCTTGTCGAAGAGGTGAACTGGCAGGTGCATGGTTTATCCTGTAATAAGGGATAACGGCAGAGTCCCGGGTTTTTGGGATGATAATTGTTTGCCAGGTGTTATCATATCGGGCATAAACAACCCATTTTGAAACACGGTTTATATCTTCCTCCAAGGCAAAAGAAAGCCCCCCCTTTTCCCGGGTAAAAGAAATATCAGGTGCTTTTAGCGGACGATGGTTGATCCAGTTCATGGAAGGAATCAGGGCTTCCCGTTTATAAGGCTTTTCGAGCAGGGCTTGTCGGAGCGAGTCATTTTCAACTAATCCAGTCATACTCCAGTGGATGGTTCCGGGTGCTTCCGGCAGCATGCCGCGTGTTATCATAATTTGATTAATGACCTCGTCCACTTGTTGTTCTCCTTCATAGCGGGAAATACTCATGCCCGGCCAAATATGCCGGTCTGTAAAATTCTGCTCTTCCCACCACCCCAACAGAACAGGAAAGCTCTGTGGAACCTGGTTTATGGGCCAGTAAAGTTGGGGTGAGAAGTAATCAATCCAGCCTTTTTTGAGCCACTTTTTGGCATCAGCGTAAAGCACCTCATATTGATCCATTCCTGCAATGGATGGCGGACTTCCCGGCCGCCACACACCAAACGGGCTAAGCCCAAATTTCACATAGGGCTTTTCCTTTTTTATGGATCTATATACCCGTTGTATGAATGTGTCTACGGCTTTTCTTCGCCAGTCACTTCGCGAGAGTTTTCCTCCGGATTTTACATAAGCATCCCAGCTTTCATCGTCCGGAAAGTCTTCCCCAAAATTATAAGAGGGATAGGGATAGAAGTAGTCGTCAAAATGAACGCCGTCAATATCGTATCGCTTTACGATGTCCATAACTACGGCGTGGGAATGATCCTGGGTTTCTTGCAGGCTGGGATCGAACCACCAGTACCCGCTTTTTAATCCTACCACCAGCTCTTCTTTCGTGCTCACGACGGAGTGCTCCGAAACCGAGCCGCCTCTCACATGATGTGCCCGGTATGGATTAAGCCAAACATGAAGCTCCAGTCCTCTTTTATGGGCTTCTTCAATCCAGAAACTCAGTGGATCGTAATAGGGAGTTGGTGGCACGCCTTGCTGGCCGGTCAGGTAATACGACCAGGGTTCCAGCTCGCTTTCATATAAAGCATCAGACTGCGGGCGAACCTGGAAAATAACGGCATTAAAGTTTGTGGACTGCAAAAGATCGAGCAGTTTTATAGCCTCTTCTTTCTGCTGTTCTACGGGGATGCCCGGTTCGCTGGGCCAGTTGATATTGGCAACCGTTGCAACCCATGCGGCCCTGAATTCACGCTGAATTTCAGGATGGGAATCAGCCGGTTTTTTCGGGGAAAGTTTGAGGTACTGACAACCGGAAAGCATCAAAAGTAAACACAAATAAAGACAGCACGAGATTTTCTTCGGCATAAAAACAGAATATGGAACTCTTTCAGGGGCAGACCGAAGGTAGCAACAAATGGGGAAGAAGGAAACGGATGGAAATTGGCGAGGTTTTAGGTGTTAGGTTTTAGTGTGTCCATTCAGGCAACACTAAAACCTAACACCTTGCACCTAAAACCTGCTATTCACTTCTCAAACTATCCACGGGATTAGCCACGGCGGCTTTGATGGATTGCCAGCTTACGGTCAAAATCGCGATAATCATCGCAATCAGTCCTACGGTTATAAAAACAGCAACATTCATATCAATACGGTAGGCAAAGTTGGTAAGCCACTGATCCATTACGTACCAGGCGATGGGCGTTCCCACCACAAAACCGATAGCCACTAATTTGAGGAAGTCGGTTGAAAGCAAAGCCACTATTTTTGAGACGGAAGCACCCAACACTTTTCGAATTCCAATTTCTTTTGCCCGGCGTTCAATCAGGAAGGATGAAAGCCCTACAAGGCCAAGACAGGCGATGAAAATAGCCAGCCCGGAAAATGCCAGTAACAGGTTTCGGGTCTGCAGTTCAGACTGGTAGAGAGCATTCAGCTGTTGATCTAAAAACTCGAATTCAAAAGGCCGGTGTGGGGCAACATCCTGCCACATATTCTCCAGAGATGCTATCGTGCCCTGGATGTTTCCCGGTTCAACTTTCACTAACAGGTAGTTATACATCTGCTCATGAATGAATAACGCCAGGGGCTCTACATTTTCTCTGAGAGACTGGTAGTTAAAGTCTGCCATCACCCCAACCACCTCGCCTTCTCTTCCTCCCAGTACATTGAAAGGCTTGCCAATGGCTTCCTGTGGCGACCAGCCATGAGCCTGCGCTAACTGCTCGTTGATGAGATACACATATCCCTGTTCTCTGGTATAGGAAGGATTATCCGGAAAAGAGTTACCAGCAATGATCTCAATATCTAATGTTTGAACCAAATCGGCATCAGCTGCACCGGCTGCAGTTCCGATCGGTTCCATCGTAGTGTTGTGAACCGACCCATAGCCGCCAAAAACTTTACCGGGAATATTTGACATGTAGGTTGCTCCTTTAACACCGGGCTGACGGAGAACCTCACTTTTCAGCAGACCCTGTTTTTGAGCAAGCTCACTATCTCTGGCAGGGAGCACAATAACTTCTTCATCATCAAAACCAAGGTCTGCAGTTAATATGAAATTTGTTTGTTGATAGATGATGACGGTACAAAGAATAAGGAAAGTGGATATAGCAAATTGTGATATCACCAGCCCTTTGCGAAGGGTACCATCGGACCCGGTAGACCCAAGCAGCCCCTTAAGTACCCGAACCGGCTGATATGATGAAAGTAGAAAAGCCGGGTAGCTTCCGGCGAGGGCAGCGGTGATGATGGTCACGCCGGCTAAAAGCATCCATGCGGAAGGATCGGTAAAAAGGTTAAAGCTGATGTCTTTGCCCATCAGTTCGAAAAAGGGTTCTTTGAAAAACTCCACCAGAATCAGTGCCAATACAACTGATATAAGCGTAATCAATATAGATTCCCCATAAAACTGCTTTACCAGTTGTGATTTTACCGCACCGAGAGCCTTTCGGATACCCACTTCAGCTCCACGCCTTGAAGAACGGGCGGTTGAGAGGTTGACGTAATTTATAGTAGCGATAAGGAGTACCATCAGGGCCAGGAAAATAAACCCAATCACGTTTTGCATACTGCCCATGGGGGCAATTTCGAAATCGAAGTTTGAGTTCAGGTACAATTCTGTGACGGGGGTAAAGATCAGTTGATCAACACGGTCCTGAATCTGATTATCCCTTATGAAGGCATTTGCTGTCTGTCTTAATGATTCGGTGGAGGAGCTGCTATTCAGTAGCAGATAAGTGAAAAAATTAGCGGCCCTGATCTGAGAATCATCCAGCTGAGACCAACTGCTCATGGTATGCAGCGAGCCCAGATAATTGAATGTAAAGTGGGAGTTTGCAGGAACGTTTTCAATGACGCCGGTCACTTCAAAATCATAATTGGTATTGAAAATCCGGGCATTAACAGTTTCACCAAGTATATCAACAGACCCAAATAATTTCAGGGCTGTAGATTTGGGCAGAACCAATGATCTTGGGTTTTTGAGTGCTGTTTCGGGGTTTCCGGCGATAAAATCAAAACTGAAAATCCGGAAAAAGCTGGAATCGGCATATAAGAAGTTTTCTTCCTGAAATTTGTTCTCACCGGTACTAATGATAGCCGGGCTGTAACGGGTAGGCTCATAAAGCCGAACCCATCGTTCAATCTCTGGTGAGATTTGATTCAGCGTTGGAGCCACCATGGAAGGCGTAACGGCGATGTTATCACCACCGCTTTCCATACTGATCCGAACAATTCTGTCTGCCTTTTCATGGAATTGGTCATAACTGAGTTCATGCCTCACATATATGAGGATTAGCAGACAGCAAGCAATGCCTATTGCCAGCCCCGAAATATTGATGAAAGAATAGCCTTTATGCTTAGAGATATTTCTAAAGGCAATTTTAAAATAATTCTTCAGCATAGTGTAATGGGTTTAGGTGCTAAAGTGTTTAAGTGAGTTCTTTTCGTTAACACTTAAACACGCTCACACGTTAATAATCATACATGAAACCCTTCCTGCATATTCTCGGTCACTACGTGGCCGTCAAACAGGTGAATGACACGACGGGCGTAATCGGCATCATGCGGAGAGTGGGTTACCATCACGATGGTGGTGCCGGCTTCGTTAAGTTCAGCCAAAAGTTTCATCACTTCATCGCCGTGATCCGAATCCAGGTTACCGGTAGGCTCATCGGCGAGGATCAGCTTGGCATTAGCTACTACGGCCCGGGCAATGGCAACGCGCTGTTGCTGACCACCGGAAAGTTGTTGCGGAAAGTGATTGCGTCGGTGCATCATTCCCATTCGGTCGAGCGCCGTTTCCACTTTCTCTTTGCGTTCGGCGGAATCAACTCCGAGATATAGCAGCGGAAGTTCCACATTTTCGAATACCGTGAGCTCATCAATCAGGTTAAAGCTCTGGAAGATGAATCCAATATTTCCTTTTCTGAGCTGGGCTCTTTCTCTTTCGGAATGAGTAGAGATCTCATGTCCTAAAAAGTGATATTCACCATCGGAAGGATTATCCAGGAGTCCCATAATATTCAACAGGGTAGATTTTCCGCAGCCTGAAGGCCCCATAATGGCTACAAATTCGCCCTCCTTGATCTCGAGGTTCACGTTGCTCAACGCAGTCGTTTCCACTTCTTCAGTGGTATATACTTTCTTAAGGTTTTTTGTTTGAATCATGGTAGTAAGGTTTTGAACGTGTTCACGTGTTAAAGTTTATCTCAGTGACCTAAATACTCATCTGAGATGTATAGAACTTCTGGTTCGTTTGTTTGATTTGAGTTTTTCAAAGTGTTATTAATATGATTTATCAAAGAGAGCACCATAGCTTGGCAGTGGTCACAATTATTTTGAATTTCTTTAATCCTTTCCGTTTCAATCATTCCTTGATCTTCAACAATGTATAGTAGACTCTTTACTTCCTGGGCTGAACTTTGGGAGTAGTCTAAGAATCGAATAAAGTCTTTTTTATGGTAGCGATTGAAGCCCTCTGCAATATTTGTCATCACAGATATAGAAGCCCTTTTCAGCTGATCAGTTAGTGCAAATTCTTTCTTCAATGAGGAATCAGAGACCAATTTATAGATTTGGTTCACCAACAATCTTGATTGCTGCCAGCACTTTAAATCCTCATATCTTTCAATTTTACTCATTTCAAAAACGTAAATACGTTAACACTTAAACACTTTATCTCTTAAACACATCATCACTCTAACACTAAAACCTCATTATCCCCAAACGTATCATAACTTGAGGTAATGACTTTTTCTCCGGGCGATACTCCGCTCAGTACTTCAAAATATTCAGGATTCTGCCGGCCGAGCCTTATATCTCTGCGATAGGCCTTTCCTTCACTTTCATTTACAACAAATACCCAGTTGCCACCGGTAGTTTGATAGAACCCACCTCTTGGAATCTGAACCGCACTGGCCGATTCCCCCAGCTCAAGACGTATTCTCACTGTTTGTCCCCGGCGCAGGCCTTCCGGTGCTTTATTCACAAATTCCATATCCACTTCAAACTGCCCGTTGTTAATGACGGGATAAATTTTTGTAATCACCAGCTCGTGCGACTGCCCGTCAAAAGGGAAAGAGCCCCGGAGCCCCTGCGTTATTCGCGATAAGTGATATTCATCAATCGCTACCCGAACTTTGTAACCGTCCATGATATCGACTTGTCCGATACGCTCTCCGGAAGAAATGGACTGCCCCTGGTTTAATTCAATGGTGCTCAATTGACCCGAAATAGGTGCCGTAACGGATAGGTTATCCAGGATTTGCTGAACGGCTTCCAGATTCTGAAACATTCTGTCTTCGGAATTATTAAGCTGCCTCAGCTGCGTAATCGTTTGAATGGAATCCTTCTTATAGGATTCGTAGGTCAATTCGTAGCGCCGTTTCTGATACTCATAATTCTCCTTTGTGGTCTGGAATTCTTGTTCAGAAATCAGATCCCGTTCAACCAGCTTTTTCTGACGATCATACTGCGACTTTAAAATTTCCATTTGGGATTTGGCACTTGCCAGCTGATCCTGAAGCTGCAGAGTATTCTGTTCCAGGTTTAATCTTGAGTTGCGCACGTTATTGATTTGATCGTAGAGCCCCGAAGTTTGCTGCATCACCTGAAGCTGCAGCCCGGAATTAGTGAGGGTCAGGATGGTATCGCCTTCCTCAACCATCGTTCCGGATTCAAGAAAAACTTCCTGCACCACGCCGCCTTCAATGGCATCAAGGTAGATGGTTTGAATAGGCTGAACCGTTCCCGTTACCTGTATAAACTCCTGAAAGGTGTCTTCCTGTACGGTTGCGATGGTTAGTTTTTCTCTTTCCACATTCAACGTAGATCGCACATCCATAAACCAAAATGCATACACGCTTAAGCTTGCAAAAGCGAGAACGCCTGCAATCATAAGGAAGCGTTTTAGCGTCCAGGTTTTCTTTTCAATTTTTCGATCCATTCCCATTCGTAAATGTCCTGCTGGTTTTTATGTAGTTAATTTTTGAAGTAGATAATCAAGATACGTGCCAAATTAAATGAATGTGTGGTAAAAGGGAATTAAGGATGATTCTTTCCCGATTAATGTTCACATTCCAACATCAGATGTTCGATATCGTACACTTCGATTGTGGAATTACGAGGATTAGACTATCTCAAAGGGTAAATGTTACAACTGGTATGATATTAGCTAATAAGTGTCAAAGTACTAAAGTGTTGAAGTGTTACTTTTTTGATTCTTGAATACGCAAACACCTTAACACTTTAACGCTTTAGCACTTTAGCACTTCAACACAATCTCACATAAACTAAATGAAGAAAACAGGCCGAATACTTGTAGTGGATGATGATACCGATGTGCTGAATGCAGCTCGTTTGTATTTAAAGCAGCATGTTGAAAAAGTGGATGTGGAAAGCAACCCTAAGCTGATTCCCTCGCTGATGAAAGAATATGATTACGATGCCATTTTGTTGGATATGAACTTCCATGAGGATGTGAGCAGCGGGGAAGAGGGTTTCTATTGGCTGGAGAAAATCCTGGAGATAGACCCGGCGATGGCCGTGGTGTTGATAACGGCTTATGGCGACGTAGAGAAAGCAGTTCTGGCAGTAAAAACAGGTGCCTCTGATTTTGTACTAAAGCCCTGGCAAAATGAAAAATTGCTGGCTACTGTCACCTCGGCTATGAATCTGAGTCAGTCTAAAAGGGATTCTCAAAAACTGCGAACGCAAAATGCCGCGCTAAAAGCGGATATGGAACAGCCATATCAGAATATCATTGGGAAAAGCCGGGCGATGGAGCAGGTGTTTCAAACCATTGAAAAAGTGGCAAAAACGGACGCCAACGTTTTGATTACCGGGGAGAACGGAACAGGAAAAGAACTGGTGGCCCGGGCGTTGCACAGGCGCTCAAACCGAAGTGAGAATGCTTTTATTACCGTTGATATGGGAGCTTTGCCAGAAGGCTTGTTCGAAAGTGAATTATTTGGCCACGAAAAGGGCGCCTTTACCGATGCCAAAGAATCACGGGCCGGCCGGTTCGAAATAGCCCATGGAGGAACGCTCTTTTTAGATGAAGTGGGAAACATACCGCTTCAGCTGCAGCCTAAGCTTTTATCTGCTTTGCAAACGCATGAGATTCGGAGAATTGGTTCCAACAAAACCACAAAAATTGATATTCGGCTGATTTGTGCAACCAACGAAAGCTTAGGGGAGATGGTGGAGAAACAGGAATTTCGTCAGGACCTGCTTTACCGGATAAACACCATTGAGATTAAGCTGCCACCGCTCTGGGAGCGTACAGAAGACATTCCCTTGCTGGCTGAACACTTTTTGAAACAGTACAGATCGAAGTACAAAAAAGAAATCAAAGGGATCACGGATCAGGCGTTGAATCACCTGAAAGAATACCACTGGCCGGGCAATATCCGGGAGCTGGAACACGCCGTTGAGCGGGCGGTTATTATGACGGACGAGGAGCAACTACAGAAGGGTGATTTCCTGCTTACCTCCGTTTCAGGTAACGATCATAAACTGCCGGTATCGGGGTTGAACCTGGAAGAAGTGGAAAAGACGGTGATTCGCAAAGCAATGGATAAACACGGCGGTAATATATCGCATGCAGCAGAAGAGTTGGGACTAACCCGTGCATCACTGTATCGAAGATTGGAGAAATATGGACTGTAGCTGTCAGGTTTTGTACTCTGCAGAATGTACTCTTCTGATACCTGAAAGCCAAGCAATGTAAATGATAGAACATCATGATTAAAAGCTTCCGATTTGGAATCATACTACGCATTCTGATGCTGGCTGCAACCTTGCTGCTGGTGTGTTACCTGGTGCTCGAAACGGAGTACTACGTGAGCATGGTGATTCTGGGAGCCATCATTGCCGGGCAGGTAATTGCGTTGATAAAGTATCTGGAACGAACCAACGTATTACTCACCCGCTTTTTGGAGGCTATTCGATATTCAGATTTCACAGGAGCATTCAGAAATCACGGTTTGGGCAGTAACTTTGATGATTTAAATGCGGCTTTCAGTGATGTCATCGAAAAATTCAAAGAAGAGCGCAGCAAAAAAGAGGAAAGCATTCGATACCTGGAAACGGTGGTTCAGCACATCGGTATTGGCTTGGTTTGTTTTAATGGAAAAGGAGAGGTGGTTTTGTTGAATACCGCAGCCAAACGGCTGTTTAAAGTAGCGACCTTACGGACTCTGGATTCCCTTAAAAATATATCCGGGTCGCTCTATAAAACCGTAAAAAAACAGAAGGGAGGCAACCGAAGCCTGATTCGGGTGACTATCCAAAACGAAACGCTGCAGCTGGCGATGTATGCCACCGAGTTCAGGATGAGAGACGAAGCGTACAAGCTCGTTTCATTCCAGAACATTCATACCGAGCTGGAAGAAAAAGAGATGGAGGCCTGGCAAAACCTTACCCAGGTTTTGGCTCACGAAATTATGAACTCTATCACCCCGATTTCATCTCTTTCCGGCACGGTGAAAATGTTGCTGGAGGAGAATATGGTTCCGCAAGAACATCATGTAGAGCTGAATCAGGAAACCATTGAAGATGTGACCGATGCGTTGACGACCATAAGTAACCGAAGCCAGGGACTAATGCGATTTGTGAATTCTTACCGTGATTTTACCCAGATTCCGGAACCAAGCTATGAGCTTTTCAAGGTGAAAGAAGCGCTGGACCGAACCGCCAGCCTCATGAAGACAGAAGCCGCCAAAGAGGGCATACAAATCAAGGTAGAAGTAGATCCGGAAAGCCTGGAATTCACCGCTGATCCACACCTGGTTGAACAGGTGCTGATTAATCTGGTTAAGAATGCGATTCGGGTTTTGTCGGATCAGGAAGATGGGGTGATTTTGATGAAGGGAGGGATAGAGGAATCAGGTAAAGTGATCATTCAAATTCAGGACAACGGTCCGGGTGTGAAGAAAGCTATGAAGGAGAAGATATTCATCCCGTTTTATACGGTGGGTAGTAACGGGAAAAGTAAAGGATCAGGAATTGGGCTGAGCCTTTCCCGACAAATAATGCGCCTGCATGGCGGCAGCCTGATTTTGAATTCCGAAACCGGAAAAGGTTCAACTTTTACCTTGCGATTTTAACCTTAGAAATAACTCTTCCAAAGTTGTAAAGGGACTATAATTAATAATAAACTGTTATTACTATCTAAAGCTCACCCATAAATTTCACCATAACCTTTCCAAAGTTATATCGATCTCGAAATTATATATCATCTAATGATAACTTTGGAAAGGTTACTTATTTATTAAAGCTCCTTAAATCTCACCATGCAGGTATTTTAAACGAAGTGGCTCGTCAAACTTCTCGATGGCATATCTCAGCATTGTTCTCGGCATAATCCGGTAGTATTTTCTAAGGAATTCTTCTTCCGCATCCCGGTCGCGGTTCCCGATTTCCCGCAACATCCAGCCAACGGCTTTTTGAATAAGATCGTGATCATCCTGCACCAGTATCTCCGCGATATCCAGCGCATCTTCGAAGTCATTCTGCCTTATGAAATGATAGCAGGTAATCATGGCGATTCGCTTTTTCCAGAGATCATTGGATTTAGCAAAATCATACAACAAACCCCGGTCTTTATTTTCCAAAAAAGGGCCGAGGATCTTATGGCAGGAACTGTCGATGATATCCCAATTATTAAAGCCGGACAGGTTGTCAAGATACACCTTCGTCATCTGTTCGAGTTCTTCGTCCCCGCCTTTCTCAACCTTATAAACCATCAACAGGGCGGCGGTAAGTCGGACTTCATGAATCTTATGGTGCAGTAACTTCCCAATTTCTGTTGCAGGCAGCTCCCGGTATTTTTTAGCCACTTTACGCTGATCGGGAACTTTGATCCCCAAAAAATCATCCCCTTCACCATATTCTCCCGGACCCGATTTAAAAAATCGTGAGGAGTGCTTAGCCTTCTCAGGGTCAGCATATTTTCTCAGTTCGTTGATGACATCTTGATGGTTCATGTCCGGTACATTAAAAAGGCTCCGACGCAGAGCGTCAGAGCCAGCTTGCGCTATCTATCATACATTAAATTACTCACGTTAACTTAACCTCGTGCCGATCGCTCCGCGTCGGTACGAAGGTTAGTGACTGCCAAAGCAGGTACATTGCAATCCGGCTGCTTCAAGAGTAATGGCATGCCAGTCGAATTCATCACGATAGCCATCTCGTTCCCACCAGAAAGGAAGTCGTTCCTTAGGTTGGTTACCTACTTCATTCATGGTTGCAGCATCAAACAGACGGCCATTTACCATGGTATAAGTAACTGAATTAGTGTTTCGGATATCTTCCAGGGGATTTTCATCCAAGACAATCAGGTCGGCCAGTTTCCCAACTTTCAGGGAACCTATTTTATGATCCATTCCCAGGTAATGAGCTCCGTTCAGGGTAGCAACTCTCAGGGCTTCCATGTTAGACATGCCTCCCTGCTCAAACATCCAGAGTTCCCAGTGGGCTCCCAATCCCTGAAGCTGACCATGTGCACCGAGGTTTACTTTCACACCGGCATCGGCCAGCATTTTATCAGACTCGGCTGTCAGAATATGGCCGTTTTCGTATTCTTCGTCAGGAATCATAGTACGATGACGGGAGCGGGGATCAATTACACCGCGGGGAGTAAAGGTCAGCAGTTTCTCATTTTCCCACACATTATTCTTCTGATAGAAATAATATTCACCGCTTTTGCTCCCGTAGTTTACAACATGGGTGGGTGTATATCCGGTTTCACTGGCGCCCCAAAGCTGAATTACATCCTTATAAAGAGGAGCAACCGGGATGTTATGCTCAATTCCGGTATGTCCGTCAAGAATCATACTCATGTTATGGGTGAAAGTTGATCCGCCTTCAGGCATCACCATCATTTCCAATTCCTGTGCAGCTTTGATAACCTGCTGGCGCTGGTTTCTGCGAGGCTGGTTATAGCTCTTCACAGAGAAAGCTCCCCAGGCTTTGGTTCTTTCGAGCGCAAAAAGCGCATCTTCGTAACTGTTGATTTCCGTTTTGATGGATCCATCGGCTCCGTATAAAATCACACCGGTGGAGAATACGCGAGGGCCTACCATATGTCCGGCCTTGATGGCTTCAGCATGAGAGAAAATCATTTCCGAATTGGAAGACGGATCATGAGCAGTGGTTACCCCATAAGCGAGGTTCGCATAGTACTCCCATTGCTGCTGTGGACTAACACCCAGCCGGAAATTGCCAATGTGGGCATGTACATCTACAATACCGGGCATGATGGTTTTGCCGGAGGCATCAATCACTTTTGCGGAAGATGGAATTTGAATATCGGTTCCCATGGCAGCAATTCTGTTGCCTTCTACCAATATGGAGGCGTTTTCGAGAACGGTATCTCCCTGCATGGTGATGATCCGTGCATTGGTGAAAGCAATAGAGCCTTCGGGAACATAGGTTTCAAGATCGAGCTCCAGCTTTTTGCCGGTACTTGGCGGCTCAGGTAGCGAATCGGGGGCGCCGTCAACGAAAGAAAACGTCTCTTTCAGATCAACAGTGAAATATTCTTCCCCAAGGGTCCAGTGCAGCTTGTCACTTTCTGCCGACCAGTGCATATGATATCCGGCTTCGGAAGACACCTGTTTTACAGGAACGGATTTTGTATTCGGTTCCAGCTCAATGGTTTTTCCGGTTTTGGGGATCGGCGCTATATAAACTTTGTGGAGGTTAGAAAAAGCCATCCACTCTCCGTCAGGACTTGGGACAAATTCGTGCCCGTAACTGGAAGTGAAGTGGGTTTGCTCATCTTCGCCACGTAAGTTCACGCTTTTGTATGATTTGTTTATGGCTCCAAAAATATATCCGCCTGTTTGGTAGTAAATACGATCTCCTTTGGCGTTGAACCGTGGCATAGCGCCCTCGTCCGTAATCATGGTTTCGGTTCCTCCCCGGGCAGGGATGGTATAGATTCCCGGGTTCAATGTATGTACAAAGCCCTGCTGTCCGTTTCCACTTTCTTTGCGAAATACAATGGTGTTTCCGTCCGGTGAGAAGCGCGGTTCCCTATAAATGCCTTTTTCAGAAGTTACCTTTGTGGGTGTGGAAGTTCGCTGCCCTGAATTCAATTGAACAACATTCACTGCCCCCATATTCTCATCACTCCAAGAAACATAAGTGATAGATTTTCCATCTGGAGAAAAGGAAGGCTCAAACTCAAAATCTGTTGAATTGGTTACACGGCGAGGGGTTCCATCCGGGAGCAGCTTAGTCCAAAGGTAGCCGGCTGCGCTCCAAACCAGGTTACGACCATCAGGCGAAGTGACCAGTTGTCGGACAGCTTTTACTCTGAACTGGTCGGGCGCGATATCCTGCTTGAATCGAACCGCCTTTACGATATTGTGTGAAGACTCAACCTCAAAAGGAATAATTTCAGATTCACCGGTACGAGTATCAACTTTGTTGATTTTACCATTTGCCCAAATGATGATATGCCGGTTATCAGGCAGCCAGTTAAAGTTGGCATAAGGGCCGAAAATGGCCCAGGCTTCTTGCATATCCTTGCTAAGGTTATCGAACACCGGGTATTCTCTTCCCGTATCCAAATCCCTCAAATATAAAACGGATTTTGTGCGAACCCGGCGAACAAAAGCCAATGTTTCCCCATCCGGTGAAATTTGTGGCCTGATTGCACCTCCATTTCCTCCGGTTACGGTCTCAATTTCTCCCTCTTCCCGGTCATAACGTTTAATAGCATAAATCTGGCTATTCGGATCTTTGTTGTATTGGAAAAATCCCCCTGGATAAACATCCTGGCTGTAGTACACATAACGACCATCCGGAGAAACCCATGGCTCGCCGATATCTTGCTGAGCATTGGCTTTTTCCACCAGTTGAATTCCGCTGCCGCCTGATTTGTGATACATCCAGATTTCACCGGCACCTAATGAGCGGGTGGACGAAAAGTGTTTTTTAGCGATGATGTATTCACCGTCCGGAGTCCATACTGCGTTGTTTAGTAACCGGAAGCTTTCGTCGGTCACTTGTCGGGCATTTTTTCCGTCAAGGTCCATCACCCAGATATTGTCGCCACCGCCGGCATCGCTGGTAAAGGAGATGTGCATGCCGTCGGGACTGAATCGCGGTTGTACCTCATAGGCATGTCCGCCTCTAAGCAGTGTAGCGTCGCCACCATTTACTGACATGATGTAGATATCGCCCAATAAGTCGAACACAATTTCCTGTCCGTCGGGGCTTACATCCAGGTTCATCCAGGTACCTTCATCGGTGGTAAATGAAACATGGGTGGAGTCGCCAAGCGGGGGATTGGTGACATCCCATTTATCCTGAGCAGCGGTTAAGAATGATGACGAGAGAAAAAGCAGTAGAGTTAGTAAGGGTCTCATAAGAGGGCGATTGGTTGAGTTTTGTCGAGTATAGCAATAATGAAGTCAAAAATGGAATCAAAAGATAATTCCAGTTATATGCTACTTGTTCTTGAACTTCTTGATGAAATTTTTGGTGAAATCAGACAGCACCAATCGACCGCTGATTTCAGCCCGTTGTTCGAGCAGTAAATCCCAGTCTTCGGTTCCTTTCCAGAGAACGGCTTTCAGATTTTTCATAGCCTCGGGGCTGCTTTTCGCTAATTCGGAAGCTAATGCCCTTATAGCCTGGTCCAGATCGTAAGTAGAGCCGAAAATTTTGTTGAATAAGCCATTCTCCAGCGCCCATTCCGCATCGTACCAGTTAGTGGCGTCAATGGAAAGGGCTGAAAAAGCACTCTTGCCCACTTTTCGCTCAACGGCCGGGCCAACTACAAACGGACCGATGCCGAGTGCCAGTTCGCTCAGTTTGATATCTGCTTTTTCTTCGGCAAAGGTATAATCTCCGGCTGCAGCAATGCCAACTCCACCGCCTACAGTTTTACCATGAACTCTCACGATGATGAGCTTCGGGCAGGTACGCATGGCATTTAAAACCAGGGCAAATCCCATGAAGAATTCTTTCCCAGTATCGTAGTCATCGATGGCAATGAGCTCGTCAAAAGAAGCACCGGCGCAAAAAGCACCGTCCCCGCGACTCTGGATTACAAGAACCCTGATGTCATCATTCTCGCCTGCTTCAGTAATAGTCTGCGCCAATTTTCTGAGAATGGCTCCGGGTAAAGAATTCCCTTTAGGGTGGTAGAACTCGATAGTCCCAATGTTGTTGTTGATAGTGAGATTAACTGCTCCGTTCTGTTCAGACATGTTTTCTAAATTCAAATTTTTGTTACACGCAAAGAACGCAGAGATTTCGCAAAGCACGCAAAAAATCACTTAGCGCCTCTGCGAAACCTTGGCGGTCTTTGCGTTTAAAATTACTGTTCGTCTATGGGTAATTTGTTTTTCCTCTTCATAAGAGTCAAAATAGTGTATTCCGCAACAACGGCATCCTCCTGATTCGTTACTTCCACATCCCAATAAACCACTCCGAAAGGAAATGGATCATCTTTCTTTTGCTGGCGGACATTCTTTCGCTTTAAAATCAATTTAGCCTGAATGGTATCGCCGGGGGCGACAGGAGCCACGAACCGTAGATTTTCCAGACCATAATTCAGCATAACAGGGCCTTCATCGGGATCAACAAACAAACCTGCTGTAGCTGAAAGCACGAAATAACCATGGGCTACAATCTTGCCAAAAAGAGACCGGGAAGCAGCTTCAGGATCGGTATGTGCATAAAAATGATCTCCGCTTAATTCTGCAAATTCCTCAACGTCTTTATCAGTAACAGTTCGCTTCTCAGTGGTTAAAGCCTCGCCGATCTTAAGCTCTTCAAAGTACTTCTGGAAGGGATGCTTATCCGATTCCTCGGTTTCTGCTCCCTTGATGTGTTGATTAACAATATTTCGAAGAGTAGTAGGCGATCCCTGTAAGGCAACCCGCTGCATGTTATGAAGCACAGCACGTGCACCACCCAGCTCTTCACCGCCACCGGCATGTCCGGGTCCACCATGTACAAGGGATGCTATGGGTGATCCATGTCCGGTAGATTCCTCGGCGGAGTTCCGGTTGATCACCATAAAACGCCCGTGGTAAGGAGCGCATCCCAGGGCAACGGTTTGAGCAATTTCATCATCAGCGGTAAAAAGAGAACCCACGAGTGAGCCATTTGCCTTATTGGCAAGGTCGATGGCCTCCTGCGTGTTCTTGTAAGGCATGACGGTTGTCATTGGGCCGAAAGCCTCCAGCCGGTGGATGTCATCAACCTGCATGGGTTTGTGACAAACAAGTACTCTTGGGTTTGTAAAAGCACCATTTTGTTTACCGTTTGAAGCATACGCCGTTTCTGTAATCTCTGATAGCTGCTGTAGCTGTTCTTCAAAACGTTCAGCCTGAAGGTTGCTGGCCAAAGGGCCCATCCGTGTTTCCTTCTCAGCAGGGTGGCCTATCGTTGTTTTCTCCAGCCGGGCTTTCAGTGCTTCGATGACATCATCAACCAAATTCTCAGGAACAATAGTCCGACGGATGGCCGTACATTTTTGCCCGGTTTTAACCGTCATTTCATTCGATACTTCCCTTATGAAAAGGTTAAACTCTTCCATGTCAGGCGTTACATCATTGCCAAGAATAGAGCAATTGAGTGAATCGGCCTCCAGGTTAAAAGGGACGTTGTTTGCGATGATATTGGGATGTGCTTTCAGTTTTTTACCTGTGACGGCTGACCCGGTAAAAGCCACCATATCCTGACTAATCAGGTGATTCAGTAAATCGCCGGGTTTATCTGCAGCAATAAATTGAACAGATCCTTCGGGAAGAATATCCGCCTCTATCATATCTTTGAAAACTTCCCAGGCAAGATAAGAACCAGTGGGAGCTGGCTTTACAATAACGGGCATCCCGGCAATGATAGCGGGAGCAAGCTTCTCCAGCATTCCCCAAACCGGAAAATTAAAGGCATTGATGTGAACGGCTACTCCGTGACGAGGGACACAAATATGCTGCCCCATGAAGGTGCCTTTGCGCGAAAGTCGTTCAGTGTCACCTTCCACATGCCAGGGCAGGTCCGAAAGTTCCCGGCGTGATTTACTGGAAATGCCAAAAGCGGTAATCAGCCCCCCTTCAATATCAATCCAGGAGTCCTTACGGGTTGCGCCTGTATGGGTAGAGATTTCGTAATACTTCTCCTTTCGCTCCATCAGATATTGACCAAGAAATTTGATCTTAAAGGCTCGCTCGTGGATACTCATCTCGCGGAGTTTCGGTCCTCCCACTTTACGTGCATACTCCAGGGCTGACTTGTAATCAATCTCGGCTTCAACCATTTGGGCAACCGGCTCGTTAGTTACGGCACTAATCAGGTCAGTTTCTGTACCTTCATTGAGCCATTCACCCTTTATGTAGCTTTGTACTTTAATCATTTGTATTCAATTTAGATGAAAGAACTCAGGAGTCAGAATTCAGTGTTCATGCTATTCTGACTGCTGAGTTCTGAATTCTGATTTCTTTTTCCCCCACGTCTCATATCCCATTTGTTGGTCTTCCCGATCTTCAGGAACTTCCCGCAACGGTTTACATTCTTTCAGAGTCTCATGAAGTTCGCCCGGCAGTTGCTGATATAGTTCAGTTCCTTTTGATTTCCAGGCCGCCATTTCATCCGTCACATCTTTGACGATTTTTGCAGGATTCCCCACCACAACTTTCCGGTCCGGAATTTCCATTCCTTCCGGCACAAAAGCTAATGCCCCTACTATGGATTCTTTTCCAATTTTCACGTTATCCATGATGACGGCATTCATTCCAATCAGGCAGTTCTTCCCGAGATGCGCTCCATGAATGATAGCTCCGTGTCCTACATGCGCACTTTCTTCTAAGGTAACAGTAACACCCGGAAACATATGTATGGTACAGTTCTCCTGAACATTGCAACCATCTTTGATAACGATTTTTCCCCAGTCGCCACGAATAGCCGCTCCCGGGCCGATATACACATTTTTCCCGATAATCACATTGCCGGTAACAGCCGCCTGAGGGTGTACAAAAGCCGACTTGTGAACGACTGGCTTATATCCGTTAAACTCGTAAATCATGTTCGTTAATGGTTATTCGTTATTCGTTAAACCCATTAACGAATAACGAAATTACGATTACACTTTCTCCAGAATGACTGCCATTCCTTGCCCCACACCTACACATAGCATGCATAAAGCATATTTGTGTGAATCTTTTTCGTGAAGTTCGACAGTGGCTGTTTGCAATAATCGCTGACCGGTCATCCCCAGTGGGTGTCCTAAAGCAATAGCTCCTCCGTTTGGGTTGAGCCGGGGATCGTTATCATCCATTTCCAGCATTCGGGTTACACCCAAAGATTGGCCTGCAAAGGCTTCATTCAATTCAATTACATCCATGTCGTCCAGCTTCATTCCCGCTCGTCTCAATACTTTTTGAGCTGCTTCCACCGGGCCTAATCCCATAATTCGGGGCTCGATGCCTGACACAGCATGGGCAACAATCCGGGCTTTGGGCTTGAAACCAAAATCCTTCACGGCTTTGTCTGAAGCGACCAACAAGGCTCCGGCACCATCATTCAGGCCTGATGCATTTCCGGCCGTAACAGTGCCGTCTTTCTTAAAGGCCGGGCGAAGTTTAGCCAGTATTTCAGCTGTTGTATCCGGGCGCATAAATTCATCATGTTCAAAGAAATATGGATCTTGCTTTCTGCGGGGAATTTCTACAGGTACAATTTCTTTAGCCAATCGACCAGAATCGCGCGCAGCTCCGGCTTTTTGTTGACTCCAGGCTGCAAATTTATCCTGATCTTCCCGGCTGATATTATGCATTTCCACCACATTTTCAGCGGTCATCCCCATTCCATCAGTGCCGTACATTTCTTCCATTTTAGGGTTGATGAATCGCCAGCCGAAAGTGGAATCGTGCATTTCAGTAGTGCCGGAATAGGGAGAGGAACCCTTTCCTAAAACAATAGGCCCGCGGGTCATGTGTTCAACTCCTCCGGTAATAAATACGTCTCCTTCGCCTGCTTTTATGGCATGGTAAGCCTTTACGGTGGCACTCATCCCGGAAGCACACAACCGATTTACCGTTTCTCCGGGAACTGAGACCGGAATGCCAGCCAAGAGTGAAGCCATGCGAGCAACATTTCGGTTATCTTCACCAGCTTGGTTTGCACATCCCAAAATCACATCCTCAATCGCTTCAAGATCTAACCCCGGGTTTCTGTTTATAAGTTCTTTGATGGGAATTGCTGCCAAATCATCAGCCCGGATGGGAGAAAGTGATCCTTTTAATTTTCCAATGGGAGTTCGTATTCCGTCAACGATATATGCTTCTGACATATAATTCTAAATTTTGAATTCTAAATTTTTAATTACCCAAATCATGCTGCTTTCCTGTCCTGTAAACCGTACCTCTGAACTCAGCAACCAGATCATTATCCTGATTGGTTACCTTTACTTTATAAACGCCTATTGTTCGTCCATTTTGAAGTTCTTTGGTTTCAGCCGTTAAAACATCCCCAACAGATATTTTTTTGGTGAAGTTGATATTATTCTCCAAAGCCAGTGAAATAGACCCACGTGAATTAGAGGCAAAAGCCAGGGCGCTGTCCGCGAAAGAAAAAGTAATCCCGCCATGACAAACACCAAATCCATTGGTCATTTCTTCTCTGATTTCCATCGAGAGTTTGCAATAACCGGGATCCGATTCCAATACCTCGATACCCATCCATTGTGAGAACGGGTCGTTTGAGAGCATATGGTTTATAACAGGATTGATTTCTTTACTCATAGTTTTGGTGCAAAGTTATCAGCCGTCAGTAGTCTGATAGCTGACAGCTATTCTTCATAAAAATTCTTTTCCTGGGCCACCATTTTCTTCAACAATGGGTTTGGGCGATATCGGTCTTCCCGGTATTCAACCTGCAGGGCTGTCATTCGGTCAAGCACATTTTTGAGCCCGATTTCATCGGCCCATTTCAGGAGACCTTTGGGATAGTTGACTCCATTTTGCATAGCCAGGTCAACGTCTTCAATAGATGCGATGTTCATAAATACAGCATCACACGCTTCGTTGATAAGCATCGTCAGTATCCGGTTGAAGATTTTCTCACCAAGCTCTTTATCCTTTGTCGGAGCCGGGTTATCTGCTCCTTCCCGGTAGTCATAAAAGCCACGTCCCGATTTTCTACCCAGCCAGCCGGCTTCCACCATTCGTTTTTGAGCAAAGGAGGGTTTGAATCTTGGGTCATAATAGAAAGCCTCAAATACCGAGCAGGTAACTTCATAATTTACATCATGCCCGATCAGGTCCATGAGCTCAAAAGGCCCCATTCGGAAGCCGCCGATTTCCTTCATGGCCCAATCGATAGTAGCGGCGTCAGCGATGCCTTCTTCATAAATACGCAGCGCTTCCCCGTAAAAAGGCCGGGCAACCCGGTTTACAATAAAGCCGGGAGTGTCCTTACCTGAAACGGTGATTTTGTCCCAGCTTCGAATAAATTCTTTGGTTGATTTGAAGACATCATCTCCGGTGGCAATGCCGGGAATAACTTCAACCAGTTTCATAAGAGGAGCGGGGTTGAAAAAATGGACGCCTAAAAAACGCTCGGGCTTTTTAAGGGCTGATGAAATAGCGGCAATGGAGAGGGAAGAAGTATTGGAGGCCAAAACGCAATCACGGGGGACAATCGCCTCCAGCCGGGAAAAAGTATCTTTTTTTACATCCAGGTCTTCAACAATAGCTTCAATCACAAAACCGCATTCCCCGAAACCGGTGATATTATCCACAAACTCAATGCGGTTTAAGATGCCATCCACTTCATCCTGGGTCATTCGCTCTTTTTCGACCTGCCGGGCAAGAATACTTTCCAGTCCCGCTTTGGATTTTTCAAGTTGTTCGGGATATGCATCGTATAAGAAAACGTGGTGACCTTGAGTAGCGGCAACCTGTGCAATTCCGGTTCCCATTGTTCCGGCTCCAACTACGCCGATTTTCGCATCGTTGTTAATCATAAGTAAATATCGTGTTTAATCGTCTGAAAAATCGCTTCCAAGATAAGGAATCTGAGACGGAATGCGTTGTAAATTGAGGGAAATTTTCAAACTTGAAAGTAACAGGGAAAAAAGATATCATAATGATATCAAACAAATAAGAGGTATAATTATGCCGGATGTTTTAGTAAGAAATATTGATGAAAAGACATTGAACAACTGGAAGAAGAGGGCTGAAAGAAACAATCGTTCTTTACAAGCTGAATTGAAAGAGATGATTGATTCTTTTGGGAAAACCGACCCTGAGGAAGTGAAAAAAGAAATAAGGGCTACTTTAGAAAGATATAGAGCAGAAAGAAGGCAATTTTCTGACAGCGTTGAACATATACGGGAGATTCGTGACCGGTGATCTAAAAGTTATTGATGCATCTTTAGCGCTAAAGTGGGCTGTTAACGAGGAGCATTCAGAGGAAGCATTATCACTCTTGGATGAGTTGGACGTATTCATTTGCCCAGAGGTTTTCTATTTGGAAATTGATGCAGTGTTGACAAAAAGAGTAAGAATTAGAGAATTAGAAGCACAGGAGGCAAAAGAAATAAAAAATAACTTTCGGGCATTGCCTTGTAAATTGATTTCCCATTCCCAAATTGATGAGATAGCTTTTGATCTTTCCACCTCATTTAACATCAGCTATTTTGATGCTTTGTACCTTTCAACAGCCTTGAAGTTTAATACGGTTGTTCAAACCGCTGACGTCAGGTTTTTTAATGCGCTTCAAAATACGGAATACAAAAATCACATTGAGAAGCTTCAGGGAGTTTAACCTCCAATCCTACCCAAATGTGTGTGCTTGAAATCATCTGGGAATTTGAGTCCATAGCCAAAAATACGATCAAAGGCTGCATGACTCAAGAACACAATTCCTATTGCAATAAGCCATCCTATTTCTGCAAAATATCCAGCTAGGACAAGCACGATCATTAATCCCTTATGATGGAAGAAATTGTAGATCCATGAACCGATATTCGTGTTAATTAGGTAGGCAGCAAATGAGATGTCAGGAAGGAAGAAGAGCAGGGCGAAGGTCCACCAACTGTATGATGTAACGAATCCAAAGAGAATTACGGAACCGATGAAGAGTGCGAGTTCTTCAAGATTGAGAAGGAGTTTTAGGTGTTTACTAAGTTCAATATTCATAATGAAGAGGGTTGTTAATAACGTAAAAGGGGCGATCACAGATTACGCAGACTTCACTGATTAGTTGTAGAATATCGAGTATATAAATCAGTGAAATTCCTCAATCATTAAAATCTGTGATCCTATTGACCCTTAAACTCCGGTTTCCTTTTCTCAATAAAAGCTTTTACTCCCTCATTGTAATCATGGGTTTTACCGGCTTCAGCCTGAAGTTTGGCTTCCAGTTTCATTTGTTCTTCAAGGCTGTTTGAAAATCCGGCATTGAATCCGCGTTTGGTAAGCCCAAATCCTTTGGTGGGCATTTTGGCCAGTTTTGATGCTATAGCTTTTGCTTCATCCATGTATTTCTCGGCGGGATAGGCTTTCCAGATCAGACCCATTTCGACGGCTTCTGCTGCAGAGACTTTTTCACCCAAGAAAGTGAGGGCAGTAGCACGGGCAAGTCCTATGAGTCTGGGTAAGATATAGGTACCGCCACTGTCCGGGATCAACCCAATTTGTGAGAAGGACTGAATGAAAGATGCTTCCTCACTGGCTATAACAATATCGCAGGCAAGGGCGATGTTGGCTCCGGCTCCGGCAGCTGTTCCGTTTACAGCACAAACGACCGGTTTCTCCAATTTTCGAATCCCTTTAATTATGGGAATATAGGTGTGATGCACAATTTCACTTAAATCACGATCGGGGTCGTTTGAGACTTCCGTTGCCTCTGCTAAATCCTGTCCGGCACAAAAGGCACGTCCCTCACCGGTAAGTAACACGCAGCGTACTTCATCATCTGATTCGGCGCGATGGAGGGCTTCTTTGAGCTGATTGGCCATTTCGAAGATAAAGCTGTTGAGCTTGTCGGGGCGGTTCAGGGTGATGGTGAAAATGCCATTACTTAAAGTTGTCTGAATCACGGATTTGGCAGATTAAAGGATTAAAAGGATTTTAGTTTGAGATGAAGTTATAGAATGAGGGCCTTTTCACAAAAATTGTTATCCAAATAATTGGAGCAACTATTGAATGCAAAAAATCATTGAAATCTGCACAATCCCAAAATCCGTGGTCATATACACTTAAAATGCTCGAAAGGCTGATCGCAGTTATTACAGAAATATTGAGATTTGCAGGCTGTAGATCCGAATTGACTTACCAGCTCTGTCTCAAATGAATCACAAAAAGGGCAGGGAATAACTTTAGTGCTGGAAAGGCTTTTCAGGAAATCTTCTTCCTCTTCGGATTTTTCCGGCGGGGCAATACCATAATCTTTCAGCTTTGATTTTGCCTCGTCGGTCATCCAGTCGGTGGTCCAGGTCTCAGCGAAGTCGAGTTTAACGGAATAGTTTTCAACGTGACGTTCTTCCAGCTTCTCATGTACGAGCTTCTCAATGGCGTTCATGGCCGGGCAACCGGAGTAAGTGGGGGTGATTTTAACTAATACATGCCCGTCTTCAACCTCAACTTTTCGGGCAATACCCATCTCCACGATATTCAATACCGGAATTTCGGGATCGGTAACCTCTTTGAGGTACTCCCAAATCTGCTCCTCAGTATGTAGCTGGATTGTTGACATCAAGTAGTAGTTAGATGATAGATATTAGATTTAAGACCGACTGCGCAGAGGTCTTAAATCTAATGTCCTTTATCTCAAATCTGTGTTATTTCCACTCCGCATCGGGATAGGAACGTCTCAGGAACTGCATCTGAGCTAATAAATGTCCCAAATGTTCGGTGTGAATTCCCTTTCGGCTTCCGCTCATCATAAACTGATCCCAATCTGGAACCGTGAGTGTGGCTTCCGTTAGAGTATCTTCCACCAGTTTCTTGAATTCCTTCCTGAACTCAGATGAATCAATTGCGATTCCTTCTTTCATTAATAAATCGTCAACTTCATCCATGTAGAAGAGCTCGTCAATGTACATCCAGAGCTCATCGAAGGATTCCTGAATGCGATTGTGGCTTTCCTCGGTTCCGTCACCCAGGCGCAATACCCATTCCCGGCTGTGCCGCAGGTGATATTTTATTTCTTTGAGATGCTTGCTGATCATTCCGGAAAATTGTTCGTCATCAGCTTCTTTCAGTCGCTCGTATTGGAAGTAACCGAAAGCGCTGAACAAAAATTGTCGAGCGATAGTAAATCCAAAATCACCTTTGGGCAATTCACAAAGTTGCAGGTTGGTGAAGTCACGGTCATCCCGGAAGAAAGCAAAGTGATCCTCATCATGGCCTTCATCCTCAACTTCAGCTGCATATTCATACAAGGCGGTGGCATGTCCGATTAAATCCAGCGAGATGTTAGCAAGTGCAAGGTCTTCTTCAAGCTGTGGGCCGTGTCCGCACCATTCAGCGTTGCGCTGTCCTAAAATCAAACGGTCGTCTGCCAGCCTCAACAGGTACGTTAAAAAGGCTTGTTGCTTGGTGAATTCTTTGGTAGCTGTACTCATGATCTTTTCTTTACGGCTCGTGGTACACTGTAAAACTGAGGGTGCCGATAGGGCTTATCGTTGGCCGGATCGAAAAAGGGACCCATATCTTCCGGTGTGGAAGCAGTTATATATTTCGATTCAACCACCCAGATACTCACGCCTTCATTTCTACGTGCGTAGGTATCCCGAGCATTTTGCAAAGCCATTTCTTTATCTGAAGCATGTAAGCTTCCTGCATGCTCATGGGGCTTACCTGATTTGGGTTGAGTGAAAACCTCCCAAAGAGGCCAATTGTCTTTGTTGTTTTCTTCTGACATTAATAATCTGTTTTCGAAGTTAAGAAAGGAGTCAGAACTCAGTATTCACTCGTCAGAATATTCTGAGTTCAGACTGCTGTGTTCTGAGTTCTAATTACGATGCCTTTTCCTGGCTCAATTTCTTTTTGCGGGCGTAAGCATTTGCAGCTTCACGAACCCACTCACCATCTTCATGAGCTTTACGGCGGGCCTTTATTCGATCCCGGTTCATGATGCCATTACCTTTAACCACGTTCCAAAATTCATCCCACGGAATGTCGCCGAAGTCCCAGTGCCCGGTTTCTTCATTATATTCAAGGTCCGGGTCGGGCAGGGTTACGCCTATAGCTTCCGCTTCCATCACCATGCGATCTACAAAATGCTGACGCAGCTCATCATTGGTTTTCAGCTTTACCTGCCATTTAATGAGTTCGGCACTGTTTGGAGAATCAGAATCGTGTGGACCAAACATCATCAGGCTTGGCCACCACCATCGGTTAACAGAATCCTGAGCCATTTTTTGTTGCTCAGGGGTTCCATCGGCCATTTTGGCGAGCATCTCATACCCTTGTTTCTTATGAAAGCTTTCTTCCTTACAGATACGAACATTCGCCCGGGAGTAAGGGCCGTAAGAAGAACGAGCCAGCATGGTTTGATTTACGATGGCCGCTCCATCTACCAGCCAGCCAATGGCGCAAATATCGGCATAGGTCATGGTTGGGTAGTTGAAAATGCTGGAATATTTAGCGCTGCCATATAAATATTGATCAACAAGTTCGCTGCGATCAATGCCAAGCGTTTCCGTAGCACTATATAAATAGAGTCCGTGACCGGCTTCGTCCTGAACTTTGGCTAAAAGCACCAATTTTCGTTTCAATGAAGGAGCCCGTTCAATCCAGTTTCCTTCCGGTAACATACCCACAATTTCGGAGTGAGCATGCTGGCTCATCATCCTGATTAATTGCTGCCGATACCGTTCGGGCATCCAATCTTTGGGCTCTATTTTTTCTCCCGCATCAATGCGGGCTTGAAATTCGTCTAACTTTTCTTGATTCTCCATGTGGAAGCGCTTTTTTATTTCGTAAATTAAACATTACGGATAATACAATCATTCAGAATATACCCTAAAACTATCAAAAATTCTGAATGACCAAATCTTCATAATGAATGTTAAAAGAATTGCACAAATGGCCAACCAACCCGATACGATAGACCGACCCCTCGAAGAGAAATTTGATGATCATCTTGGCCTGCAGGATGTGGACTATGTGGAACATTATGTGAACAACGCCAAGCAGGCGGCTCATTTCTATATCACCACTTTTGGGTTTGAGATGAAGGCCTATTCAGGATTAGAAACGGGTATTCGCGACCGGGCTTCCTATTACCTGGAACAGGGGAATATCCGGTTTGTGATTTCAGCTCCGCTAAACAGTAATTCGCCGATTGCACAGTTTGTTCAAAAGCATGGGGACGGCATCAAAGATATTGCCATGCACGTGGAGGATGTGGACCGGGCGTTTAATGAATCGGTGAAAAGGGGAGCTGAGCCGGTTTTGGAGCCTCATGATATGAAGGACGAACACGGTAGCATCCGCAAGGCAGCCATTAAAACGTACGGAGATGTGATCCACTCTTTTATAGACCGGTCGGACTACAACGGTTTGTTCATGCCGGGATTTCAAGCTAAGGAAAGCCTGGTAAAAGCAGACCCGGTTGGTGTTGAGTTTGTGGATCATTGTGTAGGAAACGTGGAGCTGGGCCGAATGGAAGACTGGGTGGACTTTTACCGGGATGTGCTCGGTTTCACTCAATACATCAGTTTTGATGACAAAGACATCTCCACCGAATACTCAGCGTTGATGAGCCGCGTGATGGCCGGTGGCCGCGGGATGATAAAATTCCCGATCAATGAGCCGGCAGAAGGAAAGAAGAAATCCCAGATTGAAGAATACCTGGATTTCTTCGAAGGTCCGGGCGTGCAGCACGTAGCTCTGCTCACCGGTGATATCATCGAAACCGTAGGAAAGCTGAGGGATCGCGGCGTTGAATTTCTGAAAGTTCCAACCACCTATTACGAGGAATTGGAAGACCGGGTGGGTAAAATTGATGAGCCCATCGACAAGCTGGAGGATTTGGGAATTCTGGTGGACCGCGATGATGAAGGATATCTGCTTCAGATTTTCACCAAGCCGGTAGTGGATCGGCCAACGTTATTCTTTGAAATCATTCAGCGAAAAGGAGCCCGAGGTTTCGGAAAAGGAAACTTCAAAGCCCTATTCGAAGCCATCGAACGTGAACAAGACGCCAGAGGCAACCTTTAATCAATTTAAAATTCAAGATTAAAAATTAAGAATTGGAGTGAGCCAATTTTAAATTTTTAACTTTTCATTTTTAATTCAGAAGTCATGTACTACCACGCATTAGGGAAAATCCCGCATAAACGTCACACCATTTTTCGTCGCCCGGATGGAGAGCTATATACGGAAGAACTTTTCGGGGCGGAGGGTTTTCATGGAAACAGCTCTTTGCTTTACCATCACCACATGCCGACAAGGGTGGTTAAAATTGAAGAAGGGGCAGAGGTTATTGTTAAAAAAGCGGATGAAAAAACGCTCCGGCATCGCTTACTGAAGACGAAGGACGTCCCTGCCGGCGGAGACCCCATTACCGGCCGTAAAGTACTAATGTTCAATAACGACATTCAGATTGGAACGGCGCGGCCCAATGGTAACATGGATTATTTCTATCGCAATGGGGAACATGATGAACTGATTTTTATCCACGAAGGTGAGGGACATATACAGTCGGTTTTTGGTCGGCTTGATTTTGGCTATGGCGACTATATTTTCCTTCCCCGCGGAACCACCTACCAAATGAATTTTGAGACGGATGATAATCGGTTCCTGTTTGCTGAGTCCACCGGACCTATTGAATTTCCTAAGCGTTACCTGTCTGAAATGGGGCAGTTTATGGAGAACTCTCCCTTCTGTGAGCGGGATTTCCGGCTTCCCTCCGAACAGCTTTTCTTCCCGGAAGAAGGTGAGTTCGAAGTGCGTATTAAAAAAGGAGGGCGATTCCATCATTACACTTTTGATCATCACCCTTGTGATGTAGTCGGTTGGGATGGATACCTGTATCCGTGGATTTTCAATATTAAAGATTTTGAGCCGATAACCGGCCGCATCCATCAGCCGCCACCGGTTCACCAAACCTTCCGTGGACATAATTATGTGGTATGCAGTTTCTGCCCGCGTAAATTCGATTATCATCCCGAATCTATTCCGGCGCCTTACAACCACTCCAATGTAGATTCTGATGAGATGATCTATTATGTAGAAGGGGATTTCATGAGTCGGGAAGGAATTGGCTATGCGGATATCACGTTGCATCCCGGTGGTATTCCGCACGGACCTCAACCCGGTAAAGCCGAAGCGAGTATTGGAGCCGAAGAAACCGATGAATATGCGGTTATGATAGACACTTTCCACCCAATGTATGTAACGGAAGAAGCCATGCGGCTGGATGACCCAAGCTATCCGTATTCCTGGCTGGAGGATGAGTAGAACATCGAACAAGGAATAACGAACATTCAACATTGAAGTGGTGATTCCTGGTGATAATCGCTCAGCGTGGTCACCAAATTTGCTCCGAGCAAATAAAAAATCCCGGTAATCCTTAAATCCTGCGAATCAAGGTTCAAAATTAGCTTCTGAACCATGATTCGCAGGATTTAAGGATTAGCAAGATTACTAAACTCAGACTCGAACTACTAACACCTAAAACCTAACACCTTGTAACTAATCCCTATCCTCTACATATTCCCGCCCATCTATTTTTAAATTTCAAAACTCCGCCATGAGAAAAGTTTTTCTGCTATTCACGTTTTCACTCATCACTTTATCACTTACCGCACAGACTACCACCAACTACAAGATCTCTTTTGAGAATGCCGTTCATCACGAAGCGGAGATATCGGTTACGTACACCAACCTGGAGTATAAAGTACTGGAAGTGCGAATGAGCCGGACTTCTCCCGGTCGATATGCGCTCCACGAGTTTGCAAAGAATGTATATGGGGTAAAAGCCACCGACGGCAAGGGAAAGGAGTTGGAAGTGACCCGCCCAAATCCGCACCAATGGAATGTAAGCGGACATGATGGAACCGTGAAATTTGAGTACACCCTGTTTGCCAATCGGGGAGACGGCACCTATTCACAAGTAGATGAAACCCATGCCCACCTCAACATGCCGGCGACTTTCGCCTGGGCCAGGGATTACGAACACCGCCCGATTGAAATCACCTTTGATGTGCGTGAAGACCTGAACTGGAAAGTGGCAACGCAGCTAAAACCGCTGGAAGGAACGACTTATTACGCGCCCGACCTCTATTATTTCCTGGACAGCCCGGTTGAGATTGCGGATTTCCATGAGCGGCAGGAAGCCATTGATGGCCAGCTTATTAAAATGGCTTTGCATACCTCGGCAACGGATGAAGAAGTAGATGAATACTTTGGTAAAGTGATGGCCATCGTGAATGCACAGGTCAACCTATTCGGAGAGCTGCCTGAATTTGACTACGGTGAGTACGTATTTCTGAATTGTTTTATGCCCAACGCAAGCGGAGACGGAATGGAGCATAGAAATTCCACCATTGTAACCAACTCTAAACCCATAGACAGACCGCTCGGGAATACCAGCTTGGGAACCGTTTCTCACGAATTTATTCATGTCTGGAATGTAGAGCGTATTCGTCCGGCCAGCCTGGAGCCCTTCAATTTTGAGGAAGCCAACATGAGTGGCGAGCTCTGGTTTGCTGAAGGATTTACCAGCTATTACGATGATTTGATTCTTCACCGGGCCGGGATCAATACAGCTGAGGAGTATGCAGAAGCCCTTGATGGCGGATTGAACTATGTAATCAACAGACCCGGACGACAGTTTTTCTCTCCGGTTGAAATGAGTTACCAGGCCCCGTTTGTGGATGCAGCCACGTCCGTAGATCCTCAGAATAAAACAAACACCTTCATTTCTTATTACACCTATGGAAGCGTGCTCGGGCTTGGACTGGACCTTTCACTCAGAAAAATGGACGGCAACAAAAATCTCGATGACTTTATGAAGCTGATGTGGAGAGCGTTCGGGAGAACGGAAGTCCCTTATACCAATCGTGATATTCATGAAATGCTGGCTGAATATGCCGGCGAGGATTTGGCCGATGAGTTTTTCGAGAAATACATTTTTGATAGTCAGCTGCCGGATTATGAAAGCCTGTTGGCTGATTTTGGAATCACTCTTACCAAAGCCAACCCGGGAAAAGCTGTCCTTGGAACAGACATTGAAATTGAAAGTGGTGTCGGTAAGCTGGAATCCAATGCGCTGATTGGTTCACCGATTTATAAAGCAGGGATTGAGTCGGAGGATGAAATCACAACTATCGCAGGAACTTCTTTGAGTGAGGTGGAAAGTGTGGATGATATCCTTAGCGAATACAAACCTGGGGATGAAATTGAAATTGAATTTACAAGATGGGCACAAGCAAAGACTGTGAAAGTTAGGTTGGTTGAAGATCAAAAATTACAAACTGAACTAAATGATAAAATTAGTATCGAAATAAATTCTAAAAGAAATGATTGGCTAAGAGAATAATCATTTCTTATTCTCTACACATTGTTTTAATGGAACTTAAAATAGGGTGAGGGGATCATGTCTAAGAAAAAAGTATTTATAAGTTATCATCATGACAATGATCAGAACTATAAGAATCAATTGATCAAATTTAATTTGGCGCATGACATTTTTGAGAATGTATCAGTTGATACTGGGGATATTAGCGATGATTTAGAAAGTCAAAGAATAAGAGAAATTATTCGTGATGATTATTTACAAGATTCTACAGTAACAATTGTATTGATTGGTACAGAAACTAAGGGAAGAAAGCACGTTGATTGGGAAATTTATTCTAGTATGATAAATGGGAAGGTTAATAAAAGATCAGGCATTTTGGTGATTAATTTACCAACGATAAATTGTGAATATTATACTGCTTCACTTGAAGGAGAAAAAGATATTCTTTATCCAGGTGAAGAAAACTGGATATCAATTAAGGATCGTTCTAAATATGAACAGAGGTATCCTCATATGCCTGATCGAATTATTGATAATCTTCTCAATGAAAAGGCAAGAATATCAGTTGTCAATTGGAATAAAATTATTAGTGACCGAAGTTTTTTGAGATTCCTTATTGAAAAAACAAGTGATCAAAGGTTGGATAATGAATATGATCTAAGTCGAAAAATGAGGCGATCAAACTCACCAAGGAAAGGATTGAGATGGTAACTACTGATAGTTTAAATACGCAAATTTTAGGTATCTCAGTTGACATAGGTCAACCTTCTATACTTCTGACTAGTAGTTGGACGTTTATGATAATTATGCTTGTATTAGTGATAATATTGATAATTATATTTAGGAAATACAAAATCTCAAATTATAGTACTAAGGAATTAGAAATAGAGTTTTCAAGTAGCCCTAAGGTAACTGTTAAAGCAACTAGGGATGATTCAAGTTTATATATAGCTAACAGGATTCAAATTGAACTAATAACAAGAAAGGCTGCAATTAGTGTCACAGAAGAAGATGTAATCGAGGAAATTTATAATTCTTGGTATAAGTTATTTCAAATACTTAGAGATGAAATAAAGTCTGTATCCGGTGAGCTAATTAGAAATCATAAATCAACTTCAGCATTAATTGAATTAACAGTTAAAATTTTGAATGACGGATTAAGACCACATTTAACTAAATATCAAGCAGAATTCAGACGCTGGTATAAATTTGAGAAGGAGAAAGAAGGAAATAGTGAAAAATCTCCTCAAGAAATACAGAAACAATATCCCCAATACGACGAACTGTTTTCAGATATGAAAGAGGTTAACAGAATCCTTACTGAATTTTCAACACAATTAGGAAAGCTAATTAATGATAAATGAGATGCAAGTTTTTATAGCTCACCAAAAAGGGGATAGAGAAGAGGCAAAAAAAATAGCAACTTATTTAAGATCCATAAATATTAGAGTCTATTTTGATGAATATGATAGAGAACTAAAAAAAGCTTTAAGAGAGAATAATCCAAAGGGCGTGGTGAAAGCGATAGAAAAGGGGTTGAAATCTTCTACACATATGATATGTTTGATTTCCAAAAATACTCTTTATTCAAAATGGGTGCCGTTTGAAATTGGATATGGTTATGACAAAACGAAGGTATATTCATTAACCTTAAAAGGAATAAAGGATTATGAAATACCTGACTACATAAAGGCTACTGAAATACTAAGAGATATTCTTGATTTGAATATCTTTGCTAAACAATATGGTAGTAAGAGATTATTCGAGCAAAAAAACTATTCAAATAGAAGCTCATACTTACATCCATTAAGTGGAATTATGGATCCAATAGTATCTTAAACTTATGAAATAGTTTCATTTCTTTTCTTATTTAGAATGAAATATCAAATAGTATTTCAGGTGTAATGCTCTTATAATAAGCCTTCCTTTAAACAGGGAGATAGACTCTACAAGCTTAATATGTTATGGATTTTGTGTATATGAACAGCAGTTTTATAGTGAAATTTATTAAATCGTTTTTTTTGATGGTATTAGTGGTGGGATTATCGGCATGCAAAAGCTCGGAGTCGGTAAGCAATAATTCGGAATCAGGTAAAGAGACGGCTACTGAGCAAAGTGTGGATAATGATTCAGGGATGAGTACCGCCGAAATGGAAGCTTTGTATTGGGCCCGACAAGACAGTGCCCGGATGAACTTCACCAAAGCCGATGTAAAGTTTATGACCGGGATGATTGCTCACCATGCACAGGCACTAATCATGTCGCGACTGGCGCCGGAAAATAACGCAAGTCCACAGATCCAAACCCTGGCTGCCCGCATTATCAATGCCCAGAAAGATGAAATCCGCTCTATGCAAACCTGGCTCCGTGATCGCGATCAGCCGGTTCCTGAAGTGCATATCGAAGGATTGAACCTGATGATTCACGGGCTTGGGGAAGATCACATGAAAATGGATCACACCAATATGGCAGGAATGTTATCACCGGCTCAGCTAAAAGAACTCAGCGAAGCCACCGGCGATGAATTTGACCGCCTGTATTTGAAATATATGATCGACCACCACAAAGGGGCGGTAACGATGGTCACCAAATTATTTGATACCGATGGAGCCGCTCAGGACGATGCCGCATTCCGTTTAGCATCAGACATTCAGGTAGATCAGCGGACGGAAATTGACCGTATGCAGCTGATGCTGGACCGGATGACTGCAGCTAATGGCCAATAAAGAATATCACGTCAACAAAAACACAGAATACGTACTTATGAACAAATCGAAACTATTTCTTACGCTGATGGTGTCGGTATTGATTGGTGCCTATGGGTGTTCGTCATCTTCCATGATGGACGACTCAAGCTCACCGTCTATGATGCCATCTATTGAACCCAAGCCGGTAACGGAAGCAAACCCGCCAAGTCCCGACCCACGGGTAGGACTGAAAGCCGGTTTATTTGATGCCGAAGAAGCCAGCTGGAACCTGAATATGCTGTCTCAAACACCACCGCCCGAAGATTTTGTGGGCGTAACGAACTCCGACCTGGCCTTTAAAGGTAACTATGCTTTTCAGGGGAATTATAATGGTGTGATTGTATGGGATGTATCCAATCCCCGATCCCCGGAACTGGTAGTAGATTACTTATGCCCGGCTTCACAAAGTGATGTGTCCGTGTATGGAAATCTTCTTTTTGTATCCGGTGAAGGATTAGGCGGCCGACTCGATTGTGGAACTGAAGGAGTGCAGGAAACAGTGAGCGAAGAACGACTTCGCGGAATCCGGATTTTTGATATTACTGATGTCAAACAGCCAAAATATGTGTCTAACGTTCAAACATGCCGCGGTTCTCACACGCATTCCGTTTTGAAAGATCCTGAAGACGACGAAAACGTTTATATCTATGTGTCAGGATCAGCGCCTGTTCGCCCGAATGAAGAATTGCCGGGATGTTCAGCTGCCATGCCGGATGAAGATCCTAATTCCGCCTTATTCAGAATTGAGGTAATTAAAGTCCCGCTGGATAATCCTGAAGAAGCAGCTATCGTAAATTCTCCCCGAATTTTTGAAAACCTGACAGCTGCTCCAACCCATGGTATGGCTCCGGCCGACAAAGCAGCGTTGGAAAAAGCGAAAGAAGAAGGAGCTTTTACAGCCGAAATTTTTGGTCAGGAACGAGTAATTCCTGGTCGGTATGTACGAATGATTCTATCGAATGTAGCCCAGCAGCGAGCCGGAGAAGGTGCAGAACCTACAGCGGCTGACAGTGCTTATCTCCGTGAAAATATCCAGATGATGGTGGACCAGCAGTTTGGAATAGGTGGTGATGAAGAAGACGATCGCGGACCAAACCAGTGTCACGACATCACCCTTTATCCGGAGATTGGTTTAGCCGGGGGTGCTTGTGAAGGCTACGGACTCTTACTGGACATCACGGATCCTGTAAACCCTAAACGGGTTGATGCGGTTGCTGATTCAAACTTCTCATACTGGCACTCTGCTACCTTCAGTAACGATGGAAGCAAAGTGTTGTTTACGGATGAATGGGGCGGCGGCGGTCAGCCAAAATGCCGTGAAACGGATCCTTACGAGTGGGGAGCTAATGCCCTGTTCACCATCAATGAGAACAATAAGATGGAATTCGAGAGCTATTATAAACTACCTGCTCCACAAACCAGTGAGGAAAACTGTGTAGCTCACAACGGATCTCTGATTCCGGTTCCGGGACGGGAGATTATGGTTCAGTCGTGGTATCAGGGTGGTATTTCTGTGTTTGACTGGACAGATACATCCAACCCGGTTGAAATTGCCTTTCACGATCGTGGCCCGGTTGATTCTACCCGTATGGCGAACGGCGGAAGCTGGTCGGTATATTGGTACAACGGTATGATCATCAATTCTGAAATTGCCAGAGGACTGGATATTTTTGAGCTGGAAGCCAATCCGCTGCTCACTCAGAATGAAATCGATGCAGCGAATACGGTAACGCTCGATTACCTGAACGCTCAGGGACAGCCTATGTTTGAATGGCCTACAACCTATGCGTTAGCCAAAGCTTACGTAGATCAGCTTGACCGCGATGGAGAAATGAGTGCATCAGAAATTTCAGCACTCCGATCCGGGATAGCGAAAGCAGAGAAGTCATCCGGTTCAGAAAAATCAGCACTACTGGCTGAATTAGCTGACGGAATTGACGGTTCAGCTTCTACAAAAGCAGGAAAGCTGGCTGAAACACTTCGTGACCTGGCTTCTATGTAAATCAGGATCACCGATAAACACATTCAAACCCCGGTTTAGCGAAGGCTGATCCGGGGTTTTTTGTTTTATGAGGTAGTCACCCCGGACTTGGACCGGAATCTCCTTTTATGAGAATGAAAAGAAAACCCTGATATCCAATGTTGCACCTCTGCCCATCCATTCCCATATTCTGCAAATTTTAAAACCCATCGAGCCATGAAACAACTTCTGACTATCACCCTGCTGATTATTCTTTCCCTTCCACTTTCAGCCCAAAACTATCCGCACATTTTTCCAATGAAGGAACGGGCAGCTGTAATTAATGATATGCTAAAGGATAAAGTCGAGAATTATCTTCCGGAAATGATGAGGGAAACCGGCATCGACATGTGGATTATAGTTTCGAGGGAGTATAATGAAGATCCGGTGATTGAAACCATGCTTCCGGCTACCTGGCTGGCTGCCCGGCGCCGTACTATTTTGGTGATGCATGATTTGGGTCCCGGAAAAGGCGTTGAAACCCTGGCAGTGGCCCGGTATGATGTGGGAGAAGTTTTTAAGAAAGCGTGGGATAAAGAGAAGGAACCCAATCAATGGAAGCGGCTGAAAGAGATTATCGAAGAAAGGGATCCCGAGCGAATTGGTATCAATATTTCTGAGATTTGGGGACACGCAGATGGCATGGTGGTAACCGATTACGAGGAAATGAAAGAAGCCATTGGTAAGAAATACACCGATCGCTTGGTTTCAGCGGAGAAACTGGCGGTGAGCTGGCTGGAAACCCGCACGGAGAAAGAAATGCAGGTGTATCCGCAGATTGTCCGAATTGCCCACCAAATCATAGCCGAAGGATTTTCAGATGCTGTTATTCAGCCGGGTATCACCACCACCGAGGATGTGGTTTGGTGGTATCGGGAAAAGATCAGGGAGTTAAAGCTGATCACATGGTTTCATCCCAGCGTATCCATCCAACGGGCTGACCCTGAATCTTTTGATCACCTGAGAACCTTTGATAGTCGGCCCGGAGAAAACATGATCATGCCCGGAGATTTACTACACGTGGATTTTGGTATCAAGTACCTGAGGCTCAATACGGATACCCAGCAGCATGCCTATGTACTTCGTCCGGAAGAAACCGAAGTGCCGGATTACCTGGTGCATGCTTTTGAAAATGGGAATCGACTGCAGGATATCTTCACCAATAATTTTAAGGAAGGAAGAACCGGTAATGAAGTATTGAAAATGTCGCGTGAGCAAGCTATCGAAGAAGGACTCAAGCCAAGTATCTATACGCACCCAATTGGTTATCACGGTCATGCTGCGGGGACCACACTTGGCATGTGGGATGCTCAGGGGGGCGTGCCCGGCGATGGTGATTACCCGTTACATTTGAACACAGCTTATTCCATAGAGTTGAACGCTGCTACCTATATTGAAGAATGGGGTAAAGAAATCCGGATAATGCTGGAAGAAGATGCCTTTTTCGACGATTCCGGCGTGTGGTATATTGATGGTCGTCAGCGGGAAATTATGATGATTCCAAGAGTTCCGGCAAAGCAGTAAAGGAATAACTCAGGACTCAGAATTCAGAACAGTATTGTTCTGGCTCCTGAATTCTGAGTCCTGATTTCCTTTAACCATCTATTAAACTTTCTGACCGAACCCGCTTTGCCTTTTTGAAATTCATCCGTTACCATCCAAAAAAAGTTGAAGCACCATGGAATTCAATACCTTAGAAGAAAAGATTATACACGCCCGAACGCTCGAAAATCCCCCGGAGGATTTGCAGGATGATTTCTTTAGTCTGTTGAAAAGGGGAATAGGCAGCGACAAAACGTATCTTACTTACAGGGACGCCGGTCAGAATCGTGCAGAGATCTCATACCGGGAGTTCTATGAGCATGTAGTAAACACAGCCCGTTTTTATCAATCCAGAGGACTTAAGTCCGGAGATAAAATTGCCACCATTTCTCACAATCACTGGCATACGGTGGTTCAGTATTTTGCCGCCTGGTTCTGCGGGTTAGTGGTGGTGCCGGTCAATCTCGGGGAAGATGATAACCGGATTGCCTACATCCTGGAAAATGCTGAAGTGAAGCTGGCGCTGGCAAGAGATGAATATGCGGAGCGCATTCAGGCTATCATTCATAAGGCTGGTGAGCTTAATGAAATTGAAGTCGTGATTTGTGATGAATCCGTTGACTCTTTTTCAACTGAGGACGGTGAGCTTCGGGAAGTAGAGGTTAATATCGAATCTGAAGCACTGATTGTATTTACTTCCGGGACTACGGGAAATCCCAAAGGCGTTGTTTTAACACAACGTAATTTGCTGGAAGACGCCCGAACCATTAGTCAGTGGCACAACATTGATGGTCAAACAAAAATGATGTGTGTATTGCCTATTCATCATGTAAATGGCACGGTTGTGACTATGATAACGCCGTTTTTTGTGGGTGGATCTACTGTCCTGAACCAGAAGTTTAGTGCGGGACATTTTTTCAAAGCCATTGAAGAAGAGCAGGTTCAAATTGTGAGTGTGGTGCCCACATTGCTTCAGTATCTTACCAATTACTATGAAGGCAAGGAAGTTCCCGAGTCAGAACAATTCCGACATATCATCTGCGGTGCCGGCCCGCTGACGGTTAAAGTGGCCCAAAACTTCGAAGAGAAATTCGGGATACCAATAATTCACGGGTATGGTCTTTCGGAAACCACCTGCTATTCGTGTTTTATTCCGGCCGAACAACCCGAGAAGGAACACAACAAATGGATGCGGGATTTTGGTTACCCGAGTATTGGAATTCCGGTTCCGGCCAACGAGATGGATATTCAGGATGAAGATGGAAACTCTGTTCCTGAAGGTGAGCGGGGAGAAATTGTAATCCGGGGAGTGAACGTGATGAAAGGATATTTCAACAACCGGGAAGCCAATGAGTCGGCCTTTAAGAACGGCTGGTTTCGAAGCGGGGACGAAGGATTTATAAAAAAGGATGAGGAAGGAAACCGATATTTTTTCATTACAGGTCGGTTGAAGGAGTTGATTATCCGGGGCGGCATTAACCTGGCTCCGCTGGAGATTGACGAAGTGATTAACAAAGCCCCGGGCGTAAAAGCCGGAATTTCGGTGGGCTTCGAAAATGACTGGTACGGGGAGGAAGTTGGGGCGTATGTGCAGCTCAAAGAAGGAGCCAAGCAAGACAAAAAAGCTATTTTAGACTATTGTAGAGAACACCTTCCGTTCTCAAAAGCCCCCAAGGTGGTGGTGGTTGGGGAAGAACTTCCGGTCACCTCCACGGGAAAATACCAGCGGCTCAAAGTGGCGCATTTGTTTGAGGAGTGGAAAGAGGTGCAGTTTCGGGAGTAAGAAAAAATCGTCCATCGCAAATCAGCTTGTGCCGATCGGAAAAGAGCCGATGGATGGCATGAATAACAATGAAATGTATGCTCACATCAACTTGGAGAAAGGGGAGCGCTCGGAACTGGCTAACCTGGCTTCAAAACTGTTGTAGGTGTTTAAGTAATATTCTCAAAAACCTTAAAACTCTCTTTCCCACAGTTCATCAAAAGATCAATGATGGAGCACTCGGGGAGGAAACCATCGCCTAACTGAGCATATTCGGGATGCTCTTTTAAAGCAGGTTTGGCCTGGTCGCTCAGCCACTGGTAGTTTTTGGAGTCATACTCCTGGTAGAGAATATCGGCTCCGGTTTTTTCCAGAAAGACATCCGGATTGGGATCGAAGCCTGAAACCTGACTTGCCAGCTCGTACTCAATATTCAACTCCAGGTAAGTCATAATCCGCTCAAAAAAGTAGATATTGAAATCGAGGAGCTTTTCAAATTCAGCAGCTTGATCAATGTCGTGCTGCAGCTCATCTACAAAAAAATCAAACCAGGTGGCTTCGGAGTAGGAGTGATAGATGGCATTCCAAAACGGCTCTATCCAGTCCTCATCATGTTCAATACGGACTTCACCGATAGCCTTTTTTTTGTCCTCCGTTTTAATAGGGATGTTTATCCACTGTTTGACTTGTTCCCCCTTAATAACTGCTCTGTGGGTGCGTCCCTTTCTCGACCACTGCTCCAGATCATTCCATATAACCCGGTCGGCTTTCAGCATCGCGGCAAGGTCATAGAGGTTAGGCGCAAATTGAGGTTGTACTATTGTAAGTTTCAAGAGAAATAGTGAATTAGGAAAATCATTAACACGTAAGCACTTCCTTTTTTAAAAAGTACGAAAGTGTTTACGTGTTAAGGTAGGTTGTTTGAAAATCAACGTCCAAATAGGTACTGTAATTTTCTTATCTTTAAAGACTATAATATTTGAATTTAAAACATTACAAAAAACGAGATACTAAATGAGCGTTCGCGTACGATTTGCGCCATCACCCACCGGATTTTTACACATTGGCGGACTGAGAACCGCACTTTATAACTATTTATTTGCCCGTCACAATGAGGGCACTTTTGTGTTGAGAATCGAAGACACCGATCAATCCCGATATGTAGAGGGAGCCGAGCAGGATATTATTGATTCCCTGGAATGGGCCGGAATGGAAATTGATGAAGGCCCCGGAAAAAGCGGAGAATTTGGTCCGTACCGACAAAGCAAGCGAAAGGATATCTATCACAAATATGCCGAGCAGCTGATTGAAGCCGGGCATGCGTACTATGCTTTCGATACCGTTGAGGAAATTGATGAGATGCGGGAGCGACTGGAAAAATCCGGTAATCCTTCTCCCAAATACGATTCCATCACCCGTCAGTCTATGAAAAACAGCCTGACGCTTTCTCAGGATGAAGTTCAGAAACGACTGGACAACGGCGACGAATACGTGGTTCGTTTGAAGGTTCCCAGAAAAGAGAACATCCGATTTGAAGATGAAATTCGCGGGCATGTTTCTTTCGATACTGAAGGATTGGATGACCAGGTGCTATTGAAGTCAGACGGAATGCCGACCTATCACCTGGCAAATGTGGTGGACGATCACACCATGGAAATCTCGCATGTAATCCGTGGGGAAGAATGGCTGAGCAGTACGCCAAAACACATTCTTCTGTATAATGCTTTTGGATGGGAGCCGCCGAAAATGGCTCACCTGCCGTTGATTATGAGCCCGAGCGGAGGAAAGCTTTCCAAGCGTAAGGCTGAGAGCGAAGGAATTCCGGTGAACACCAAAGATTATATGAAAGGACATTACGAGCCGGACGCCCTGGTGAACTTCCTGGCTTACTTAGGATGGAGCCCCGGCGACGATTCTGAAATTCATGACATGAAAGAGTTGTGTGGGTTATTCACACTCGATCGTGTGAGCAAAGGCGGAGCGGTTTTCAATTACAAAAAGCTGATGTGGTACAATGAAAACTATATCCGGGAGCATTCGGTAGATGAGCTGAAGCCCAGAGTGAAGGCTCTTTTTGAAGAATCCAAGTTTGAGATCCCCGGCGATGAGTTTTTGACACACGTGATTGAATTACTCCACGAGCGCGTTTCTACCATCGAGGAATTTGTAAGTATGGGCGCGTTCTTTTTCGAAGCTCCAACCGAGTATGATGAAAATGCGCTCAAAAAATGGAAGGATGACAGCCCGGTGATTCTAAAAGCTTATCGTGATAAAATCGAGCAGCTTTCCGAAGAAGAGTTTGAAGCGGTAACGCTGAAGGACAAGATCAAAGAAACCATTGAAGAGCATGAAGTTGGTTTCGGAAAGCTGATGATGCCCCTGCGTGTGGCTGTTAGTGGGCAAGGTTTTGGTCCTGACCTGACACCGGCGCTTGAGCTCATCGGAAAAGAAGAAGTGCTGGATCGTATTGATACAGCCATCGACAAACTGGGGTGATGGAACACGGATTAGCCGGATTTAGCGAATAGTCGCAGATAAGTTTTGTAGATAAGTCAATAACTATAAATCAGTGACTATCTGTAGTATCAGTGTTATCTGCGTTCAAATTCTATGGTAAAGTGAGTGAGGTAAAACACGGCAATAGCGCAAGTGTCGCGCTTATGCGGTGTTGAATTCGGCTTTGTTGGCAGTCTTGAAAGTCCAAGCGGACGCTTGAACTATTGAACAATCTGACTATCTGTAGTATCAGTGTCATCTGCGTCCCAATTCCATTTAAAAAGGATATGATGTAAACCTTTCCAAAGTTAAAACGGGAAGGTTTACATTATTTGGCATGAACAACTTTGGAAAGGTTGGTTAAAAGCCAATAAGCCAATAAGCCAATAAGCCAATAAGCCAATAAGCCAATAAGCCAATAAGCCAATAAGCCAATAAGCCAAAAAAAGGAGATCGCGGGTCCGGGCCCGCGATGACTCACTTCACTTCATTTTATTATTTCTTTCGGGAAACCAGTCCGCCTTTCTTACTATCTACGGTGATGGTATAATTGTTACCACGGCTGATAATCCACCGAACGGTTACTGAATCCATTCCGGGAATGTTATCCACGGCCAGTTTCTCAGGATTGTGTTTTTGCTCTATGGTTTGATTCAGTGCTCGGTTCGTAACAATCATGCCGGCTTCAACCCGGGCCCCGTCAATACTGATGTAATTCGGAGGGGTAATCTTGTATTTCAGATCCTGGCTGGCATGAGTGGGAATCATACGGGTGTTGGTAATTACGGCTGTCACTTCCTTAAGGCCACCACCTAAATCCCTTTCAGAAATCTCATCAATAACCAGTTGAGGGGTGTGGTAAGCGTGGTAAATGGTGAAGGCCATATTTCGGTGTGCCATCTGCTCCAGTAGAAACCCGGGGTGGGCACGACCGAGGTTTTTCTTAAGCCCGCCTATTTCAATCTCTCCGTACTGAGGGTGATCATAGGGCTCCCATTCCACCAGAGCATCATTAAAAAGGAGGTATTTGTTGAATTCATACACTTGTTCGCCATACCGGCCACCGCCATCTTCATTAAACATCTCGTAGGGAGTCCACAGCTCGTTGGTAAAAGTAAACGCTCCACGGCTTCCGTAGAACCAGTCCAGTTCTCCGCCAAACACACTGTAGAGATCTTCAAAAACAACCAGGTAGTCATAGCCGGGCATCAGGCGTTCTCCCATTTCTCCGATGGCGTCATACACCTGTACATCCGATCGATTGTAGGTATCGCGATCTTCTTCGGCACCCGGTCCGCGCAGCATCATACCGCCGGCGTTATGGTAACTCTGTCCGGCCGCGATGTTGGGGTGATCCATCACAAATTCCATCACCGCTCTGTTCTCAGGCAGTGAAAAAGGATATTTGTGCGCTCCGCGTTGAATATAATCGGGTTGCCAGTTCCAGCCCCAGTCCCGGTTAGGATCGTAATAGCCTTCGGCATCTTCATTGATGCGACCATCGTTGTCGTTATCCAGCCCTTCCGATCCAAGCAGTTCATATTCGCCGAACTCGCCGTCTCCTACACGCTGCATCAGTTCGGGATATTCAGGATGGGGATTAAACTGCCCGCGCGGATTCTTGCGGCGCATGTAGGTGATGCTTCCGTCGCCATTCAGGTCATCGTATTTGTCTTCATTAACCTTTCCGTCCAGGTCGTTGTCGATGGGCTTCATCCCGGACCGGGGAGAGCTTGCGGTATTCGGAGCCTCAAAGAAGTTTTCGCGTCCATCCGGGTTGATGGTTGGTGCGATATAAAACGTCTTTTCATTCAACAGCTGCGTGATGAACTCATTCTTTCCAAACATCTCAGCGAGATACCAAGCGGTGTAAAGCGAGACTTCCGTTCCTTGTATTTCGTTAGAGTGAATGTTTCCGTCTATATACATAGCCGGCTTTCGGTCTGCGTTGCCTTCCCTGAAATTGCTGACGGTCAGTAACCAGATATCACGCCCTTCATAAGACTTTCCAATCGATTCTCGTTTAACGAGGTTTGGATGAGCATCAGCCAGTTCTTTGGTGAAATCAGTGATGGTCTCATAGGTATAGTATCGGTTCCAGCTGGCTTCCACTTTTGGATTGGCCGGTGAACCGGCTGCCTGGAAAAACCCATCGGTAATTTGGCCTTGAACCGTTGACGGCTGCATCCAGACAAGACCAACAAGGGCTGTAAAAAGTAAAAAGTGTGTTAATTTCTTCATGGCTAACTCTATCGGATGGTATGTTCTTTGGTTGAAATTCCGGTATTCGGGGCTCCGGCTGAGAGGCTGAAAGTGCCTTTTCCTCGAACCAGCCAGGTTTTCTGAATGCTTCCGTCACCTTGAATCGACTCAATGGTATCCAGCCTTTCACCGCTCACAAGTTCAAGTCCGTTTGAAAGGCTAATCTCCACAACTACTTCTTTTACCCAATCGGTACGTTCTCCCAGTCGGGAGGCTGTCGGTAAAATTCCATCATTGTGGATATCCACGGTGATTCGGGTCAGGTTCCGGCCGGCTTGTTGTGCTTCAAAATTCACAAGTTTAACGGATGGCTTCATGGAAGCAAGTTCCAGGATAAAGTCGGTATGTTTTTGAGCAAGTGAATCCACCATTTGGTAAGGAGGATTTAACCGTACATAAGGTTTAATACCACCCACCTCCACTGTTTTGTTCGGAAAATCGGGGTGATTAACTTGCTGCCATTCTGCAAAGGCATTCAGGTTATTCTGCTCAGCCCAGGCAAGGAACTGGGCATCTTCGCTGTCAAATTTCAGAGGTTCTTCTTCCTCATCGGTTACTTCGGGAGTCCACCAACCGGGAGTGCTGAAGCTAAATCGGCCATAGTGGAAATACGCCCACTGGAAAAAGTCGCCGGGCTGTCCGTTCATCTCCGGAGCATTTTTGAGTCCGGTTATGTCGTTGTATTTGTCGGATACGAGTTTATTGATGGCTACATCATCTTCATACCAACCTTTGATTACGCGCTGACTAACAGCTCCCCGATTGAACTTTACGGGCGTACTCAGGTTATTGGCCGGGCCAAACGATACAACGGAAAAAACGTTAGGTGCTTCCTCAAACAAGAAGTCTAAAACGGCCCGGGTCTCAATCTGGGAAGCCATATTCTCTCCGGCGCCCGGTTCAAAGTAGGGATAATCGTAGGTGAAGTTCATGTTGATATTGACGCCACCAGGGTTGTCTTCATTGAATGCCCCGTCTCCATCATCATCGATACCCTCGGTGAATAATTTATAAGAACCTTTTTCCCCTTTAGTGATGTCGGCCTTTTTCAATAACCGCTCATCTTCTGGGTGAATCATCCACTTACCGGTTTCGTCCTGCACCCGCATCATGGTTATGAGGTTATCGTTGTTCAGATCGTTAAAAGGATCTTCATCAAAAGCATCGTCTCGGTCTTCGTTGGTGGAGGAGGTGTTTACATCCCGTTCATACTTCAGCGAAGCAAAATACTGCTCGGTGGCATCCGGGTTAATTCTCGGAAGCACATAAAATGTGGTGGTTTGTAGAAGCCGGCTGACTTCCTCTGAAGAAGCATTCGCAAGCAGTTTCTCCGCAAAAGTTAAGGCAAGCTCGCTTCCAAGAAGGTGTGAGCCTTTAGCCCCGCCCACCACTGCAACCGCCGGATGGTTTTGGACATCACCCGAACCAATGGTAAGCAGCCAGATATCCCGGCCATCTTTTGTTTTGGCAAGAGAGGTAAGTTGGGCGAGGTTTTCATAATTGTCTTCAAGCTCATTCAACCGGTCGGTAAGCGTGTTGAAGTTGCTATAGCTGTTCTGAGCGACGGTAAACCCCGATAAGCAGAGTCCCCATCCCAAAATAAACAGCATCGATCGCAGTATCCTGTTATTCATATTCCGTAATTAGATTTTAAAGTATAGCGAGATAGTAACCCGTTGAACGCTGCAATTCAAAGGCAGAACTGTTAAAAGTTAATAAGCAGGCCCAACTTAGCATCTTGGTTTTAACTCAATAGATGTTATTTTCTGAGCGGCTTAATAATCAGACACGATAATCACGCATGAAAAAGAAAATAGCAGCACTCATTGGGGTGGTTTCCCTATTCATTTTAGCGTCTCAGTATGCCTGGGCAGATGTACAAACGGCTGAGGCTTCCTCATCCATAGTAGGTAGCTGGCTCAGTATCCTTCCGCCACTGGTAGCTATTGGAATCGCCCTGATCTTCCGTCAGGTTCTGTTCGCGTTATTTTTGGGGATCTGGATGGGAGCCTACCTGGCCGGTGAACTTACCTTTTTAAATGTATTCGACAGCTTTTTTGCTTCTTTGAGTGATTACATCGTGCCGGGGGTTTCAGATCCGGACAGAATGAGTATCGTAATTTTTTCCATCCTGATTGGCGGTATGGTAGGTATCATCACCGATAACGGAGGAACCCGTGGGGTTATTAAGGCCATTACCCGGTTTGTGCGAACAAAAGTGCAGGGACAGTTAGTGACTTCGCTGATGGGTTTTGTAGTATTTTTTGATGATTACGCTAATACGATGGTGGTGGGAAATACCATGCGTCCGCTAACCGATAAGCTTCGCATTTCGAGAGCAAAACTGGCGTACCTGGTGGATGCTACTGCCGCACCCATTGCCACTATTGCTCTGGTGAGTACCTGGATTGGTGCTATGGTGGGATTCATTGCCACAGCCGAAGCAGAAATGGCCAATTTTAATGAAGCAGCCTACTCGGTATTTATCAATTCACTGCCGTACAACTTCTACGCATTCTTCACCATTTTATTCGTGATCCTGATTGCCGCTTCCGGGCGTGATTTTGGCACCATGCTGAAGGCTCGTATAGACCTGTATAAGGCCAAGCACGATTCCAAGCTGGATAAATACAATCTCTACAAAGATAAAATTGAGGAAGACGAGGCCAAGAAATCTGAATCGCATTGGGCAAATGCGGCCATCCCGATTCTGACGCTTGTATTCGGAACCATAATCGGGTTGTTTGTGACCGGTGAAGGAAACAGCATTCAGGCTATTGTTGAGACTGCTAATTCATATGATGCTTTATTATGGGGATCACTGGCTTCCGTAGTGGTAGCCATTGGGATGACGCTGGCTCAGAAGCTGCTTGACATCGAAAAAACGCTGGAAGGCATGATGAATGGCATGCATGTGATGTTTGACGGAGTGCTGATCCTGGTACTGGCATGGGGATTGAGTGATGTGACGGTGGCACTGGGTACCGCCGATTACCTGGTTTCTGTTTTCGGAGAAACGCTGAATCCTTATTGGATGCCGGCAATTGTACTGGTGCTTTCGGCGCTGACGGCATTTGCAACCGGTTCAAGCTGGGGAACCATGGGAATTTTGATGCCGCTGGTAGTCCCACTGGGTTGGGAGATTGGAATTAATACCGGCGTACCTATGGAAACCACACTGGAGATTATCTATGCAAGTGTGAGTGCAGTATTAGCCGGATCGGTTTGGGGAGATCATTGCTCACCGATTTCAGACACCACTATTTTAAGTTCGTTAGCCACGCAGTGTGATCATGTGGAGCATGTAAATACGCAGCTTCCATATGCGATGATTGTTGGTACGATTAGTATTCTGGCTATGATTGCGGCGATCGTTTTAAACATCTCTGTTTGGATTATCTACCCGGTTGGGGTCGCCATCATTGTGGGGATTATCTACAAATTCGGGAAAATACCTGATCCTGAAAACTACACACCGGAAGGGAAAGAACCGGCCATCACCAGCCTGGACGGATAAAAGGATGGAATTTTATGGTCAGAATCGAAGAGGAAGAATTTCTGCCGGCATTAAATACTGAAGTGCTGTTCGCCTTCAACCTGTGTGGTTCCCGGTTTAAACCTTCGCTCGGTAAAATCGATGGTTCCTTCTTTATCAATTAGCAGAACCGTGGAACACCGGGAACCATAGCTTTCGGTTTTGATGAAAATGGAGGAGACTGCTTTTTCTAATTCTTTGGGAATGCCGGTTACAGGAAGTTCAGTATCGGGTGCTTTTCGCTCATCAGCCAGAAGCTTGAACAACTCTTCTTTATCAAAATTCTCTTCAGAAATGATAGTTTTTAATTGCTGATTGGCTCTTTCTAACTTCGGCCAGGGCGTGTCGAGCAGGGCATTGCTCAACCCATGAATACCCGGTTCAATCCGGCTTACTTTTTTATTCTGGTTGGAATAGTGGTAAAAGTCTTTGTGATCCCACACCAGTAAATTAAAGCCGTTATACAATTCGGCCTTTTTCGAAAGTCCGGCCAGGTAATCCATTGCCGTTTGCTTGTTCTTCAGGTAATCGAGAACGATTTCCCCTCTGCTGGGTGGGTCTTCTTTTTTGATGGAAGGGTCGCGATAGTTGGTAAGAGCGCTCCATCTTCCATCTTTATTTACTCCCAGCCAGGTACCGCCCGCTTCAAGGTCTTTACCGGCTAAGATATTTGGTTTACCTTCCTCTGTCCAAAATTGTGCTTTACGTGTTGGCCGACCATAGAACTCATCCCGATTGCCGGCTAAGATAAGATCGTATTTGGGGTGAGCCTTGTATGCGAATGTGATTAAGCACATAAATAATACCAACGGGTTTCGATATTTGCCTGAATCTAAGCATATTCATGAAACCTAATACAAGTTTTTCGTAAAGAGATACATGCAACAGAGTAAAAAACTCTTTAGGGATGTTTTGATTTTTCTATTCGGGGTGGCCGGGATAGGGTGGTTCTTCTATTCATTTCAAAATCATCATCCATTTACTATTACCCACACCAAAGTGCCTAAAGGCCACATCATTGAAAAAGCAGACTCTGTTTTTCAAAGCTGGCAGTACCAGGCCTTGGACTTTTATCCTCAAACTGAATTCAACACCGAAGAGGATGTAATTGATTCACTTCAGGTAAAATGGGGAATCAGTGAGTTCAAGAATAAACTGAGGGAATCCGAATTCCTGCAAAACCTGCCCCTGGCTAAATGGGAAGTCCGGGAATACAACTTACAAAGTGAAAATAATGATTACTCGGTAGAGGTTGGGCTGACTCCGGATGGTAAAGTGGTGGACTTCTTGGCAACTACCGAATTAATAAACCAGCAGCGACCATTTAACCGTTATGCGGTGCGGACGGTATTTCAAAACCAGGTTGATAATTACTCCCGGGGATTGGAGGATTCATTGCTCACCGGGCTCTCGGATTATCAGCATCTGAACACGGAGTCGGGTTCCAACTCCCAGGCGCTCACCATTATTGAACGGCTGCGGGAGATTCGCGGAATGCAGGATGAACGTGTTTATGAGATGAACAACATCTGGAATCTGGCAGATTTCTATTTGGGCAGGACTGCCTGGCGCTCAATGGATCTGCAACAGGATACGGCGGAGTTGGTAGATCAGGCAGGCTTACGTTTTGCCAGGGCAACTTATTCCGCATCAGATTCTGCCACGGGTGTTAATGTTGAGCTGACCATGGAGTTGCTGCCGGCCGGCTCCATGAAATCCATGTCGTACCGCATTTATCCGCGTATTGAAGAAAGCAGCTCAAAAGTAACTGATATCCTGGAGGGTACGTCCCTGTTTGTGATCCTGGTATTTGCTCTGTGGCTGCTCTTTGTTTTTTATTTAAGGATTAAAGCCCGAGCTATCGATACAAAGCCTGCAATTATTATTGCGGTACTTGCCGGGTTTCTTGTTCCCGGTTTTTGGCTGCTGAACTTCATTGATCAAATGGGATGGATGTACGGGTTCAACGGATCGGTTACCATCTTCCAAAACCTGATGATGCTCGGCATCATGGGGGCGATTGGCGCTGTAGGTTTCTTCGTATTAACGGCGGTAAGTGATTCCATCACCCGGCAATACTGGCCCGAAAAACTAAAAACCTGGGATTTGGTACGCCGTGGTTTATTCATGAATAAACCTGTAGGCTGGGGAATGGTTAATGCAATTGCCATCGGGGGAATATTGGTTGGGATTGTGGGGCTGTTTTTGTCGATGTTTGATACCACCTATATATCTGCAAACACCGGTTTGATGTCGGATGATTATTTTCTTCCCTCTATAGCAAACCTGATGGTTACCACACTTTTCGTGCTGGTGATCGTAGTTCCCCTTTATTTGATTATCGGAAATCAGATCAAAGGCATGGTTGGGCGCGACTGGATTATTCCGATTGTAAGTGCCGTGCTTTTTGCGCTGATTGATCTTCTCCCATTTAACATTGAGCCGGATGAACTGGACCGTTTATTGAGGGGAGTCCTTGGATTTGTGTTGGGGTATTTCTACCTGCGTTACGATTTTTTGACCATCGTTTTCGGAGCCTTTTTGTTTGTCAATTTTCTAACGACTTCCAATGGCTGGCTACTCGAAGGCTCACCCGATGCAAACACCTTTTACATGTTCATGATGGTGCTTCTGACCTTTGCAGTAGGAGGTATCTATTTTGTGTTTAAAGGAACTGAGAGGGATGAACTTCCCGAATATGTGCCGGGCTATATCGAAGATCAGGCGAAGGAACAGCGCCTTAAGCAAGAGCTTTCCATTGCCCGTGTTGTGCAGCAAACGTTTTTGCCATCAAAAATCCATCACTTGCCGGGAATTGATATCGCCGGAATTTGTATCCCTGCCCAGGAAACCGGCGGAGATTATTACGACATGATTTCGCTGGGCGATCAGCGCACGGCACTGGCCATCGGCGATGTGAGCGGGAAAGGAATTCGGGCTGCTTTCTATATGACCTTTACCAAAGGAGTGCTTCACAGCTTAAGCGCGTTGATTTTGTCTCCGGTAGAGCTGCTCAACCAGCTGAACAGGTTGTTCAATGAAAACGCAACCCGGGGTACCTTTATCTCTATGATTTACGGAATTCTTGAAGCCGACAAAAGACAATTTACCTTCGCCAGAGCCGGACACAACCCGATGCTTGTGGTTCGTGCCAATGGTGATACGGAATGGCTGAAGCCAAATGGGGTTGGCATTGGAGTTGCTCAAAAAGCGGAAGCTTTCATTAAATGTACCGAAGAAGCTACCCTCAAGCTGAAAGAGGGTGATGTGGTTATCATGTACACCGATGGCATTACGGAAATGCTGAATGCCGGCAATCACTTTTATGGAGAGGAACGGCTTGAGCGACTGGTTAAAGGGGTGAGAAAAGCTTCATCCGAAAAAATCATGGAGATTATTGTGGATGATGTGAACGAGTTTAAAGGCGTTGTTAAACAACACGACGATATGACCTTGTTAATAATCAAAGCCGATGCCTCAGTAAATCAGTAATTTTTGTATTTTAGCCTTTGCTAAGAACTTAATACACCGCTGTTAAACTTAAACGGTGTTCAATTCCTTAAAAAATTTCATCCATTGCGAGAATCATTAAAAAATAACATGGGCTTAAGTCAGTCTGTAGAAGATTACCTGAAAGTCATTTATGTGTTAGAATCTGAAGGTGAAGGGACTACTACAACAAGAATTGCTAATGCGCTGGACGTTTCTTCTGCTTCGGTAACCAATATGCTGAAGCGCCTTGCAAAGATGAATTTACTGGAATATGAATCTTACAAAGGTGCTAAGTTAACCGATGCCGGAAATAAAATTGCCCTGGAGATCTTGCGGCACCACCGACTATTGGAGTTATACCTTAAAGAAGTGATGGGCTATTCCTGGGATGAAGTACACGATGAAGCCGAGAAACTGGAACATCATATTTCGGAGCAATTTGAAGATCGTATTGCTGAATTACTGAACCACCCCACACACGATCCTCATGGCGATCCCATTCCTTCCAAAGACGGAATCATGCCAACTATGGCCCAGCTTTCCATATCCGAAGCGGAGGAAAATACACCATACATCATCGGTCGCGTGAAAGACCAGGACCCGGAATTACTGCGTTATCTGGAGAAAATCGGGGTGCTGCCCGGGTCAAAAGTAGAGGTTATCGAAAAAGCTCCGTTCGATGGACCGGTTAAAATCCGCCTGGAAGATAACATAGAGCAGATGCTGGGTCAGGCCGTTGCCAGCGAAGTGTATTTAATTGAAGCTGACAACCCTGTATAGACCACAAATCTAAGGCTTCGATTTGATTGCGGAAATGATAATCAGGTTTGCCGTACTTCGATATTAGCAGCCTTCATCTTCTCCTTAAGGTCTTTGATCTCAATTTCTTTAAAGTGAAAAATACTGGCTGCAAGCACAGCATCCGCGTTTCCTTTGGTGATGGCTTCAATACAGTGCTGAACAGTACCGGCACCTCCACTGGCAATCACGGGTATATGGACGATGCCGTTAATTTTATCCAGAATATCGATATCGAAGCCGCTCTTGGTGCCATCGCGATCCATGCTGGTGAGCAGAATTTCACCGGCTCCCCGTTTTTCTATCTCCTGCATCCATTCAATAGCATCTAAGCCGGTATCTTCAGTGCCTCCTTTGATGTACACATTCCAGCTGTCTCCATGTCTTTTGGCATCAACGGCGGCTACAATAGCTTGGGCGCCGAAAGCCGTGGAGGCTTCGTTAATCAGGTCCGGGTTCTTCACTATACTGCTGTTAAGGGAAACTTTATCGGCACCGGATTTCAGCAGCTCTTCAATTTCATCCACGGTTTTGATGCCACCGCCCACTGTGAATGGGATGTTAATTTCAGCAGCAATTCTTTTAACCAGCTCAACAAGGGTTTTTCTCTTTTCAAGCGTTGCGGTAATATCAAGAAAAACCAGTTCGTCGGCACCTTCCTCGCTGTATCGTTTGGCTAATTCAACGGGGTCACCGGCATCCCTTAATCCTTCAAAATTGACGCCTTTTACGGTTCGTCCGTCTTTAATATCCAGGCAGGGAATGATTCGTTTCGTGAGCATAGAGTTTTGAAAATCTGCTTAACCTCTGCGGATACACAATTGGGTGTAGGTGATAAATTTCCAGATCCCGCTTGGCTAAAAATTAGACTCCAAATATAGAAAATTCTTAAAACGTGTGTTAGTGAAATAAGGATAAAGATAGACCGGCAATGAACCCAAAGTCCTGATTTTGAGTTACACTGCAAAAGAAATAATGACATGAAGTTTAAAACCACAGACGTTTCAAAACCGGCCGGTGAAATCCTAAGCGAAGTGATGGGAGGTTCGCATTCTCAACTGTTGATTCCACCCAAACTGGCAGACGAAAATCCACCTGCGCAACATCCTGAGTCCGATGAAAAACATATCGGACTGTTTTCCAGTGGTACAACCGGTTCACCAAAAGAAATCTGGAACAGCTGTGAAAACCTGATTCGTAATGCCCGGTTTACTGCAGAAGCATTTGGCGTGAAATCAAACCATCGGCTTTTGATGATGGCTGCACCCTGGCATGTAGCCGGACTCAGCTGGGCCATTATGGCTGAAGAGCTTGGGTGTGAATATCAATTCATCACTACAAAAAAAGGTGAAGGCGATAAATGGCTGAAGAATGTCCGGGAGTTTAACCCTGATTTTCTGCTTACCGTACCGGCTGTACTGAGGGCGCTGTATGACAAAGAGTGGTTTGTGCCGCAAGTAGTGTTCGGCGGGTATTCTTTGGATGAAGGCGAGTTTCAAAAATTAAATCCCCATTGTGATTTTACCATTCAGGGATATGGACAAACGGAGGCCGGTGGATTAATCGCGGCTCACAAACGAAAAAGTACAGCTCCGGTTCAGCCTTTTGAGCATTTGTGCAGCGGACATCCCATCCGGGGAGTTCAGTTGAAGTGTGAAGGAACACCCGAAAATCCGGCTCCAATATATATTCAATCAGAAACGGCCTTCACCGAACAAGAGTACAACAGCCGGGACGTGGGATTCATGGATTCGTCGGGCAGAGTGTATGTATCGGGCAGAGCTGATGACATTGTTAAACAAAAGTAGAGAAGGACAATTTTCTCTCCTGTTTTTCATTTAATATATTGAGTTGTCTAATTACAGGAGAAGACTATGAGACCCAATCGTTTACTATCGTTTTTATTAATCGCTGTTTTTTTAATTCCGCTAAGTTGTACCACCGATGTTACCGGCCCCAACCCGAACGGTGAATTGCCGAGAGAACTTTCCGCAGCTGAAAAGAAACTGGTTGAGGACGGGCAGTCATTCGGGTTTAATGTGTTTAAAAGCACAGTGGCCTCCGACTCATCGGAAAACATCTTCATTTCACCGCTCAGCATTTCGGTAGCTCTGGGAATGACGATGAACGGTGCGGAAGGGGAAACCTTCGAGCAGATGCGGGAGACGCTCACATTTCAGGGGTTGAGCCAGGAGGAAATAAACCAAGGATATCAGTCATTAATAAAGCTGCTGACGGAAGCTGATCCCAAAGTGAAAATGCAAATCGCGAACTCAGTGTGGAGCAGAGACGGTTTTCCTGTAGAGGAATCTTTTACCAACACCCTTGGGGAGTATTTTGATGCAACAACCCGTGAGCTGGATTTTAATGACCCGAAGTCTGTTGATGTTATCAACGATTGGGTGAAAGGCAATACCAATGGATTGATTGAAAAGATTATTGACGGGCAAATTCCACCCGAAATGGTAATGTATCTGATCAATGCCATCTACTTCCAGGGCGATTGGACCTATCAATTCGATAAAGACCAGACCCGGGAACGCTCATTCAATCTTGAAGGAGGCGGAGAAGTGAGGGTGGACATGATGAGCCAGGAGCGCCTCTTCAATATCACTATGAATGAGGAAGTCCATATGATTGACTTGCCCTATGGAGACAGCTTGTTTAGCATGACCGTTATGATGCCAGCCGATGAGGAAAAATCCATTGATGAGTTTATAAGTCAGGATCTGAGCAAAGAAAATTTTGATTCCTGGATTTCCGGTTTGAACGGGCGGGATATGCCGTTAAACCTTCCCAAATTTGAATTGTCCTACAAAGTTGAAATGAAAGACATTCTTAAATCGATGGGGATGGAAGTTCCTTTTGAAGAGGGACAAGCTGATTTCTCCGGGATTAATCCCGATGCTCCTCTTTTCATTAGCGAAGTGAAGCACAAAACGTATGTGAAAGTTGATGAGAAGGGAACAGAGGCTGCCGCAGTAACATCAGTTGGAGTAGGGGTGACTTCAATGCCACAAACCTTTTCCGTAGATCGTCCTTTTGTGTTTATGATTCGTGAGCACAACAGCGGGGCCATTCTTTTCATGGGTAAAGTAAAGAACCCTAAATTGTAATCTTCAACTCTCTATACAGGTAATAAAGGCAATAGCGCAAGTGTCCACTTGTGCGGTTTTGGAAACTATAAAGGAGCGCGGAATGGATAAAAGATTTAGTGGCTTGAAAATTCCAAATTCCAAAACCCAATGACCCATATATTTCACTGATTGGGTTCTATTCAAAGAATATGGCAATAGCTCATTGGTCCTCTTGTGCAGTACAGAATCCTCTACAAGAACTTTAGCGGTTGAACTCCGCCATTTCTTCCAGGGTAATTCTGTTTTCGTAATAGGCTTTCCCAACAACCACCGCATCGATGTTTGCATCATTCAGTGTGTGTAAATCATCGAGGGAAGAAACGCCACCGGAGGCAATCAAACGGATATCGGGAAATTGCTTTTGCAGGCTTTCATACAGTTCAAAGTTGGGTCCGGAAAGCGTGCCGTCTTTGGAAATATCGGTGCAGAGTACTTCCTGCAAGCCGTGTTCTATCATCCGGCTCAGGAAAGACTCTACCGATTCTTCCGCTGTTTCAAGCCAGCCGGAGTAGGCAATTTTGCCGTCTTTAAGATCCATGCCCAAAATCATTTTACCGGGGTATTTTGCAAGGGCTTTCAGCCAGTCCTCTTCATTCTTGATAGCCATGGAACTGCAAATCACTTTCGAAAGCCCGGCATCGAGCAGCATCTCAACATCTTCGAAAGTGCGAATGCCGCCACCGGTTTGAACCGAAATCCCCAACTCATCAATAATCTCTTTAATGTGAGGCAGATTGATAAACTTTCCTTCCTTCGCCCCATTCAAATCTACCACATGGATATGCTCAAAGCCGGCTTCTTTAAATTTTCGGGCCTGATTTAATGGGGATTTGTCATAAACAGTAACCTCTTCATATGAACCTTTGTGAAGGCGAACGGCTTGTCCGTTTAGCAAATCGATAGCGGGAATTGTAAGCATAGAATATTTTTTGATGCAAAGGTAGGGCTTCGCAAACTTCTTTTCTTATAACTTTCTGATGTGCTAATAATCTTTTACTCGTTCCCTTCAGCTTGTTCAGGCCAACTGCCTTCAAAGAAAGTTGTAATCGCTTGCAGGGTGAAGTCGGGATTATCAGAGAGGCTTCCTTTATCGGCTTCAGGAACCAACAGTAACCGGCTATTTGGGATTATTTCCGTCCACCTGCGCTGGCTGGATAGTGCAAGAGTATCCTCCTTTCCGTAAACCACGAGAAGCGGGGCGTTAAAGCCTTTTAGTTTTTCGGTGTAATCCCAGTTGCCAAAGAATGCCGGTGCAAGCTGAGCGGTATATTGGTAGTAATACTTAACAGCTTCGGACGGTGCATCGCAGGTTGAACCCCGGTGAGAGGCGCGTTCACCCCGCATTATGGCTATTTGTTTGGAAAGCTGTTCATATTCCCGGCATGTTGAAACGGGGTCATCGGCACTCCCTTCCAGCAGGCTTGCTAAAAGGGCTGAAGCTCTGTTAGTCAATGAAGTATCAGAAATAGGAGGTGCCTGTTGAGCTTTAGCCCGATAATACTCCCCCATTTCTGCCCGAACCGGTCCGGTTGAACCGTGAAAGACAACACGGTTTAAGTGTTGAGGATATTTGATGGCATATTCTGCTAACAAAATAGATCCGAATGAATGGGTAAGTATATTCATGGAATCAAGGTTAAAATACCGGCGTACAGCTTCCAGGTCTTCCACAAAATATTCCGGTTTTAATCGGGTGGTATCTTTCGGGAGCGTAGATTTTCCTCCACCTCGTTGATCATAAAAAACGAGGGTGAAATTATTAGCCAGTGGCTCAGCAGAAGGTAAAAAAGAGTTGATTCCCGCTCCGGGTCCTCCGTGAAGGATAACAAGCGTGTCACTGCCCGAGCCCAATACCTGATAGTAAAGCTCGGCTCCGTCATTCGTTTGCACAAACCCATCTCGTGTTTCTGCTTCCTTTTCAATTTGGCTACAGGAAATGAAGCAGGTGAAGATAATCCCTATAAAAAGGAGCCGGTTCATGTGCATGAGTATTTGGGGTTGGGAGTCAGATCAATAAAAGGTAATCAATTGAGCGGTTTTAAAATTGACCCACGTATGTAAGAACGAGAGACAGGATTAAAATACTCAGTTCTGCCTGTCATCATAAACATTAACCAATTTAGTGCAAATGAAAACACGAGATACAAATCATAAAAAATCAATCAATGAGAGAAAGGGATTTACCCGAGGTAAAAGCTTTAATTACATTTTTTCGGCCATACTAACGCTTCTTATAGTTGCAGCTGCTCCCTATCAGAGTTGGGCACAACAGGGGAGCCTGACGCTGGATGGCGATGGTGATTATGCCACAGCCGGTGACAGCCCTTCGCTGGATATATCAGGAACCAGTATCACCCTTGAAACATGGGTTAAGCACGACGGAGAAAGCGATGACGATGCTTTTTTAATCAATAAGGCTTTAAGTGGCGATGGGTATCGCTTGCAGCTTTATGGTGAAGGGGATGAAACCTATGTTCGGTTCGTGATTGGTGATGTAACCAATAACGGCCCGGCAGTTTTTTCAGAAACCGGGGTGCCTGCAAACCGTTGGACTCATATCGCGGCTACGTATGACGGGCAGTTTCTGAAGATTTACATCAACGGTGAACTGGATGCCACTTCTCAGGAAGATCGAACAATTGATGCCAACGATGCGAGTCTAACGCTGGGTGCAAATGCATCATTGACCGGTAATTTTTTAAGCGGTGAGATGGATGGCGTACGAATCTGGAGTACGGTGCGAAGCGCGGCTCAAATCGGAGATGTCTACCTGGAAGAATTGACAGGAAGTGAGTCCGGGCTTGCAGCTCTGTATCAGTTCTCCTCTTCAAGCGGTGGGAACGTGAGCGACTTGGCAGGTTCAAATACTCTTACATTAACAGGGGATAATGCAGGTATTGCAAGTCCCGGAGCCGTGCCTATTGCCCCCAATCTTTATACCCATAATGGGAATGGTCAGGCTGAGCTGACCTGGGATGAACGTCTGGGTCCGAATGATGAAAATCAGGCGTCAAGTTTTAAAGTATATCGTTCTACAGCCCCGGATGGTAGTGACCGGACGGAAGTAGCTACGGTATCTTCAGGAACGACAGAGTACACCGATTCAGGCTTAAGCAATGGCCAAACCTATTTTTATGAAATCACAGCTATTGACGGTTCAGCCAGCGAAAGTGATTTCTCGAATATGGTAACGGCAACGCCCTATGCAACGATGGGTGGAGGAAGCCTGCATCTGACAAAAAATGCATATGGATTGGTTTCAGACCGTCCATCACTGGATATCATTGAAAAGGAAGTGACCGTACATGCCTGGATTAAACATGACGGGCAAAGTGATGAGAATGCTGTAATTGCTGTAAAAGGCTCGACCGGAGACGGCTATGTACTTCGTTTGGATGGAGAAGGTCAGGCTCCCAATCTTGCATTTGCTATCGGTGATATCATCAATGGTGGGCCGACCATTGTATCCAACTCGAGTATCCCGGCTAACCAATGGACGCATGTAGCCGGAACATATGATGGCAACGATCTCAAAGTTTATATAAACGGAGAGCTTGACAATACCGAACCGGAAGACCGAACTATTGACGGGAACGACTTCGATCTGTTTATCGGTGCTGATGCGGCTGCTTCCGACCAGTTCTTTAGCGGACATATTGATGAGCTGGGAATTTGGAGCATTGCCCTGCAGCGTCAGGATATCGAGGACAACTTTAACAAGGAATTCATCGGGAATGAGGAAGGACTTGAACTCTATTATCGCTTTGATGATGCCGGGAATTCAATTGTGAAAAGTATGGATACCAATCATACCGAAATGGAAAAAGTGCCGGTTAGCGGAACTGTTCAGGTTTTAGCTCCGGGTGTATTCCCTGTGGCACCCTACAGTTATGCATTAGCTGATACTACATCAGCGGAGGTTTCTATAACAAACCGGGCATTCAATGTACCGGTCAGCCAAAAAGTTTACCGATCCACCCAACAAAATTTAAGTGATCGCAGTGAACTGGCTTCAACTTCCACATTCAGTTATGATGATGGTAGCTTGACGGCAGAAAACACTTATTATTACCAGGCAACAGCGATTAATGCAGACGGTCAGGAAAGTGATTTCAGTCACCCAACACCGGTCAGAGCTTCTGCTTATGAAGCCGGAAACGCACTTAAGCTGGATGGCGATCTCGATTACGTTCGCCTCGATGATCGTAATTCGTTAGATGGCTATGAACAATTGTATGTTAATTTTGAAGAAACCATGACGGTGGAAGCCTGGGTGAACCATGATGGCAATAGCGATGAAAATGCGGTTATTGTTCAAAAAGGAGCAACCGGTGATGGATACCGACTGCGCCTTGAAGGTACAGGAAGTTCGGTAGCCGCTTCATTTACGATTGGCGATATTACCAATGGCGGGCCGCGGGTTACAACCAATTCCAGCATCCCCGCAAACCAGTGGACACACATTGCGGCTACCTACGATGGAACCGACCTGAAGATCTATGTAAATGGCTCACTCGATGCCACCGACAGCGAAGACAGAACTATTGATCCAAACCCACAGCCACTTTTAATAGGTGGGCCAAATGCGCTGGATGGTAACTTCTACAGTGGAGAATTGGACGATATCCGTATCTGGAATGTAGCACGCACGGAATCCGAAATTGCCGATAATTTCTATAAAGAATTAATGGGCGACCACGAAGACCTGATTGCTTATTTCCGCTTTGATGAAAACCAGGTGGAAGGTGAAACAGCCGCTTCTGATATCACTTACAGTTCGGCCCGAAGAGCAATGAGTGGTACCCTGAGTGGAGATGCTACTTTTGTGAACTCCAATGCATTGAGCAGTCAACCCGTGGTAGTAAATCCGATTTCTGAAATTACCCTGGATGAAGATTTCGGAACCTTTGTTGCAGCTGATCTGGACACGGTTTTTCAAGACGATGACACGCCAAATCTGAGTTACTCCATTGTTGTGCCATGTCATATTGTGGAAGCGGAAGTTCAGAATGATACCAGTCTGGTTTTCACTTCTCTCGAAAACATCTTTGGAACCGATACGCTAACCGTGGAAGCAACCGATGGAGCTACAACAGCTCGTCAGTCTTTCATCGTGCACGTGGAGTCAGTGAATGATTTACCGGAGCTGGCCGGGTTTGAAAATGACCTTCAGGTTCCGGTAGACGGAGAACTTACAGCTGATATGTTTGCCCGAACTGCAGACGTAGAATCGGCTGATACGGCACTGACTTTTACCTTTGCAGTAGATACATCCGGAATCAACGTTGACTTTGATGGGCAGATGCTCACGCTATCACCAAATGGTGATTTCGATGGAACAGGGACACTCGATATCGAAGTGACCGATGAGGACGGAGGGGTGACCTCCGTAACGGTTGGCGTTCAAATGGTAACTGATACCGACATCACGGATGAGAACGGAGTGCCGGAAGCGTTTGACCTAGCTCACAATTATCCGAACCCGTTCAACCCAACTACCACCATAAAATATGCACTTCCGGAAGCAGCGGATGTTCAATTGACGGTGTTTAACTCAATCGGACAGAAAGTAGCCGATCTGGTAAATACCCGACAGGCTGCCGGTACCCATCAGGTAGATTTTGATGCAAGTCAGCTGCCAAGCGGGATGTATATTTACCGATTGAAAGCCGGAGAATTTGAGCAAATTCGCAAAATGACGCTGGTGAAATAAATTCACAATAAAAATCTAATCTCCCTCAAAGCGTCTGCTTAACCGGCAGGCGCTTTTTTTATGAGAAACAGTTAATTCACGATTCTTCAGGAACACTGGTTCAGGAAGTGATGTTAAGCACGAAATTAAATGATCTGAAACGGCTTAATTAAAAATAGATGCCAAATACATCACATATTCAGTTACAAAACCTGACTAAAAGTTATCAGGAAGGAGATAAAAATCGCTCTGTACTCGACCGGCTGAACCTGTCGGTAAAAGAAGGAGAGATGATAGTGCTGCTTGGCCGGTCCGGTTCAGGAAAAAGCACCCTTCTCAACATGGTCAGTGGAATCGATAAGCCTGATGAAGGTAAAGTGATAATAGGCGGAACCAATCTGGCCGGGCTTGGCGAAAAGAACCGGACTCTTTTCAGGCGCAACAATATCGGCTTCGTGTTTCAATCGTTTAACCTGATTTCGACACTCACAGCTCATGAAAACGTGCTATTGCCCCTGAAGCTGAAAGGAGCAACGGATGACGAAACTTTGAACAAAGCTCAGAAATTTTTAGATAATGTGGGTCTTGGTGACCGGGGCAACAGTTATCCTGATCGTCTCTCCGGCGGGGAGCAGCAGCGGGTAGCTATTGCCCGCGCCCTGGCTCACGAACCCATTCTGATTTTAGCTGATGAGCCCACCGGCAACCTGGATTACGAAACCGGCCAGCAGATACTGGATATCCTGAATAACCTGGTTCGTAAAAACGGCCGCACCATCATCCTTGCCACTCACGATCGTGATATCTGTAAAATAGCTGATCGCGTGTTGGAACTTCGGGGTGGGAAATTGCGCGAAGTGGAAGATGCAGCCGAGATGTTGGTGTCATGAGTAGTTCAAAGAAATCAAATCTACTGTGGCTGTCCAGCCTTAGGTTTTTATTGCGCCATCCCTGGCATTTTGCGCTTTCTATTTTAGGTGTTGCATTGGGTGTAGCGGTAGTCGTATCCATCGACCTGTCTAACAGCAGTGCTGAAAAAGCATTTGAACTGTCAACGGCTGCTGTAACGGGTAAGGCTACTCATCAGATTCGCGGGGCTGCGGAAGATCTTTCAGATCAAACGTATCTGGATGTACGGATCAAAGCCGGAGTCAGAAAATCAGCCCCGGTAATTGAAGGCTATGCTCAGGTAGAAGGGATGAACCGAACGTTTCAGGTGCTTGGGGTTGACCCGATTGCTGAGGCTCCGTTCCGCGATTATGCAAGCCAGCAGGCCGGCATCGAATTATCCGAGTTTATAAGTGGCGCTAACACAGGGCTGGTTGTGCAGCAAGTGGCGGAACAATTGAATATAGAAGTCGGTGATTCAATCCGTGTTTTTGTAGGAGGCCGGCCATTTGATGTTCAGTTAATCGGATTGATTGAGGCAGAAGATGACCGCAGCCAGCAGGCCTTGGAAAGTCTGTTGGTTGTAGATATAAGCACGGCTCAGCGCTTGTTTGATATGCCGGGTAGCCTAACCCGAATTGATCTGATTCTCCCTCAGAATGAACAAGAAGCGATAAAAGATAGCCTTCAGGCTGTATTACCTGAGGGAGCCTCAATTGTACGTTCAGAATCCCGAACGGAAACTGTGGAGCAAATGACCCGGGCTTTTGAGTTCAACTTGCAGGCCCTGAGTATGCTCGCCCTGCTGGTGGGGATGTTTCTGATTTATAATACCATGACCTTTTCGGTAGTACAGCGTCGTCCTTTAATCGGCCGACTTCGTGCATTGGGGGTAACTAAATCTGAAATCTTAACCACCGTACTCAAAGAGGCATTACTCATTGGCTTTCTGGGAACCGTAGTAGGAATTGTGGCGGGGATATTCCTGGCGCAGGTATTGGTGAAACTGGTTACTCAATCTATTAACGATTTATATTTTGTATTGTCCGTACAGGAATTGTCTATTGGGTTGTTCCCGCTGGTAAAAGGAGTGGTGCTTGGATTAGGAGCCACAATGATTGCCGCATTCTGGCCGGCAAGAGAGGCTTCGGAAGCTGAAGTATCCACAGTGTTGAGGCGATCTTCCAATGAGTCAAAAATTTCGTCCCGGATATTTCCTATTGCATTATTAGGAGTGATGATTGGCTCCGGTGGAGGATTAATCCTCCTGATTCCAAATGGAGGGATAGCAGCCGGCTATTCTTCTCTGCTTTTTATGATTGTAGGGTTTTCACTGCTTGTCCCACTGATTATCGTTGGGTTAGCAAAACTGCTGCGTCCGATTCTTGGAAGCATAAGCGGGTTGATCGGGAAGATGGCAGTACGTGGTGTAGTTACCGAACTGAGCCGGACATCGGTAGCCATAGCTGCGTTAGTGGTTGCCGTAGCGGCAACCGTTGGGGTTGGGGTGATGGTGGACAGTTTCAGAACCACCGTTGTTTCCTGGCTGGAGGCTCAGCTTCAGGCCGATGTATATGTACAGCCGCCCAGCTCGGTAGCCCGGAAAGCCGATGCCACACTGGAGCCTAAATTAGTAGATCTGCTCCGCGAAACAGAAGGAGTTGGAGATGCCAGCACCGTCCGAAGTGTTGAAGTTCGCACCAATAATGGAACTGATAATTTGGTAGCAATAGATCAGGGAGAAAAAGCAAGGCAAGCTTATCAGCTAAAGTCAGGTGCTAATGATTTTTGGCAGCAGTTCACTCAGGAAAACATCGTGATGGTTTCTGAAGTATATGCCTATCGGAATAGCGTAAACCTTGGAGACACGCTGACGATTGAGACCGATGCAGGAAATCAGCACTTCGCGGTTCAGGCCATAAATTTTGACTACGCCTCAGACATTGGCACAATCACAATAAGCCGAAATATCTATAACCAATTCTTCGATGACGATGCCGTCTCAGGCTTGGCATTGTATGCAGAATCGGGAGTGGAAATAGAGGCTTTAGTAGAGAGGTTGAGAGAGAATTCCGCCGGCATGCAGGAAGTTTTTATACGTTCCAATAAAGGATTGAGAGAAGCTTCCATCGAAATTTTTGATCGAACATTCACAGTAACGATTGTCCTCAGAATGCTGGCTATTTTGGTAGCTTTTATCGGAGTTTTATCAGCATTGATGGCACTTCAACTGGAGCGTTCACGAGAACTGGCTGTATTGAGGGCCAACGGAATGACGCCCGGGCAGCTGTGGAACTATGTGGTGACCCAAACCGGTGTGATGGGAATAATGGCGGGGTTGCTGTCAGTGCCACTTGGTATCCTCATGGCCTATGTGTTGGTATATGTAATTAACCTTCGCTCTTTTGGCTGGACGCTCCAGTTCATGATTACCCCAGAAGTTTTGATCCAGGCTGTTGGTCTTGCTGTGGTAGCGGCTTTGCTGGCAGGAATTTATCCATCCTGGAAAATGGCACAGGCAAATCCTGCAGATGCTCTCAGAAATGATTAACAAAGAATAGTTATGAAGAAAATTATTTGGATAGCAGCAATAGCGATACTTCTTGCCGGTGGTAGCTTTTACTTTTTATCTCAGGATGATAAAGAGATTACCGCCTCCGTCTCGGTTGCAGAAGCCATGGGAGGTGGAAATGAGGAAGGATACCTGAGAGCTACCGGTCCCAGGGAGTTTATTTTTCCGGATGATCATGGCCCGCATCCGGGTTACCGCACCGAGTGGTGGTATTACACCGGTAACGTATTCACGGAAGAAGGCCGGCAGTTTGGCTACCAGTTTACCATCTTCAGGAGCCAGCTTAACCCGCCCGATAGCAGTGAGGCAGGAGCCGCTCAGGGCGAGGATTGGAACACGGATCAGCTTTATCTGGGCCACTTTGCCATTTCGGATGTACAAAATGAAAATCATGTTTTTGATGAGCGATATAGTCGTGGTGCAGCGGGTTTAGCCGGCGCTCAAGTCGATCCATTCGAAATTTGGCTGGAGGACTGGCAAATTACCCGTGAGAACGAAGAAGGTAGTGACGAAAAGAATTTCCCGACTCGTATTAAGGGTACTATGGAAGATGGTTCAGCAATTAACCTGGTTGTGACACCGACCAAACCACTGACTCTTCAGGGAGAGAAAGGGTACGACAAGAAGGGACCCGGTGATGGAAATGCATCTTATTATTTGTCCTTTACCCGGATGGATGCCCGTGGAACCATCACCATGAATGGCACAGAGTATGATGTAAAAGGGCAAAGCTGGATGGATCACGAGTGGAGTACTTCAGCTTTGGGAGAAGATCAGGAAGGCTGGGACTGGTTCTCTATTCAACTTTCAAACGGCTATGATTTGATGTATTACCAGCTGCGCAATGCCGATGGCTCGGTGAGTACATTTACCACCGGCTCGCTGATTGATCCCGAGGGAAATAAGACCGCCATCAATCCGGGGGAAGTAAATCTGGAAGTATTGGACCAATGGGAAAGTCCGCACAGCGGAGCTGAGTATCCTTCTGAATGGGTGCTGGAAATACCGCGAGAAAATCTTCGGCTTGAATTGGCAACGCTCTTCGACGATCAGGAAATGGATGTTTCGGTGCGATACTATGAAGGGACTCTATCAGTAAACGGCGCTATGAACGGGGAAGAGGTAAGCGGACAGGGGTATATTGAGATGACGGGGTATGGGGAAGATTAGGGGTTAAATTCCAATGACCAGTGACCAGTGACCAGTGACCAATGACCAATGACCAATGACCAATGACCAGTGAAGAATGTCGAATTCTAAATATGAATTGAAAATTTGGAGCTTGGAGCTTGGAACTTGGAACTTGGAATTTTAAAACTTTACCCCAGTATTAAATTTTAGAAAACCCATTGTTTAGGTGGCATAAAATGGTGAACTTCACACCCGCAAATAAAAGCATACATGAGTTTAGAAATGGCTGATATTAAAACACTGACAAAAAAGGACTTGAAATTTCTGATCGAGCTGGAAGAATTACTGTACGACAGAAAGTCTGAAATGCCGGATGGTTCCTATACCACCTCCATGTATAAAAAAGGCATTGATAAAATTGCCCAGAAAGTAGGAGAGGAAGCCGTTGAAACCGTTATCGCTTCAAAAAATACTAAGGATAAAGAGACGATAAACGAAGCAGCTGATCTGATTTTTCACCTTATGCTATTACTTGCCGAAAAAGAAATTCCTCTTCATAAAGTCATTAAAAAACTTCGCAAGCGCCACGACAAAGGCTCTCACAAGCATATCGGAGAGTAATTTCTGTAATCGTTAGCCGTTAACCGGCTGAATTTATTGGCAGAGAGCGCTCCATTTTTTAGTGAACGCAAATAGGGATTAATTAAATACGATTTCCCGGATAACGAAATTTTAACAGCTCCTGCCTTCTTTGTATCTTTATTGATTAAAGTGAGACGCACCGAATTCCGCACATGAATAACATTCGAAACTTTTGCATCATTGCCCATATTGACCATGGGAAATCAACCTTAGCAGACCGACTCCTTCAGCTTACCGGCGCCATCAGCGAGCGGGAGATGAAAGAGCAAATGCTGGATGACATGGATTTGGAGCGCGAGCGTGGCATCACTATTAAAAGTCACGCCATCCGAATGGATTACAAAAGTCCGGATGGTAACGACTATATCTTCAACCTGATTGACACCCCCGGCCACGTTGATTTTGCTTATGAAGTATCCCGTGCTCTAAAAGCATGTGAAGGTGCTATTCTCGTTGTTGATGCCGCTCAGGGAATTGAAGCCCAAACCATTTCAAACTTATACCAGGCAATCGATCAGGATCTGGAAATCATTCCGGTGTTGAATAAAATTGATCTGCCCGGAGCTGATCCTGAAGGTGTGGGGCAGCAGATTGTGGATATGATCGGGTGTGAATATGAGGACATTCTTCATGTTTCAGGGAAAACCGGAGAAGGAGTGGATGCGCTTCTTGAGGAGATTGTAAAGAAAGTGCCGGGTCCCAAAAGAGAAGAAGAAAAACCGCTGCGGGCACTTATTTTTGATTCCGTTTTTAATACCTATCGTGGTTCGGTGGCATATGTTAGGGTGATGGAAGGTGTGCTTCGAAAAGGGGATCTTTTTAAATTCATGTCTAACCATGAGGAGTATAATGCCGAAGAGATCGGCTACCTGAAAATGAAGCAGGAGCCCACCAAAGAATTGCATGCCGGGGAAGTAGGCTATGTGATTGGTAGTGTGAAATCACTGCAGGATGTTCGCGTAGGTGATACCATTACCAAAGTAGATAATCCCGCCAAAGAACCCATTCCGGGTTACCAGGAAGCAAAACCCATGGTGTTCAGTGGAATTTTTCCGACGGACTCCGATGACTTTGAAGACCTTCGCGCTGCCCTTGAAAAGCTTCAGTTGAACGATGCTTCCCTGACTTATGAACCGGAAACGTCCAAAGCTCTGGGTTTTGGGTTTCGGGCCGGATTCCTCGGACTTCTGCATATGGAAATTGTGCAGGAACGCCTCGATCGTGAGTTCGATATCGATATCATCACCACGGTTCCCAACGTGCAGTACGAAGTGGAGCTGGTTGAAAGCGGTGACCGGATTGAGGTAGATAACCCAAGCCAGATGCCCGGTGCCGGCGATATCGAAGCTATTTATGAGCCGTACATTAAGGCGAGTATCATTACCCCGGCTGATTACATCGGCCCGATTATGAAGCTGTGCCAGGAGCGGCGGGGGATTTACGTAAACCAGCTGTTTATGCAAAATAATCGGGTGGAAATTACGTATGAACTGCCAATGGCCGAGGTTGTTTTTGATTTCTATGACCGGTTAAAATCCGGAACCCGCGGATATGCCTCTCTGGATTACGAATTTATCGAATACCGAAAAGGTGATCTTGTGCGTTTGGACATCATGCTGAACGGCGACCAGGTAGATGCATTGTCAAGCATCACCCACCGCGATAAGGCCTATTACCTCGGACGTAAAGTTTGTGGGAAATTAAAGGAACTTATTCCTCAGCAACAGTTTGAAGTAGCTGTACAGGCGGCTATCGGAAACCGGGTGATTGCCCGTGATACCGTTCGCGCGATGCGTAAAGACGTTACCGCGAAATGTTACGGTGGCGATATCTCCCGTAAACGAAAGCTGCTTGAAAAACAGAAAGAAGGTAAAAAACGAATGAAACAGGTAGGTACGGTTGAAATACCTCAGGAAGCATTCCTCGCCGTGCTATCTATGGACGAAGACGACAGATAGGTTTTATGCAACGATTGACGAAACAATTCTTTTTCTTTTTTGTAATGATGGTGATGATATCCACGGCTGCCCAGGCGCAGTTCGAAGAGCCGGATATCAAAAAAGTAAGCAAAGAAGCGCGGGCTGAATTTCAGTCTCGCTTTGCAGATATAAAATGGACCGGACAGGGATTTAATTATAACGAACTGGACCGAATGCCGGCTATTGAAATTCGTGCCGTTCTGCAGGGTGCGTATGGAGATCCGACACAGAAAGTGGAAGATATCATTGAAAAAGATGGATACTTACGGGATGGAAAATCCATACAGTTTGAATATTGGTTCATCATTGATGGATATATTCCGATGATGGTGCTGGACCTGGAAGGTCCGTTTGATGATGGGCTGGTGTATGTAGGAGCCAGCCGTTATGTGGATTTGATGCCGCAGGTGAAGCGAACGCTAACCAAAGAGTTGCGGGAAACATCACCCAAAGAATACGTTGACTACTTTTATTCACCGGAAAGGGGACAGTGGTATAAAGTTTCCTATGAGGCCGGAGAATACAAGAAAGAGGAAATCAAGAAGCCCTCTCATATCAAAACAAAATAAATACCCGGAACTTGGAAGAAAATAAAAACCCCGAAGAGCAGGGATTAAGCTCATACTGGAAGAAAAGGAAGGACAAAAAGGAAGAAGAAAATAAAAAAGCTAAGTCATGGCTCCGTGAGTGGGTAGACGCCATTGTATTTGCTTTTATTGCAGCAGCTATTCTTCGTGCATTTCTGTTTGGGTCGTACAAAATTCCCACCCCTTCCATGGAAAAAACCCTGATGACGGGCGATTTGCTCATCGTATCGAATGTAACCTACGGCCCCAGAACACCCATGGGATTGTGTGTTCCGTTTTTACAGGGATGGTGCGTGCCCGGCGTTCAGCTTCCGTGGACCAGACTGCCCGGTTTCCGGGACGTAGAACGAAACGACATTTTTGTATTTAATGTACCGTGGGAAGTGAAGCCCGTATCACAAAAAACCAATTACATCAAAAGAGCCGTGGCTATTCCCGGCGATACCATTTCGATACAGGATAAAATTCTGTACATCAACGGAGAAAAATCGGTTCAGCATGAAGGCGTACAGCGACATTATGTGGTGCGAATGGCAGAGCGAGTCCGCCTCAGTAACGCCAAAATGGAATCGGTTGGCGGAGAGTTAATCGGTTACACCAATAACAACACCTATGTAGTGAACATGACCGATGATGTGGCTGCTACAGTGGGAAGTTGGGCCGAAGTGGACACCATGTTCCTGAATGTAACTCCGGAGGGAAGTGTAGACCGGAATTATGTGCAAAGTCAGGGTGATTTCTCAAGGGCGTTCAGCAATTCAGATCAACTCCCCGAAATCGTTATACCTTTTGAGGGGCAGGAAATTCAGATCAACAATGACAACTGGTTCATTTATAAAGACATTATTGAGCGGTACGAAAAGAACGAACTGAGAAGAGAAGGCGGAACGATCTTCATCAACGGGGAAGAGACGAATTCTTACACCATTAAGCAGAACTATTACTTTGCGATGGGTGACAACCGGGATAATAGTCAGGACTCCCGTTTCTGGGGCTTTGTGCCCAGCGATCATGTTATTGGAAAAGCATCCATTGTATGGTTCTCCACCGATAACTGGGTGCCACGCTTCGAGCGAATTTTTACGATGATTGATTAAGGAGGGAGGAGTCGGCACTCAAAATACAGGAGCCAGAATCCTGCATTCTGAAGTCCCACTCTTCTAAAACTATTACTCTCGTTCCGGACGCTCTGCGTCGGAACGGATGGTGCTAAAGAAAAGCCCCCTTAACTACTTCGCCATCGTTTTACCTTTGGGAGCTCCTTCCCGGATAGCAAGCTGACCGCAACCGGCGTCAATATCATCGCCCCGGCTTCTTCGAACCGTTGCACGCACATCATTTTTGATCAGTTCACGCATAAAGTTGTCCAGCCGATCTTCTCTTGCACGCTGAAGCTCCACACCGGCCACATTGTTGTACATAATAATGTTCACCTTACTGGGTACCCACTTCACAATTTTGGCTAAATCACGGGCATCCTGCGGACTGTCGTTGAAGTTATCAAACAACAAGTATTCGTAGGTGATGGAACGCTCAGTGGCTCTGTAATAATATTTAACAGCGTCTTCCAGGCTCTCGAGGTTCATAGAACTGTTAATCGGCATGATCTTATCACGCTTAACATCAGTGGGTGCGTGCAGGGAAATAGCCAGGTTAAATTCTTCCTGATCATCTGCCAGTTTCTTAATCTGCTTGGTAAGCCCGACAGTAGAAACCGTAATTCGTTTAGGGGAAAGTTCAATACTCAGCGGATCCGAGATAATGTGGGCTGAATTGGTGATGGCTTTATAGTTGTGCAGCGGCTCGCCCATTCCCATATACACAACATTGGTGATTTTCTTACCATACTTTTCTTCGGCCAATTCATTGATGTATTGTACCTGATCCACAATTTCACCGTGCGTAAGGTTGCGGAATAGCCCCATCTTACCGGTTGCACAAAAAGCACAGCCGAATACACATCCCACCTGTGATGACACACAAACGGTGAGTCGGCGAGCGGCACCGTCAGCAAAAAAGTCCGGGATTAATACGGCTTCAACTTTATAATCTTCTTCAGGATCGTTCAGGTTAAAAAGAAACTTAATGGTGCCGTCTTTACTTTCCTGCTGCTGAACCGGTTTAATGCGGTTGATAGTGGCGATCTCCCTCAGTTTCTCTCTCAGGTCTTTAGACAGGTTGGTCATGTCTTCAAAATCAGACACTCCTTTTTGGTACAGCCATTGGAAAATTTGATCGGAGCGAAAGCTTTGCAAGCCCAGCTCTTTACAAAAATGGGTAAGCTCTTCTTTGGTTAATGCTTTAAGGTCGGTTTTTTGGGCGGTTTCAGTCGTATTCATAGGCTTCCAAGATACGCAATAATCGCCCGAACATCGACCAACTTGCAATAAACAAATAAAAGTGTAGCTTAATTATGCAACAAAAAATAAGTTGCATAATATCAATTACAAACAGGGGTACTAAGATGAATACGTCAAGAATCGTACTTCTGCTGTGTTTTTTAGGAGCTTCAGTTGCAGTCAAGGCTCAGAATAAGGTCGACACAGGAGAGGTCATTAAAAGCGAGATAAGTGTAAATAAAACAAGCCATTCTTTGTTTTATCAAAAAAGTAACTCGGCTTTGGTGTTGGAGCCGGGCTTTAGAATAGGTGGTAGTCCTTATCCTAATCCGGAAAGAAATTTCCTGCCATCTAACAGTATAAGTTATGCAGGAGATATAAATGGGGATAGTAAGGCTGATTTCTACTATACAGTTTTTACAGCAGATGAAACAACCGATGACCCGACGGATCAAATTACTAAGATGGTGATATTATATGGTTCTGATAATGGTATATCTGAGGTAGACAGTGATTTAGTAAGGGATGGATTCAGTTTTGCAGTAGATGTTACCGGAGATGGTGTGCCCGAAGCAATCAGATACGAAGATGATGTATTATATCTGGTGGTTGACGAATCAAGCGGGGATTTGGATATGCTGATTGATTTAGAGCTAATTGACAGAAGCATAGCTCTGATTTATAATTCTCCGGGTGATTTTAATGGTGATGGAAATAGAGATATCATTGTATATGATAATAGTACCATCTTTCCAGCCGAAGAAAGTGAAATCTATATTATAAATGGGTCAGATAGCCTGGCTGGTGTAAGGGTAGATACATTAAGTATTACAAACGGAGTTAACTATCGTTACGATAAAGTTACCTACGGTGATGTTGACAACGACGGGACCGTTGAACTTATTCAGGTTTCAAGCTTAACACCTGACATACAAAGTACATTTGGATTGATAAGTGTATATCAGAAAAATATGTCAGGAGGTCTGGATTTGGTTTCTTCTGATACCTTAAGTCCTTCATTTTTTTCCTCCTATATTTCAATGAGGTCTGGAGAAATAGGCCTTGTTGATTTGAACGGGAACTCAAACCTGGAGCTAATTATATCAGCAGATGATCAAGTAAGAATCTTAGAGCTGGACCCAACAGCTGGTGAGTATTATTCCGAAAGTAATACCAACGCTGAAGTATATGAAGCGGATGATTTTGCCATAATAAATGACTTCAATGATAATGGTACGAAAGAGTTACTGGTAATAAACAGTGAGAATGTGCTATTTGTTGAGAGTGATGCAGGGTTAAATCTAACGGATACAAGTCTGCCAACGCAGGCAGGAGACATTACTGGTTTGCCGAATAATCCTACAGAAAACCGAAACAGCGGTGGGGATGTAAATGGTGATGGAATAGCGGATATAGTTGTTAGTTTCACTAACCCTGATAATGAAGTCCGTGGTTATCGCGTCCATTTTGGCAATGTTTCCGGCTCACTTACAGATTCGGCTGAGACATTAGTTGTAGATCCATTTCTGGTGGATACTCCTCATTATGTATTTAATGCCGGTGATTATAATCATGACGGAGAGGATGATTATGGAATTGTTTATGATGTTTCAAGTGATGTCTATGTATTTTTTGGAGGAGGAGCTTTTGTAGATGATCCGCAACCGGATTTGATTTTTGATTTCAATAAAAGAGAGAAAGTCTATTTGCCGGGAGTTGGTGATTTTAACGGTGACGGTAATAGTGATTTACTGATTTCAAAAGGCCGCTCTGATTTAGACGCGAATGACGCACGAGTGGACGTATTCTTTGGAGGTACATCTGCTGATAATGTGGCTGATCATACTATCAATTATACAGACTTGTATCCTGATACCGTTGGAAATTTGGGGAATGTACAAGGTATCGGCGACATCAATAATGATGGATTTAGTGATATAATGATTACGTCAGAGCAATTTCGGGAAAATGCTCATATTATTTTTGGAGGCTCTTCAATAGGGAATCAAAATGATATAGAGTTAGGTTATTTCCCATTCAATTTTACAAAGCTTGGCGATTTTAATGATGATGGCATTGATGATTTTGCAACCACATCTAATAATGTGATTTATATCCATAGCGGTTTTGATGGGCCAGGGGGGAGTAGTTTTGATTCTGACCCCATGGTGACTATTCCAGTTGTTTTTCAGCAACAGCAATTCAGTTTATTTGCCCAAACTATGACCCACGGTGACTTTAATGGAGATATGATTAATGATCTGGCAGTAACATCCGTATTCCATCGGGATTATTCCACCGGTTCGACTAAAGGAGCTGAAGCAATACGCATTTATGCAGGATCTTCAAATCCGGATTCTTTAGTAGATGGAAGAATTTTTATCAAGGCATCCGATTATGCTTCATCAACAAATACAAGTGAATTGGATACTCTGGATAGTAGTTTAGGATCGATAGCTGCAGTTCCTGATCAAAATGGAGATGGAAAATCAGAACTAATCTATGCAGGCTACGGATTTAGTACTACGAATGCCGGAATTTATTATGGTGGGAACCTTGATACAATGGGTACTAACATAGCTGTGTTCATGGAAGCGCCAAATCCGGCTGTTGGATTGAGTCCACATACCAACTTCATTTATGCAAGCAGGGGAGCACCGGCCGTTGGTGATTTCAATGGAGACAATAAAAACGATTATTTACTCCCACAGATAGATGAGTTCAATTACCCGGTTGACCCGGTTTATATATATACATCAGGTCAGTTTATGGTTGGAAATGAAGAGTCTGTCGCGGACATAAGCAGTTTTAGCCTCAATCAAAACTATCCGAATCCATTCAATCCTTCTACCAGCATAAGTTATACACTGCCAAAGAACGGATCAGTGAAATTGCAAGTATTTGATGTGACAGGAAGGCTGGTTTCTACCATTGTTGATCAGCGGCAGGCTGCCGGCTATTATTCATTAAGTTTTGATGGTTCGAATTTAGCGAGCGGCATTTATTTCTACCGGTTGAAAACTGCTAATCAAACAAAAATCCGGAAAATGACATTGATCAAGTAGTTAATTTTGATCAAATAAAAACCCCTGATTATTACTTCAATCAGGGGTTTTTCTATGTATAGAATTCACCGGTTTCTATGCGGCATTGGCATATTATCACCTTTTCGGTCATGTATAAAAGTCTCCCTCATCAACTGCTCAAAGCGCTCCTGCTGCTCGTTGTTGAGAATTTCCTTCATGTCCGTCATATGCGTATAAAACATATTTTCAATAATGCTGTACTGGTTGGTGAGTTCAGTTAGAATAGAGTCTCGCTTTTGGTCATTATTGGCTTCATCGCTCATTATAAAATCGAAATAGGCACGCCGGTCCACGTTAAGCTCCTTTCGTAGTACACGCATCTCCTGATAATGAGATTTGCGCAGGGCCGACAAGGAATCCGCCTGGGCATCGGTAAGCTGTAGCTCTCGCTGCATGTATCGATGAATGACATTTGGATTTCGATCATTGTCACGAAAACTCTTTCCGTCGCGGTCACCTGACTTTTTAATCCAGATAGTGGTAAGCAGTGCGGCGTTGAGCAGTACCATTACAAGAAAACCGGTTAACGCCCACTTAAATTTGGTTTCAATTTTCATGTCACTCTTCCTCAAAGGTTTGGTAATAATTATTGTCAAAGGATTGATAATCGGACGCCAGCTGCTCAACAACTTCGGTTCGGGTAGTGGCAGTAGTATCAGAGGCTGGGGCGTATTGGGAAATCGAAATCAGGTTTAACACCAGCATGATGAACACAGCCGCAGCGGCAAAGGCTACACCAAAGCCGGAAGATTCCTTGACCTTGCTACGCTTTTCAAGCCGTGCTGAAACCCGGCTGTAAAAGAAATCATCGGTGGTGGCGCGTTCTATACCGTCCAGCGATGCCAGGGTTTTCTCTACTTCCCGATCTGTGTGGTTTTGATTTTTCATGATTCAATCCATTTCATTTTGTTGATAGTAGTCATACAGCTGCTTCTTCAGGTTTTCTTTTCCACGGTGAATGAGTGATTCAACCGCCGGAACACTTACGTCCATCACATCGGCTACTTCCTGGTAGCTTAGTCCTTCCACTTTCTGTAAAGTGAAGGCCACCCGCTGACGTTCAGGCAGCTTTTCAATTTCATTAAATAAAGTCGCAGCCCGTTCTTTGTTCTCGAGCTTTACACCGGGGTGCATATATCCCGATTTATCTTCTTGCTCGTCCGGCTCACTGAAAACAGAACCAATGGCTTTAAAGAAACCCGATCTTTTTTTTCGTTTTCGATATCGAATCAACTCCAGGGATTTGGTAACGGCAATGCGATATATCCAGGTCGAAAGCGCCGCATCTTCGCGGAAATCGCCGATAGAATCGAACACCTGAATAAACACTTCCTGTGCCACATCTTCCGCATCGTGCGGATTTCGTAAAAACCCCAAGCAGGTGTTATACACCTGATTTTTATGTTCGTTCACCAACTGCTTAAAGGCAGATTCATCGCGGCGGTTAAGCCGTTCAATATATTCAGAATCTTCGATGGAACCGGTTTTAGGGTTTTTATTTGATGGTTTTGATGCCTGCATTATAGTTACCAAAAGGCTTAAATAAAATGCAGGGAAATCAATCCCCACATTTAAAATACTAACTAACGGTTTGCTCCCATGCGGGAAAATCGTTTTTGCATGCGCAGATGCAGATTATCAAACTTTACGCGCTGATCATCGGTGAGTAGTTCGCGGATTTGTTGCCGGTGTTCTACCCGGTTTGTGAGCATGGTTTTGTTTAGTTCAGAAATTTCACCAATTACTTCCTGAACTTCGGCCTCATCATACTCATCAGCTACGGTAAGTGTGCGAAGCTTGGCATGGGCTTCCTGAAGCTGAGTTTTCAGCGGAAGCATTTCCTTTTGTCCATTCAGATGAATTTCCTGAATCTGTTCTTTTTGCTCATCACTGAGGTCAAGCATGGCCATGACTCGTTGATGTTGCTGGCCCTGGGCATTTCGTTTTTGCTGAAACCGTTCCACGCGTTCGCCGCGATCACGGTCTGGATTCTTAAATCGTTGTTGCCCGATGGCGCTCACAGATAAGCTCAACAATAAAGCGGTTACAGCGAAAGATTTAACTAAGGTTTTCATGATATATCTCCTGATATAATTTTGGGTTCACTTACTTAGATGTCGGTAAGGGAAAAAACCTTCGCTAAAAACTTCAGTTTGAAAAGAACTTAACAGTCTGAGATTTGAGACTTGCCATTCAGTTCATTTTTAAGGGATTTCCAGTTGGGCAGGAAACGGCTCATGAAACCGTAAAATCGTTTGTTGTGCAGGCGCTCCAGCAAATGCACCATCTCATGGACAACTACATACTCCAGCAGTTCCGGGCGCTTTTTGGCCAATTCCAGGTTCAGCCAAATTCTGCGGGCACGAATGTTACAGGTTCCCCACAGGGTTTTCATGTGCTTCACCCCAAACTCTTCCACCTGTACGCCCATTTCAGGCTCCCATTTCTCGATAAGCTCCGGAATTTTTTGCTTTAATTTCTCCCGGTACCACTCTTTCAGTATAGAAGTTCTCTTTTGTTGATCGGTTCCGGGGCGGACGAATAACTTCAGTTTAGTACCATCAACCAAAACTTCCGGTGGTTTATTTCTTTCAACTACAACCAGCTCAAGGTCCTTTCCCCAAACAGGGTGTAGCTCACCGGTGGTATATTTTTGCGGTTGAGGCTTAGGCTTTTTCCTGTACTTAGCAAGGTGTTTTTGAATCCATGGAAGCTTGTCTTCAACAAAGGTTGCTACTTCCGAATCAGAAATACGCCGGGGGACGGAAATCCTTACCCGGCATTCGGCAGGATAAACCCGAAGGTTCAGGTTTTTAACATTTTTCCGAAGTACAACTACCTTAAGGCCGGATACATCCAGTTCACTTTTACTGTACAGTTTATGCCCGGCCATTCAACAGTTGCCTTGCTTATTCTTCGTAATAGGTTTTAGCTGCGGTAAGTAATACATCGCCATCAATACGCTCTTTGTAATTTGGATTCACATAATTGAACCGGACTATCCCATCGGTATTTACAATGTAAACAGCCGGGGCCGGTAGCAGATGGTGATCATACCCTGAATCTCCTTCAAGGTCAATACCTATGGACTTATATCTCTCAACAGTTTCAGTATCTACCTTAAAAGCTAAGCCAAAGGCCTTGGTTGCATTCATGGGGCTGTCGGAGAGCAGGGTATATCCCAATTCGTTTTCATTGAGCGTGGCTTTGAGTTTTTCGGGACGATCCGGGCTGATAGCTAAAATTTGATACCCGATTTCATATAAATCATCTTCAATTTTTTTAAGGTCAGCAAGATGTCGGCTGCAATAAGGGCACCAGCCGCCTCGGTAAAAAACCAATATGGAAGGCTGTTCGTACACTTTATCACGGAGACTGACCGTCTCGCCATCAATATTCTTTACGGTGACATCAGGGATTTCTGAGCTGATCAGCAGTGGTGTTACTTCATTGGCGCTGGCGGCATAATCCTGAGCCTGCAGAAAAGGCATTGATAGAAAAGAAATAATGAATGCTGCGAGGGTTGTTTTAAGGTAAAAATTCATGAATTACCGTTAGTTGGGTTAATATTTCTTTAAAGACGACCTGAATGGAACAATTTCTTACTCAATCTCCTTCATAATAGCATAAGATCAATACAGAAAACAAGTTAGAACAAATGGAAATAGGAAATATTTACGAATTAGTAACCGGAAAAGTAGAAGAATGGTTGACTACCACCATCGAAATGCTGCCAAACCTTGCAGTGGCGTTATTGGTCGTCATCGTTTTTTATGCCATTGCCAAGGGGATACGGAAATTTGTTGGCAAAGTGCTTTCCAAAGTTACGACTAATAAAACCGTAACCGGGTTAGCCCAAACCGTATTGGGAGTTCTGGTAATCGGTATCGGGGTTTTTATTGCGCTTAGCATTCTGAACCTGGATGGTATGGTAACCAGCTTACTTGCCGGTGCGGGTATTATTGGACTGGCTTTAGGTTTTGCCTTTCAGGATATCGCCTCGAATTTTATATCGGGCGTATTGTTATCGGTTCGCCACCCTTTTGGAATAGGTGATATCATAGAAACCAACGACCTTTTTGGAACCGTTGAGAAGCTGAATCTGAGAAATACGGTTATTCGCACCCCACAGGGACAAATTATTTATGTACCCAATAAAGTGGTGTACGAAAACCCATTTGTAAACTATACCAAGAACGGAGAGCGAAGAATAGATTTGGCCTGCGGTGTTTCTTATGGAGATGACCTTGAAAAAGCGCGGAAAGTAGCCATTGAAGCCATCCAAGAACTGGATATGAGAGATACATCCAAAGATGTTGAGCTCTATTTTGATGAGTTTGGCGGCAGCTCGGTAAACTTCAAAATTCGCTTCTGGATAGCATTCGATAAGCTACCTCAATATTGGGGAGCTCAAAGTGAAGCGATTATCGCGCTGAAAAAAGCATTTGACGAGAACGACATTATGATTCCATACCCCATCCGAACGCTGGATTTCGGAATCAGAGGTGGAGAAAAACTGAATGCCTCCATGGTTAACAATGGAAGTAACGCTTAGAAGCGTGGGTTAATCACGTTGTTGTACACAGAACCGAAGTTGAACTCAAACCCGAATGAGCCACCGTATTCATATGAGGTGGCTTGTTGGGATAAATTAAGCAGTCGTTCTTCCTCGGTTAAATCGCCGGCGGGCAGACTCAGCTGATCGTTGATCAAAGAGTATCGTGCGGAAAAGAAAATGGAGAGGCCCCTTACGATTCTCATGTTTACCCGGAATCCCATATTGACTCGGTTTTTGCTGAAGTCGTGCATGTAATTTCCGGCATCAAGCCAGCCATAAATACCACCCCAGGGCTGCGTGAAATCTGTTCTGATCGTCAGTTCCTGTCTCCATAAAAACTCCTCATCTTTGTTAAAAATGGTAGTTTCGCTGTAATCATAATAAGATCCGAGGATACCATACCGGAAGGTTACCTCGCGACGGTTATGCTCTCTGTAAGGGAAAAGGCTGTACTCGATAGAAGGTGTTGCCCCAATACTTAAATCAATGTTATTCTGGGTTGATGACTGTGCACGCTGATAGGCACCTACCGTCCAGTGATCCCCTAAGCTAAAGGCCTGCAAGCCAAAAAATCTCTGGTTCTCAGTGATGTAAATATCGGTCGTTTCTTTGCCGGTGCTGTCTTCAGAAGTAAAACTTCGTCGGCGATAATTCTGATTATAATTGAAATTGATTTTCCATTGGTCGGTAATACGGCGGGCATCAACATTTCCGTTTAGCCTGAGGTTGCCCTGCGACTGCTCACCGTCAAAGTCGGTGCTGGCTCTCACCCTAAACACCCAACTGTTCCAGGGATCGGCTTCACTTACTACGGTACTTTCGCTTAAGGACCCGGAAAAATTTACGTTCAGATCAGAAAGGACTTCACGCCCGGCCAGGAAATAAACCAGTCCCAGTTTCACGTGCTTAACGAGGCGTCGGCGCATTTCGTCGTTAGTATCAGATTTAGGGCTCACAAAAGTGAGGATTTGAGATTTATCCTCGATAAAACCCTGTCCCATAAAATTCAGGGTATGCTCCCAGCCTCCGCTGCCTGTTTGCTGAAGTGTAACCAGAAGGTGTACTTCGGCATCCGATTGATCTCGTACAAAATTAATGAAATTCACCTCAGAGCGAACATAACTTCCGTTACAACCCCGGCAATCTAAATACACGTTGAGGGTTTGTTTCTCCTCAGGGGTGTCAGTAGTCTCTGATTGTGCGAGTGAATATATGGGGATCAGTAAAAAGAGTAAGAGCAGGGTGTTCCTAAAGTTCAATGTCTTAAAGAAAAAGCTTGAAAATTTATTTCACCTAAAATACGAAATGAACAATTCAGGCTTTGAAAAAAACTTAAAAAAGAATGTAAATGAAATTTGCGGATAAACGATCCTCAGATAGCAACGGAAGGTTGTTCAAGGGCTGTTATTCAATGAAAACTAATGCCCGATTAGAATCTGGAAAGCACTCATGGCAAGGATAGCCAGTGTAACCCAAAGCCCGACTTTTTTGGGAGAACACTGTTCAAGCGCTTCAGGAATCAGGTCAGCAAAAACCATCCAGATCATAGCACCGGCTGCAAAGCCCAGGCCGAAGGGGAGGTATTCTTTAAAAACTTCAACAAACAGGAAAGCAGGGATAGCCATTAACGGCTGGGGCAGGCTCGAAAAAATACTCCAAAGCACGGCTTTAAAAGCAGAAGTTCCCTGGGGAACCATAACCAGGCTGATAGCCAATCCTTCCGGGATGTTATGCACAGCAATAGCAATAGCGATAAAGACCCCAAACTCCATCGTGTTGGCAAACGAAACGCCCACACTTATTCCCTCCGCAAAGGAATGAACCGTCATAATGCCGAGGAAAAGCAGCATCTGTTTGCGTTTGCCGGTAATAAGATCTTCAACGCCAACTTCCGTTCGGCCCTCCATCCATCGATTTGCTAATACCACCAAAATTACGCCGCCCAGCATCCCGCCCAGTGTCATCCATTGGTCGATGTCATACCCTTCCATGATAAGGCTGAAGCTGGCGGCGAGCATCAACCCGGAAGCTGCAGCATTGGATTTACCCAACAGGGAAGGAGAAATATCCTTGATAAAAAAGAAAGGCAGAGCTCCCAATCCGGTAGTAACCGCCGTGAGCAGCGCATACAAAAAAACTTTGGTGATAGGGAGCGAGAGTAATTCCATAATTCTATATTAGGACGGCAAAGATAGAAATCAAGCCACTGATTCCCTAAGCAACCTCGTAATTCCTGATAGTTTAAAGACAGTCAAAATAAAGATAGTGGGTGGTGAATGATCAATCCACTAATCACATTGAAAAAGATGATTCTTCAAAAGTCCACAAACCAACAAAAAGCTTGATCACTCAACTAACATCTCTTGGCAAATCCGGATTATTATTCGCTCTTTTTCTATTTCTGCAACCGGCAGGAATATTTGCTCAACAAGCAGAAGAGAATGCGGCCAGTCCGTTTGAAGTCAGTGTAAGTTACACCGGAGATTTATTCGGAAATGTAGCCGGAGGGAATGAGACCGGCATCCGTTATTTTGATAATATTGATGTAAACATGCAGGTAAACTTCGATGAGCTTCCGCTTGGGCTTTCGGGCACAACCTTTTATGTGTACGGTATAGGAAATCAGGGTGGAAGTATTAGCGGACTTGCCGGAGACCTGCAGGGGATAAGTAACATTGAGGCCGAAAACTCGTGGCGTATTTTTGAAATATGGGTTCAGAAAAAATTCTTTCTCGCCAACAGCTCCATCCTCCTAGGGTTGTATGATATTAACTCCGAGTTTAACGTTCTGAACAGCAGCCTTTTATTCCTGAACAGCTCACACGGGTTAGATCCTACCATAGCGCTAAGCGGAGTGCTTGGCCCATCTACCTTTCCATACACCTCACTTGCCGCTCGTTTAAAGATAAATCCATTTAGCGGATTGTATATGCAGGCGGCAGTTTTGGATGGAGTGCCATCCGATCCGGGCAATACCAGAGGAACAAAAATTTACCTCCGGGAACGGGATGGAGTTTTTGTGATTGGAGAAATCGGGTTTCAGTCGCTGAGAGATAACAGCCTGCAGATGCGAAACCGGGTTACACGCCTTCAGAACATGCTGGATCCTGGTGTGGTCGGTAATAATAAAATTGCGATAGGGGGATGGTTTTACAGTAATGAGCGAAGTACCTGGGAAGTGACCGGTTTTAGGGAGCAGGAGTTTGGGTTTTATGCACTTGGGGAATACGAGATATTTTCAAATACATCAACATCACCGCGAAGCCTGAAGACTTTTTTCAGAGCCGGTGCGGTGAATCCGGACATTAATATGCTGAACGGATTTTTAGGCGGTGGATTTGTTTTTGACGGGTTGATACCGGGTCGCCCGGGTGATCAAACCGGTTTAGCGGTAGCTCATGCAATGGCGAGTCCTGAATACCGAAGCGTTACCTACCTGAATAGCTATAAACCAGAAAAAGCAGAAACCAATATTGAGTTTACGCATCAATTCGCATTAAATGATTATGTTCAGGTTCAGGGAAACGCCCAATATGTGCTTAACCCCGGCCTGGACGCCACGCTGGATGATGCCGTTGTTGTTGGCGCCCGCCTTGTAATTGGGTTTTAACCGATAATCAACATCTATTATGAAACCTTCACAAAAGCTTTTTTCAACTCTGTTGCTGGCCATAGCATTCAGCCTGTTAAACTTTTCAGCTGTAGCACAGGACGATTCATTTTTTATGGACGAACTTCGTGAGTTGTTTAAAAACGAATCACTGTCAGTGGGTGCCTTGGTTCAGGTTCAGGGTTTGTATGATTTTGACGATCAGGCACCGGCTTCATCCCGGAGTTTCTCACTTCCTACAGCACGAATTAAGTTAAGCGGAAAGCTGGACGGAGGCTTTAACTATGTAGTTCATTTTGATGCAGCCGACAATCCCATTCTGTTGGATGCTACCGCTGGATATAGCTTGAACAATGCATTTAATGTAACCGCCGGCGCCCAGAAACCGGGGATTAGTGCAGAATTTCTGAAAGGTCCTCAGGATCTCGATTTTGTGAGCCGCTCGCAGGTAGTTAAGGCGTTAGCAGAAAACCGGGATATCGGAGTGAGGGTGCATGGCCGCTTAGATCAGGGCTTGGGCTACTCAGTTGGGATGTTCAATGGAAACAACCTGCAGCCCAATGACAACGATGCCTTTTACTATGCCGGCCGGTTATCTTTTGATGCTGAATTTAAAGACGGGACCAACCTGGCTTTAGGGGCAAACGGATCCTACGGAGAGCAAGATAACAAGTCTATAGCCGCGGGAACGATCCCTTTCATAGATGGAGAGTATGCAATTTTCGGAGGAGATGTACGGGTTGAAAACAGCGGATTTATTATGGGCGGAGAGTTCCTTTCTGCATTGATTGACTACAGTCAGTCCGGCGAATTTGATGATACGATCATGGGCTATCAGGTTACCGGCGGTTTTAAATTTCTTGAAAAAGCACAGTTTTTAGTGCGCTGGGATAGTTTTCAATCTGAAGATATCCCTGCCTTAAACAGCGACGAGATTGTGATCGCATTGAATTATCTGCCCTCAGAACAAACGAAGATCAGGCTGAATTATATATTTCCACCAGAACAAGCTGAACTGGAAAATCACCGTATTGCCATGAATTTCCAGATTGGCTTCTAAGGATTTGCCGGAGACGTCGAATAGCTGCTCCAGTCCACTCTTTTAAGCACGATGTATAAACCAATCAATACGAGGGGGATGCTGAGCAGCTGCCCCATATTGAAGATCCAATCGCTGGCAAAATTAGCTTGTGGAATTTTGGTGTACTCCAGGAAGAACCGACCGGAGAACAGCAGGATTAAAAACATCCCAAACAACGAACCTTCTGGTGGATGCGCTTTATACTTTTTGTAGATGTACCAAAGTACCGCAAATACGAGCAGGCAAAGAATGGCTTCGTACAACATGGTTGGGTGGCGTGGAATGGTACCGGCAGGTCCGGGCAGGTTGGTGAAAACAACACCCCAGGAGACATCGGTGGCATGTCCGTAAATTTCAGAATTGAAGAAATTTCCCGTTCTGATGAAAGCACCGCCCACGGCTGTGGGAATTACAACCCGGTCGGCCAGCCACCAGAAACTCATTTTCGGGGCTTTTTTACTCTGGTAATACATGGCTACAATAATCCCGATTGCTGCACCGTGGCTTGCCAATCCGCCATTCCAAATAGCCAGCACCTGATCTAAATTCCGCAGATAATAGGAGGGATCATAAAAAATAACGTGGCCGAGGCGGGCACCAATCACGGTTCCCACTAAAACCCAGGTGAGAATACTTTCCATTTCCTCGACTTTACGGCCACCGTCTTTCCACAATTTCACCCCAAAGAAATAGCCGGATACAAAAGCCCCGGCAAACATCAACCCGTACCAACGGGGTGCAATAGGGCCAATGGAAAAGATTTCAGGGTCGATGCCCCATGTCAGGTTTTGCAATAATGCGATGATCATTAAGTCAGGTTTAAGAAAGTTCAGCAGAAAATAACAGCACTGACGGGAAAGTGAAACTAAAAGCTAATTTATTAACTCATTTTTTACACCAAATGCCTATACTTGATTAAAGACAAAACAGGGAACAAAAAGGGAAGTTAGTTTGCAGGAAGATCGCAGATTTGTCCGGCCAAGAAAGCAGTTGGTAGAAACGCTACGCAAAAAAGGTATCGAAGATGAGCGTGTGTTAATGGCTATCGGGAAGATACCCCGGCATAAATTGATTGACACCGCCCTGCACACCAAAGCCTATAACGACACTGCTCTCCCAATCGGGATGGGCCAAACCATCTCTCAGCCCTTCACTGTAGCGGCTCAAACCGAATTGCTCAATATTGAGAAAGGCGAAAAGATTTTAGAGATCGGAACAGGTTCCGGTTACCAGTGTATGGTTTTGTGTGAACTTGGAGCCGATGTTTACAGCGTGGAACGCCACAAAGAGCTCTATCACCGTGCGAAGGAAGCCCTTCACGAATTAGGCTATCGAGCCATGCTGAAAGTGGGAGACGGAACGCTGGGGTGGTCCACCTATGCGCCTTATGATGGTATTGTTGTGACTGCCGGAGCTCCCGTTGTGCCGGACGATTTGGTGCAGCAATTGGCCATTGGCGGCCGGTTAGTAATTCCGGTGGGGGACGACACCAAGCAGATGATGTTGCGCATAACACGGGTTTCCGAAAATGAATATGAGCGTGAAGAACTGGCTGATTTCAAATTTGTACCGCTTATCGGCGAAAAAGGATGGGGTGGCTCGTAGTGACTGAAACGGAGCAAACGTCAACCTCACCCAAAGACACCACCACTTTTAAAGAAGCCCCGTTTTTAGCCCTTAAGGGCTTTTTGATGGGATCGGCGGATATTGTGCCGGGCGTAAGTGGCGGAACCATGGCCTTGATTGTGGGTATTTACGAACGCTTGTTGAATGCCATTAAAAGCGTAAACGGTAATTTCATAAAGCTTTTTTTCACGCTGAAATGGAAAGCGGCGTTTAAAGAAATCCATATCTTTTTCCTGGCATTTCTGTTTCTGGGGATCTTTTCAGCGCTGGCCTTTTTCACCAAAGTAGTGCCGCTGCAGGTGTATATGTTTACCCATCCCGAAATTGTGTATGGACTCTTTTTCGGGTTGATTGTAGGCTCTATCTACATTTTGATTAAAGCTCTTGAGCGGTTCACTAAAACAGAACTATTGATGCTGGTGCTGGGAATGGCCTTTGGAATCTGGATCGTATCTCTGGTTCCGGCCGATACGCCTGAACATCCGGCCTTTGTATTTTTGAGTGGCAGTATCGCCATTTGTGCCATGATTTTGCCGGGTATCTCCGGTTCGTACCTGTTGCTTATTATGCGGAAATATGATTACCTGCTTTCTGAAATCGGGAAGCTGGGCGGTGTGGAAACTGTAGACGGTTTGATTGGATTGTTGCCTTTTGTGCTGGGAGCTGTTGTTGGTTTAGCTGCTTTTTCGAGATTTCTTTCCTGGTTGCTTTCAAAATATCATTCCCAAACCATAGCCGTGCTAATTGGCTTTTTGATTGGGTCTCTATATGTGATTTGGCCGTACCAGCATCGGGAGTTTGTGCAACGCGCGGAGGTGACACAGGTGGAGTATATGAATCACCCCAAGGTGCAGGAGCTGATGGAAAATCCACCAAACACAAACCTGCCGGAATTTGAACGGATCGGTGAAATCAGGAATGCTGATTCTACTTTTGAGGAGATGAAACAGGTAGAGATTGAGACGGTTAAAAATAAGCTGATCAAATCAGAACCGTTTATTCCGGGCTGGTTGGGTGCCAAACCCGGCGACGCTCCCAATGTGTGGGGTGGTATCATTGGGATGTTGGTTGGAGTTATATTAGTGGGAGGTTTGGACCGGCTCCGCGACAAATAAAGATGGAACATTAGCGGCCGCTAACTTATTTTATTATTAGAGTTAGTAATTCAACAAAACAGGAGTGGCCATGAATGTGAAGCGCGTATTAATCCCTACCGATCTTTCCGAGAAATCCAATGCGGCATTAAAGTCAGCCGATCTTTTTATAGATAAATTCGACTGCACTGTTGACCTGATGCATGTTATACCCTTGTCAAAATATTTAGGCGACAGTTTTGATAAGATCGGGGTGCCACTGAGTATGGATAAAGACATATATCCCAAACTCATCGAAAATCAGCGGAAGGAACTCAGTGCCTTTGCGAATGAGCACATCAAAAAGAAAGATAAGCGCGGAGAGTACATTGTAAATATAGACCGCAAGCCCTCCGACTCTATTCTGCGCCAAATTGAGAAAGGGAATTATGATTTGGTGATAATGAGTGCGAAGGGGGATCATTTCGCTGATTTCTTCCACGGCAGTGCTACCGATAAAGTAATTCGACGCTCCAAAACACCGGTACTTACGTTATCCCAGAAAATGTTATCCGATCACATAAACACCATCGTAGTACCGTGTGATTTTTCCAATCACTCGCTGGCTGCCATCCCTTTAGCATTTGATGTAGCCCAGAAATTCGGAGCTAAACTTGAGCTGCTGAATGTGATTGAAATGTATGCTCACGATGTGCACGGTATAGAGCCAACCACCATCGGGGTAGATGAAGAAGCTGTTTATGGTGGACTAAAAGGCCGCTTGAATAGCTTTTTTGATGATTACGAGGAATATAATTTTTCTGTGGAAGATGGTGAAGGTGACTTTCAGGATGCATTAGTCCATCACGAAAATGGAGAAGAAAATCGTATTGGGTTTAAGACCATTATTCTGAAATCCATTGCTGCTCACCACGAAATCATCGAATATGCCAATGAAAATGCCGACCTGGTGGTAATGAGCACCCACGGCCGCACCGGACTCTCCCGCATGTTGCTGGGTTCTACCACCGAACAGGTAATTCAGCACCTCGAGAAGCCGCAAATTACCATTAAGCCGGAGTTGAAGGAGTAGGGTTATAAATCCCAAAGACCAAGCTCCAAGTTTCAATGACCAGGTTCTGATGATGTGATGTATTACCGAAGATGTCAGGTTGTGCGAGGATTTGAGGTTCTAATCCAGGATTAGGATGTATAATGATGAAGCAATCACCACGATCGAAATACCAGGAAAATAGAAGCTTTTTCTTCATTCAAACTTCACAGTAAATACCGACCTTCCGATAACAACTAATAACAGAGGAGGTTGTCATGAAAGCCAGTCATATCTTAGTCCCTACCGATTTTTCTGAAGCTTCTCTTGAAGCGGTTAAAATGGCGGCTAAATTTGTGGAGATGTACGACAGCACCGTCGATCTCATCCACGTGATTCCGCTCATGAGCTATTACGATGAAAGCATGCAGCATTTGGGTGTTCCGTTTGATATGGAAAAGGATCTGTATCCCAAAGTACTCAAAACAGCGAACGACAAACTGCATGAAATCGCGGAGGAATATATCCCGAAAGAGCATCGCGGACAGTTGATCAACCTGGTGGGGCGAAAGCCTTCGCAGGTGATTGCAAATAAGGCCAATGAAAGACAGTACGATTTGGTCATTATGAGTAACAAAGGGGGGCATGACTCGGATGAAGTTCGCAGTCATATTACCGAGAAAGTAATCCGGTATAGCGAAAAGCCGGTACTCAGTATTGGTGCTTCTTTTGCTGAAAATAATATCCACGAAATATTGGTGCCGATGGACGGTTCCGGCGACTCTGTTGCGCCACTGGTTCAGGCCTTCGATTTTGCCCATGCCTTTGATGCCGGTATCACTCTGATGCACATCATTGAACCGTATTCGCTGGGTATGGAAGTGATGCCATTTACTGTGGAAGATGATGCTGCCGTCTATCAGTCACTGATAAGTAACATCAACAAATACTTCGAAAAACATCCTGAGTTAGGATTCACTATCCAGCGTACCGGTGTTGATTTCGAAGACCTGCTGGTGCGGGAAACCGAGAGCGGTTCATCATCGGTGAAGTTTGTAAGCATTGTGAAGAAAGGATTCTCAGCCCATACTGAAATCTGCGATTATGCTAACAGCAGTGCAGATATGGTGGTTATGAGCACCCATGGACGAACCGGCATAGCCCGCATACTTCTGGGCTCAACCACAGCCATTGTGGCTCAGCATTTGAATAAACCACTGTTAACCTTACGCCCGAAATAACAACGGGAATTCAGGATTAACATCCAGGAACTAACCTAAATGAGTGGATAAGAGCCCGTGCATGTGAAGTAGCTTGTACGGGTTTCTTGTTTTGCCGAACCGGTAAAAAGTGCTTTTATCTGGACGGGAATCCTTGTAAATTTGCAGCCCTTTCGAATCAACGAAACGGGCCCGTAGCTCAGTTGGTTAGAGCAGTCGACTCATAATCGATTGGTCGCAAGTTCAAGTCTTGCCGGGCCCACAATTATTGAGAGGGTGTAAAAACCCCCTCAATTCCCTTCTAAGCCAAAAAAAAGCCTAATTACTTACACTAAGTAAGCGAACGCAAAGGAACGAAAGTGAACACTTTCATACCCCTACATTCCCAACTACTATGTACACTACTATGTACAATTTTGGAATGGTCGTTTGCAAAGGCTGCTGAATTAAGAATTCGCTTACCGAACTTTAATTCAGAAGGCAACTACTATGGCATTTCTAATCAAACGCGGTAAATACTACTATGTGAATTTTTACTCTGAAGACCTGGGTAAAAAGAATGTTCGGAAATCATTGGGCACCCGACACAAAGACGTTGCTCAGAAAATGGTAACTGAACTCGAAAAACTGGAATCGTTAGGCAAGATCAATCCCTTTTCGAAAGGATTCAATCCTAAGAAGGTTTTACAAAGAAACACCAGTAATGAAACCACTGATTGTAACACGGTTAGTGAATCCATTGAATTATTCTACAAATCAAAAAACCATCTCTCCCCGGCAACCATTGGAGCCTACCAGCGAGCTTTAGATCATTTTGTAGAATTAAATGAGTTATCAGATGTGCATCCAACAAATGTACTGAGCTATCATTTTGAGAATGTGATCTTCAAAAAGAGCATTACTTCTGCTACAAGGCACTATTACTTTCGACATTTCCGGTCTTGGTGGAAGTTTCTGCTGAAAAAGAACATTGTGGAGAAGGATTACTTTCCTGAGATTAAAAAGGATTTGCCAAGAATTAGAGAAAATACCCGACCCAAAATGATTTCTGAGGAAGAACTTGGAATTCTTTTTAAGAAATTCGATGATGAGTTAGCCAGAAAGAAAGACTTACCTGAATTCGATCCTAATTTAGTCCAACACTGGTTCAAACCGATTGTAGCATTGTATTTCTTTGGTGGTCTCCGAAAACATGAGGCGGCTTATGACCCTGAGCTTTCGTACTCAGGACTAAAAGGTGAAAACCTGATCTATGAAAGTGAAGAGCTTAGCTACATTTCACTACCACCCACCAAAGGTAGAAAAGAACGGTTAATTCCTATCATTAATGAATTGAAGAAAGAACTGGAGGTGTATTTAAAAGTTCGTGCTAAGATTAGTCCAAGTGATTATGTGTTTATTTACACGGGTGGAAATACAAAAGGTCAACCAGTTCGTGGAATGAGAGTGTATAGGGAATTTAAACGCTACTGTAAGGAAGCCGGTATTCCAACTTCTCGTACTTTACATGGAATGCGACACCAAGCAGTTACTACCTGGATTGAGAAAGGGTTTCACACGGCTGAAGCAAGTTACATGGCAGGACATTCGAGCCAGAAAGTAACGGAAAAATACACACATTTGACTGTGAAAAGACTTAAGGATAAAATGAAAGCTCTCTCCTGATTTATAAATTTATATGAGATTAAAACAATTTTATCAATTTTTAATTTGACTCTGTACCATACTCCAGGTCTTAAATTGGTATTGAATTATGTTTCGAATAAAAAGAGGAAATATCATGCCATTTAAGAAAGGAGATGTTTATAAATGTCCAGATGAAAATTGTGGATGCGAGGTAACAGTAACTAAAGGAGCACCACCCAGTTGTGGTGGTAACCAAAACCCAACGTGCTGTTGTGGTAAAATTATGGAAAAGAAAGAATAACAATTAGTAATTAATGAGCCGGGTATTATGCCCGGCTTTTCTTAATAATTGAGTGGTTTGTTAAACGTATAATAGAAGTCAGTGAAATGATGAGAGAAAACCAGAATGAAAAGTATCAAGACATCACCACTTTCAAAATTGGTGAAGTAGCTCGCCGTGCAAAAGTAGATAAGGAAACCGTCCGTTATTACGAAAAACGCAGTCTCATTCCAAAACCTGACCGAAGGCGTTCCGGTTACCGTATATTTACGCAGCGGCACATTGATCAAATTAAATTTATCAAACGGGCGCAAGAGTTGGGGTTTACACTGAGTGAAATCAAGGAACTGCTGGAACTACGAATTGATGAGGACACTACTTGTTCAGAGATCAAAAGTGAAGCGCAAGAAAAATACCAAGATGTGGTGGAAAAGATCGAAGACCTACAACGAATAAAGAATACCCTAGTAGATTTAATTGATTCTTGTGCTGGGGAAGGACCTAAAGGAGACTGTCCTATTTTAAAGGCTCTTGAAGGCGAAAATAAAAACATCCTTGGCAATAAGTGAATTTTTGAAAGTGTTGATTAGATATAGATTTATAACATAATTCGTTTACGATACTTTTGAGATAAGACAATAAATTTCGTTTAAAATTGGGTTAGACTCATAATTAGTTCAACAGAATATTTGAAATTTGTCTAATTATGGATTTTGTTTATCGAATTATGTTCCATCTTTCATGGATAGAATTAATTACATATACTTGAAACGTGAAAATTTCTCTAACATATCGCTTTATTGCATCAGTGCTCAGTCTGAGTATCCTGATTGGGGTTTCGGTTCCAACCGGACTTCATGCTATGTCAAATGAACTATGTGAAGAGTTGCAGGAAATGGGAATCCATATGCAGGCTCAAAGTGAACATGCTGAAGATTGCCCAATGACTGTTGAGTTTGCCGAAGTACCGGAACACCAACATCATACTGAAACCAATGAAGATCAAGATCTTGGTATTGTTTGTGCCTGCTCTGTTGAGGAATTATCAGTTAAGACCGAAGCTCCTTTATTTCAAAAAGTGAAAGTCAAGGTTCTGGCTGTAGTCCAGATAATTGCGGAAGATCACACGAACCAATCTGAATCCGACTATCACGCTATTCAAACTTCGGATTCCTATTCACCACCTCCCATCTTTTTAGCCAACGAGTCCTTTCTGATTTAGGGACCGGTATATCATTTCTCCACTAAAGTCATTCCTGTAACGTCAGGAACCTTGATTCTTGTACTATCTATTGTAAAAAAAAGGCTTCAAGGTCTCAGATATCTATCGAGAGATGACCGCTTTTTTAATTGTACCGATTCATAAATAATAAACTCATGCTAAATAAAACCATCCGGTTTTTCCTGGAAAATAAGCTTGTTGCTGTACTATTCTTGCTAGTCTTAGTAGGCTGGGGGCTTGCAGTAGCTCCCTTTAATTGGAATCTTGACTTTCTTCCTCGGGATCGTGTTCCTGTGGATGCTATTCCCAACCTTGGGGAGAACCAACAGATCGTTTACACTGACTGGGAAGGACAATCACCTCAAGATATAGAAGACCAGGTTACCTATCCTTTGACCACTCAGTTACTGACTGTGCCTGGTATCAAAACCGTTCGAAGTAATTCCATGACCGGTCTTTCCATCATTTACATCATTTTCGAAGAAGACGTGGATTACTATTGGAGCCGCTCTCGCATCCTTGAAAAACTAAACTCGCTTCCTGCCGGCACTATCCCTCAAACTGCAAAGCCCGCCCTTGGTCCTGATGCTACCGGACTAGGACAGATATTTTGGTACACGCTGGAAGGCAGGGATCAAAGTGGAGAGCCAGCAGGTGGGTGGGACCCCCAGGAGTTACGGTCTATACAAGACTTTTATGTGAAATACGGACTATCAGGAGCTCAAGGTGTGGCAGAAGTCGCCTCCATTGGAGGGTACGTAAAAGAGTACCAGATCGACATCGACCCAAACAAACTAAAAACGTATGGGGTTACTCTGCCTGAAGTGATTGATGCGGTTCGGAAAACCAATGCCGAGACCGGTGCCCGAACTATTGAGATGAATAACGTGGAATATCTGGTTCGGGGAATTGGATATATAGAGAATCTGGAAGATTTGGAATCGGCAGTGGTTAAAGTAGTGGATAATACGCCCATTCGAATTCAGGACGTTGCCTTCGTAAGTATGGGGCCGGCTCCACGAAGAGGTGTACTGGATAAGGCTGGAGCAGAAGCCGTTGGTGGAGTAGTCGTAGCCCGGCAAGGTGCCAATCCCCAGCAGGTAATTGATAATATAAAAGCACAGATCAAAGAGATTTCTGCCGGTCTGCCTGTAAAAACCCTTGAAGACGGAACCGAATCTCAAGTCACCATTGTACCATTTTATGATCGCTCAACGCTGATCTCTGAAACCTTGGGGACGCTAGAAGAAGCCCTCACGCTTCAAATACTGATTACCATTATCGTGATCGTTATAATGGTACTGAATCTGCGAACTTCGGTGTTAATTTCTGCAATGCTCCCCATCGCTGTACTCATGACCTTCATTGCCATGAAGTATTTTGGTGTGGATGCTAACATTGTGGCCCTTTCCGGAATCGCTATTGCCATTGGTACCATTGTGGATATGGGAGTCATCCTTTCTGAGAATATGCTCCGGCATTTGGAAGAAATGGAGGAAGATGAATCACTTCTGGAAGTTATATACAATGCTACTGTTGAAGTAGCCGGGGCTGTATTGACGGCCATAACCACCACCATTGTGAGTTTTCTCCCGGTCTTTACGATGATCGCTGCCGAAGGGAAACTATTCAAACCATTGGCTTACACTAAAACCTTCGCGCTGATTGCTTCCATTATCATTACAATCACACTGATCCCACCCTTTGCCCATTGGTTCTTTGGGTTAAAGATCAACAATCGGAAATTGAAACTGAGCTGGAACGGTTTACTGGTGATCGGAGGATTCATTGCCATGTTGACTGTTTCAGGTTGGGGTGGTCTGTTGATCATGGGCTTCGGACTAATCAATGGCGTGGGATTCTTTTTAGGCGAAGAATATCACAAACGAATTCCAATTCTCAACAACGTACTTTCTGTAGTGGTAGTAACCTGGCTACTGACAGAATACTGGCTTCCTTTTGGGCCATCGGTCTCTTTTGCAGGTAATTTGTTTTTTATCGTTTTAGTGATCGCCCTTATTCTTGCCACCTTCTGGCTCATCATCAAATATTATCAACCCATTATTAGTTGGTGTCTGGATCATAAAAAGATTTTTCTAACCCTTCCATCCTTTTTCGTGATTTTTGGGGTGGTAATTTGGCTGGGCTTTGCAACTACCTTTGGATTTGTAGCCAAAAGCTTTAATACGGTCGGGGTTGATATAAGCGAAACATCCGTTTGGACTTCAGCGTCCGAAGCTTTTCCAGGACTGGGTGAAGAATTTATGCCCGCCCTGGATGAAGGAGCTTTCCTTTTAATGCCTACTACGATGCCTCACGCCGGTGTAGAAGAGGCAGAAGACGTGATGCGTAAAATAGACCTGTCTGTTAACTCCATACCGGAAGTTGAAATGGTTGTTGGAAAAATGGGCCGGGCTGAATCAGCTTTGGACCCGGCACCTATCTCCATGTTCGAAAATGTGATTCAATATAAATCGGAATACAAAACGGATGAAAATGGCCGACGGATGCGATTCGAGGTCAATGATTCAGGGGAGTTTGTAAGAGATGAAGATGGAGAACTGATTCCGGATGAAAACGGTGAGTATTTTCGCCAGTGGCGCGATCATATTCACTCCCCGGATGATATCTGGGATGAAATTGTAGCCGCCGCACGGATTCCCGGAACTACCTCGGCACCAAAACTTCAACCCATTGAAACACGATTGGTGATGCTGCAATCTGGCATGAGAGCCCCTATGGGTGTCAAAGTAAAGGGAAGTGATCTTCAAGAAATCGAAAATTTTGGTTTACAATTAGAAGATGTCCTGAAGAATGCTGAAGGCGTAAAAGCTTCATCGGTATTTGCGGAACGTATTGTTGGTAAACCCTATTTGGAAGTTCATTGGAACCGGGAACAGTTAGCCCGCTACGGGTTATCCGTTCAAGACGTGCAGCAATTTATGTCGATGGGTGTGGGTGGGATGGCAGTCTCAACCTCCGTTGAAGGGCGCGAGCGATACCCTATTCGTGTTCGTTTTGCCCGCGAGTTAAGAGATAACCCTGAGGCTTTAAATGAACTTTTGGTTCCCACCAAGACGGGTGTTCAAGTACCTCTTTCACAACTGGCTGAGATCAAATACCGCCAAGGACCACAAGCTATCAAAAGCGAAGATACGTTCCTGGTGGGTTATGTAATCTTCGATAAGTTAGATGGCTTTGCTGAAATTGAAGTGGTAGAAAATGCCAGACGTGCTATTGAAGAGAGTGTGAACTCCGGTAACATAGCGGTTCCCGCAGGTATCAATTTTGAATTCGCGGGCAACTATGAGAATCAGGTACGAGCTGAGAAACGGCTAAGCATTATTTTGCCTATTGCGCTGGTCATTATCTTCCTGATCATGTATTTCCAATTTCGGTCTGTGGCTACTACATCCATGATCTTCAGTAGCATTTTTGTGGCCTGGGCGGGGGGATTTCTACTTGTTTGGCTCTACGGTCAGGGATGGTTTCTGAATTTTGATCTATTTGGTCAAAATCTTCGGGATCTGTTTCAAATGGGAACCGTGAACTTAAGTGTGGCTGTGTGGGTGGGATTCATCGCCTTATTTGGAATAGCGGCTGACGGAGGTGTAGTGATGGCAACCTAT